>JBIIFS010000089.1:0-7331 GCA_044237185.1 Luteolibacter sp.
GTATTGCATCCTTGATACCCCTCCATCCTTGGGCGTCCTAATGACCGCCGCCCTCGCTGCTGCGGACGAGGTCCTCATCCCCCTCCAATGCGAATGGTTTGGCCTCGAAGGTCTTGCGAAAATTGTCAGCATTCTCGATGAAATTCGCAATTCAGGAGCCAATCCCGATCTCACCTTGGAAGGTATTATCATGACGATGTATGACAGTCGCACCCTGCTGTGCCGTCAGGTTGTCGAGGAAGTCACGAACTACTTCCCAGAGGAAATCTACAAGCAAGTCATCCCGAGAACGATCCGCATCGGCGAGGCACCTTCACACGGTAAAACCATTTTCGAGCACGATCCATCAGGCATTGGCGCCCTGTCCTACGGCAAACTCGCCGATGAATTCCTCGTCCGCCATGCTCGAGTCGGCCCGGTTCTTGCCGCAAAGTGAATTCCTCACTCCGCCTTGGCCTCAAAAACATCCACCCGACCGGCGACCGGATCCGGCGAGAGGCTATACCAATGAATTTGCTCGATCCGCTCCTTGTCATAAGGCGGGGTGAAAATATCCACTAATTGGTTGACCTTGTGCGCTTTCAAGGTGTGGATGTTTCGCGCCTTCGCCGTGGGCGTGGAAATATCGTTCTTTTTAAGAACTGCCGTTCCCACTCTTTTAAGCAGTTGATGCCCCTCACTCACCTGCACGTCGGGTATTTCAGTTAGATCATAGTTTGATGTCTCAATTTCACCGGAAGCACATAGAATTATTCCTGTCATTCCCGGATGATCATGCGGGCGGATGATCTCGCCTTCGTCAAACTGGACGAGACAAAGAGAGAAATCGACGCGTTGCTCAAGGTATTTGAAATCCACCTTTCCGTTCACAAGTCGCGGAATTTTCACATGGATCATGCCCCTCTAAATCCCCATCGTCATTTCACACCATCCAACCATGCAAGCACCCTCTCTCGCCATCATCGGCGGCTCCGGCCTCTGCGAGATCGACTCCCTGGAAGTCGTTCGCACCCATGCCATTGAAACTCCCTTTGGTTCTCCCTCTGATGAAATCATCGAAGGCAAGCTCGCTGGTCGGAGCGTGTTCTTTCTCCCCCGTCATGGTCGCGGCCATCGCCTACCGGCTCATGAAATCAATCACCGCGCGAACATCTGGGCACTGCGTTCATTGAATGTGCGTTGGATCGTTTCCGTTACCGCCGTGGGTTCCCTTCGTGAAAACATGAGACCCCGTGATGTCGTCATCCCTGACCAACTCGTGGATCGCACAGGCCGTTCGCGCGAGTTTTCATTTTTTGGAAACGGCATCGCGGCCCACGTTTCTTTTGGAGATCCTTACAGCCACTCCATGCGCAAGCTTCTTATCGAAGCAGCTTCCCATCACACCGCACGACTTCACAACAGCGGAACCTACGTTTCGATGAACGGCCCCGCTTTCTCCACTCGTGCGGAATCCAACATGCACCGCAACATGGGTTTCGACCTCATCGGCATGACCAATGCCCCCGAAGCCCGGCTTTGCCGCGAAGCCGAAATCGCTCTCGCAACATTGTGCCTCGTGACGGATTACGATGCTTGGAAAGCCGACGAAGCCGCTGTCGACGTCGCATCCGTGATCGCCAACCTGCATGCGAATGCATCACTCGCAAAAGCCATCATCTCAAGCATTGGCCCGAAAATTCCGATGGAAGCAACTTGGCCCGAGCATCACTCGCTTGCCATGGCGATTCTGACGCCCAAACCCGATTGGCCAGAGAAAACCTGCCAAACGCTTGCACCTATCTTGGCTCCATACATCCAAAACCCCTGATTTTAAAAGAGAATGCAGCAAAAAATCTTTTCTGCGTGACCACTGCGCCCCACCAACCTAAAACCGCTTCACAGCCATGGCAGGAAAGCTCACATACCAGCAAGCAGGAGTCGATACGCGTAAAGCCGCGGCACTCGTCTGTGATATTAAAACTCACGTCAAACGAACCCAACAACAGCGGAAATTACTCGGTGCATTCGGTCTTTTCGCCGCATGTTACGATCTTTCCGATTACAAACATCCGGTCATCGTCACCGGTTGTGACGGAGTCGGAACCAAACTGGAAATCCTCCTCGAAAAAAATCTTCTCGAAATCGCAGGCAAGGATCTCGTCGCGATGTCTGTCAACGACATCCTCACCACCGGCGGCGATCCCCTGCTCTTCCTCGACTACATCGGCATCGCCGCACTCGATGAAGAAAAAATCACTCGCGTGATCAGCGGGATGGCGGATTACCTCGAAGCCTGCAACTGCATCCTAGCCGGTGGAGAAACCGCGGAAATGCCCGGTATCGTGCCCGTTGACGTGCTCGAACTTTCCGGCTTTTGCATCGGCTGCGCCGAGAAGGAAAATCTCATCGATCCCACCACCCTCGCCATCGGCGATGTCCTGATCGGTTACAAATCCAACAGCATCCACGCCAACGGTTGGTCGCTCGTCCGCCGCGCGCTTGCCGAAATGACACCCGGCACGGTCACCGATGAGGAACTCACAGCATGGCTCCAGCCAACCCGCCTTTATGACGATGTGGTCAATGATCTCAAGAAATACGGGGTGAAACCCAAAGCCATGTCGCACATCACCGGCGGCGGCCTCCCTGAAAACCTCGAGCGCCTGTTCGTCGGCATGGGCGCGGATCTTGAAATCCCCCAATGGGATCTTCTGGGAATCGAAAAACTTCTCGCTCAGGTCGATGCGGAAGATCGTTTCCACACCTTCAACATGGGCATAGGCTGGGTCGCCATTGTCAGTGAGGATCAAGTCGGACAAGCACTCAAAGCCGGTCCGGGAGGACATGTTCTCGGGAATATGGTTGCACAAGAAGGCGTGAGAGTGAAAGTAAAGCCATGAGCGAAATCCTGTTCGGTTTTTCAGCACATAAAATTAAAGCATGAGCGATTTTCTGAAGCATGAATGTGGGATCGCAGCCGTGCGGTTGCGGAAGCCCTTGGCCTACTACTACGATCGCTACGGCACTTGTTTGTGGGGCATGAACAAGCTTTTCCTCCTGATGGAAAAGCAGCACAACCGCGGGCAGGACGGCACCGGCATCGGCTGCGTGAAGCTAAATATGCCCATGGGCAAACCTTACGTCCACCGCCGCCGCGGAATTGAAACCGATGCGCTCGCCCAAATTTTCCGAAAGGAAGTGAAGTCGTTTTTCAAAATGGATCGCAAGGGAACGCTAGACAAGAGTAACCCCGAGAGCGTGAAAACCCATTTCGATTTCGGGGGTGAAATCCTCATGGGCCACCTTCGTTACGGGACCAGTGGTGAATTCGACGAAGGCTCATGCCATCCTTACCTGCGCCGCAGCAACTGGCCCACCCGCACGCTCATGGTCATGGGCAATTTCAACATGACCAACGCGATGGAGTTGAACAAAACCCTCATCGAGCGCGGCCAGCATCCGGTTTTCGGAACCGATACCCAGACAGTTCTCGAAGAAATCGGCTACCACCTCGACGAGGCACATACCAATCTCTATCACAAACTCCGCGACCAGGGCATGCCCGGCGCGGAAATCCCCGAACACATTTCCGCCGCTCTCGATGTTCCGGATCTCATTGCCCAATCCGCCGAGCCATGGGACGGCGGCTACGCCATTTGCGGCACGATCGGAAACGGCGATATGTTCGTCATGCGCGATCCACGCGGCATCCGTCCGTGTCACATGCTCATCACCGATGAAGTCATCGCCTTCGCTTCCGAGCGCGTGCCGTTGATGACCGTATTCGAAGCCAGAGCCGATCAGGTCAAAGCCATCGATCCAGGTTCGGTCATCACCATTAAAGCCGATGGTTCGATCTCCGACGTCCAGTTCCACACGCCACAGAAATTCACACCTTGCTCGTTCGAAAAAATCTATTTTTCCCGTGGCAACGACCCGCAAATCTATCGCGAGCGCAAAGCCATGGGCTCGGCTCTGGTGGATCAGGTGATGCAATCAATCGGCGAGTCTTTTGACAAAACCGTCTTCTCGTTCATTCCGAACACTGCGGAGACCGCATACCACGGCATGATGGATGGCCTTCGTTTGTATCGCCGCCAACAAGTCCGGATGGAAATTATCGATTCAGTTGAAAAGGGCACGCTCACCCCGGAAAAGGTGGATGAGCTCATCATGCGCAACTGGCCACGCGGCGAAAAGATCGCCCACAAGGACATCAAGATGCGCACCTTCATTTCTCAGGAAAAGGGGCGCGATCAACTCGTCTCGCATGTCTACGACATCACTTACGGAGCTGTGAGGGCCGGAGACAATCTGGTCGTCATCGATGACTCCATCGTCCGCGGCACAACCCTGAAAAAATCCATTCTCAAAATTCTGGCGCGCACGGAACCTTCCAAAATCGTCATTTGTTCCACAGCCCCACAAATCCGCTATCCGGATTGCTACGGCATCGACATGTCGGAACTCGGCAAGTTCATCGCGTTCAACGCCGCCGTCGCCCTACACCGCCGCGCGGGTCGCCAGCACCTGCTCGATGATATTTACGAGCAATGCAAAAAAGAGCTCAGAAAAGCTTCAGCAGAACGCGTCAACCGCGTGCAAGGGGTTTACGAAGCTTTCACTGCCGAGGAAATCTCCGAGGAGATCAGCCGCATGGTTTATCCTGAAGATATCGACTGGCATGGCGAGGTCGAAGTCATCTATCAGACCATCGAAAACCTTCGCGCCTCCATTAAAGGTCCCTGTGGTGACTGGTATTTCACCGGTAACTACCCCACTCCAGGCGGATACTACATGGTCAACCAAGCCTACGTCCGCTGGTTCGAAGGTGTCGGTGGCCGAAGCTACGATCTGCTTTGATTAGCTCCGCTTTGCTTCGTCCAAGCAGCCAGGACTCCGTTTCGGTATGGAAATTCGCTAATGCTCACAAAGCATTGCCGATTCTTGATTTGGAAGAGCCTCATGGTAGGGCGGTTTTAACAAAACCGCCGCTGCGAAGCGAGGAATACCAATCCGTCATTACTAAAGTTAGACTGTTTGCTACCACAGCAAGATTAGGTTTGCAACTCACCCGTGGCATGATTCGCAATTCGTTTCTGCGAATCCGGTTCATCGTAACCTCCAAAATTCTCCATCCACCTAGTATCCCAAGAAGATTTGCAATTCGGAGTCGGATTTCGATCCGTCGGCTGCTCTCCGCACCAAAAAATCGTCGCGGTCACATGGTTTTTCCAAGGATATTTAGTCGTCACTGCGGATGGTACCGTACGAGATTGATTCCGTTGGCTATTTTGAGTCGGGATCACAATACGTGGCGCTTTTGATCCTAGATCGGATTTTTGGGCAAATCCGAAATCCACAAGAAAAAAGCACAAAACAAGACCAAGATTTTGTAGGGTCAATGGGCTGTATGAGAACAAAAACAATGGATTAAATCGGGGTTTGATGAACATTTTCTATCTTGCATCGAATTCGATATCAATCCCAAGATCCGCCAACGATACGATGCTCCGATTTGTCATTTCCTTCTTCCTCATCATCTCCTCGCTGGCAGGTGCTACGGAATTCCGAATCTGGTCCAATGCGGATAAGACCAAAACTTTCGAGGCCGAGTATGTTGGCAATAAGGATGATCGTGTCACGATGCGCCTTAAAAACCTAAAAATCATTACCATGGAGATGAACAAGCTCCATATCGATGATCAAGCCTGGATCCAACAAAACCATCCCACTGAAAATGATGGAGTGGCTCATACCCATATCAAAAAGATCGATGAGGATGCGATTTTTGATACCGTCGTTTTTGGTGACAATCGTGATACGGTCACCAAAAAGCTCTACGAAAGCAAACTCGTCACAGCAACCATGGATCCAACGTTCATTGGACGGACGGGGCTCAATAACGTTTTCGTCACCCGTGACAAAATCGGGGGGCTCAACTACTCCCTGACCTTCAATTGGAGCCCGGAAGGCAAACTCATTGAATGCACGCTACAAACCGAAGACAGGAATATCGGGGATTATTCGTCGGACCTTGAAAAAAGTTGGCAAGAGCTTGGGAAGATATTGATTTCCATCTACGGCAAACCCAAGCGTTTCAGCAAAATGCCCAAGGCCAGCGACCTACAGGAGAGTCAAACGCTTACAAGTCACTCGTGGAGACTCAATCAAGGCGGCAGTATTTTACTGGGCAGCGCCAAAATGGACGGCCGCTATCAGGTGGTTGTCAGATTTACCAAGGAGATACTTTAAGTTTTTTACGAAGATGCCGGAGCTACCTGAAGTCGAAACCACACGCTTGGGCATTTCTCCGCACCTCATCGGCCATCAAATCCGTGAAATCATTATTCGGCGCCGTGATTTGCGCTGGCCGGTGCCTCAAAATCTCACCGATCTTGAAGGCGCAACTTTTGTTTCAGTCAAAAGAAGATCCAAATACCTCTTATTGGAAACCGATACCCAAGATGTTATTTTGATCCACCTTGGTATGTCGGGAAGCCTCCGCATAATCCATCCCGGAGAGGATTGGAAAAAACACGATCACATCGGGATCACGGTGGGAAATAACTTGCAGCTCCGCTACCACGATCCAAGAAGGTTCGGCTCGGTCATGCGGATGGCAGCTTCTGAGATCCGAACGCATTCGCTTCTCACTAATCTGGGCCCCGAGCCGCTTGAATCCGATTTCACCACAGCTCATTTACACGCTACACTTCGGAACAAATCGATCCCGGTCAAAGTTGCGATCATGGATGCGAAAATCGTCGTCGGCGTCGGCAACATTTATGCATCCGAGAGTTTGTTCCGATCCGGCATTCATCCGTTGCTTGAGTCTAACAAAATCACCAAACCCCGCGCTCAAAAGCTCGTTAGCGCGATTCGTGAAGTACTAACCGAATCAATCTCCCAGGGCGGCACTACGCTTCGTGACTTCCTCAAATCCGATGGCGAACCGGGTTATTTCAAGCAGCGTTTGTTTGTCTATGACAGGAAAGGCGAGCCATGCCGTGTTTGTAAAACGCCCATTTCCCATAAAGTTCTAGGACAGAGGGCGACGTATTGGTGTGGGAAATGCCAAAGACGCTAGCGACTTTGGCATTTGTTCTTAGTTCTTAGTTCCTGGATAACGGATTACCAACGGCGAGCGCAGAGATTCCTCAAACAGGGTGTGTTTTCCCCACACCCCGTGTTCACCGAGATGCCAACCCTGATCGCCCCATAGACTGTTTGCCAAAAGTCCTTGCGTAAAAGGCCGAGCGATGGGGTCACGAGTTCAAGGCGTGATGAGGGCGCAAAGCTAATCCTTCCTCGTCCCCTCAAGGGACGCATTCCGCTTGGTCGGAGCG
>JBIIFS010000090.1:0-7314 GCA_044237185.1 Luteolibacter sp.
TTGACAAACCCGGCCTCGACGACGCATCAGAAAACTTCCAGGCCGTGAAACTTCGCGAAGCCCTCAACCAATGCACCCCAGCACTCGCCCAAACAGGACGCATTCACACCATGCAAGCTACGCCAGCATTGCGCGGCACAGAGTTGATCAACGCCCTCATAATCGATCTCGAAACACTGCTTGATTGAATCTGAGGGAAAGCTGCGTTTGATAAAGACGAGGATTTGATCTGAAAGTTACAAAAGCGCTTTAACCGCACCTGGGACTTTGAAACATTTTTTCTCCGGCGGCAGAAAATCATTGATCAGGTGATTGATCCATTCGCGGGAGGTTTGGATCTCACCAAGCTCGATAAACGTCTCACCTGCATCGGAGGATAACTCGTAGCTTTTCACATCGATCTGGACCGGCGACGCCTCGCCTTTCAATTCAAGTTCCAAGTGGATGGTTTTGGCGGTGGAATCGATCTGGATGGTGGTCATGGTTCCGTAACGTTTCTGGGTTTGATTGAACCACAGCTTCACGGCACCTGCCATCAGGTGATCCTTCGCCGGGTTTAAAAAGGAGAATAGCGACATATCGCGCTACCATCTCTGTTTCGAAACCATCCGATTTCAAGACGATTCGCCGATTACCGGAATTTGGATTCCATTCTCCGCATCGAAATATTGAACTTAATTCCTGTAAACCTACATTCTTGCTGTAATATCAGCATCTAATCATGTCCGAAACCCCAGACAAGAACCATGCGCTGGCTCATCCTGCCCAGCAAAACATATTGAGCCTGTTAGAAAAACTGGTCACCAGTGTTCCCTTATCCAACGAAGCGGTCAGCCACACACCTGAAGAACGCGCGCGGGACATCGTGCGTGTCGCAGGCATCAAAGCTGGCGCGGTTTCCGCCACTTTGGCTCTCGCGCCCGGGCCTATGGGCATACTCACCATCATTCCGGATCTTAAAAAAGTATGGGATATCCAGCAGCAAATGGTTGCGGACATCGCCGCCTGCTATGGAAAAACCGCTCAGTTAAACCAACAAATGATGGTCTACTGCCTGTTCCGACATGGTGCCGCTATGCTCGCACGTGATATTCTCATCCGGGTCGGTGAAAGAATGATTCTCAAACAAGGCAGCCTGCGGGTCATCCAGAAAATCCTCCAGCGCGTCACAATCCATTTGACCCAGAAAGCCATCGGAAAATCCATCTCACGTTGGGTGCCGATCGTCGGACCTATCGTGACGGGAGGCTATTCCTACCTCGACACCCGCTCCGTCGGCAAAACCGCCATCGAGACCTTCAGTCGGGAAATCGAGGTGGAGATCGAGGAGTCTTTTGTTTCAAACAAAATTTTCGTTGAATAAACTTAACTCTGGATTACTCTGATTATCGCTAAGCGAATGGGGGCGTTCTGGTTTCGACGGGATGTTTGAAGCGCTGGCTGCACGTAGAGGTTGATCGGTTGGCCTCTTAAAAAAGCCGCTCAAAACAAATAAATGCAGACTCTAACGAGCTCGCACTTGCTGCTTAATTGACAGCAACGTCAAGACCCCAACGCCTGCTAGGGGAGTAGACGACACTTAGCAGGCTGGATGGAGGATCGGGTAACCGGGTCCACTTTCGAGATCAAACAGGTTTCTAGGAAAAGCAACGCCGTGGATCAGCCCAGCCTTTCCGAAACATCAGATGATCCACTAAACGTGTAGATGCCTGTGTAGATGGCGTTCCGGACAGGGGTTCGACTCCCCTCGCCTCCACCATTCGTCGCGCTTTCCTTGCGGATGGAACGCCGAGATTCGCAAAAATTGAGCGACAGCGGAAACAGCTGAAGGAAAAGGGATGGAGCGAGGGTGAAATTCCACACCTCGCCAGAAACGAGTGAAATCCTCAATCAAAGGTTGCAAAACCTGTTTGCTCGGCTAAAACCCCGCCCCGCCGAGTCCCCTCGGCCCCATAACCATCACACACATCAGGCATGAAGGACCTCAGCAAATACCGTAACATCGGAATTTTCGCCCACGTTGACGCGGGCAAAACGACCACCACCGAACGCATTCTCAAACTCACCGGTAAGATCCACAAAATCGGCGAGGTCCACGACGGCGCATCCACCATGGACTTCATGGAACAAGAGGCCGAGCGCGGTATCACCATTCAGTCCGCCGCCACCACTTGCTTTTGGAAAGGCCACCAGTTCAACGTGATCGACACGCCTGGACACGTTGACTTCACCATCGAAGTTTACCGTTCGCTCAAAGTTCTCGACGGTGGCGTCGGCGTTTTCTGCGGTTCTGGCGGCGTTGAGCCACAGTCCGAAACCAACTGGCGCTACGCGAACGACTCGAAAGTTTCCCGCGTCATTTACGTGAACAAACTCGACCGTATCGGTGCCGATTTCTACCGCGTCACCGCTCAGGTGAAAAAAATTCTCGGTGCCCACCCGCTCGTGATGGTTCTGCCGATCGGCACGGAATCCGATTTCATCGGTGTCGTCGACCTTCTCACCATGAAAGCCCACGTCTGGGACGAATCCGGCCAACCGGAAAACTTCAAGATCGAGGAAATTCCTGCCGACATGGTTGAAAAGGCCAAAGAATACCGCGCGGCCCTCATCGAAACCGCCGTCGAGCAAGACGACGAAGTCATGGAAGCCTACCTCGAAGGCACCGAGCCGAGCATCGACCAAATCAAAAAGTGCATCCGCAAGGGCACGATCGATCTCGCTTTCTTCCCGACCTACTGCGGATCTTCCTTCAAAAACAAAGGCCTACAGCTCGTGCTCGACGCCGTGGTGGATTACCTCCCTTCCCCTCTCGAAGTGAAACCGCTTCCAGAAGTCGATGCCGAAGGCAACGAAACCGGCCTCTTCGCCACGGCCGATTCCAGCAAACCGCTCCGCGCACTTGCTTTCAAAATCATGGACGACAAGTTCGGAGCCCTCACCTTCACCCGTATCTATTCCGGAACGATCAAAAAAGGCGATACCATCCTCAACTCCTTCACCGGAAAAACCGAGCGCGTTTCCCGCATGGTGGAGATGCATGCCGATGACCGCAACGAAGTCGACACCGCACAAGCGGGTGACATCGTCGCCATCGTCGGACTCAAAAACGTCCAAACCGGTCACACCCTTTGCGACGAGAAAAACCCCGCCACCTTGGAGCCAATGGTGTTCCCGGATCCGGTGATCTCCATCGCGGTTGCCGCGAAGGACAAGGCGAACGCCGAGAAACTGGCCAACGCGATCGGCAAAATGATCCAGGAAGATCCGTCCTTCCGCGTCGAAACCGACGAAGAAACCAACGAGATGATTCTCAAAGGCATGGGCGAGCTTCACCTCGACATCAAAATCGACATCCTTAAGCGCACGCACAAAGTGGAAGTCACCGTCGGCGCCCCACAGGTTGCTTACCGTGAAACCATCACCCGCACCGTCAACGACAGCTACACCCACAAGAAGCAGTCCGGTGGTTCCGGTCAGTTCGCGAAAATCGACTACACCATCGAGCCCGGCGAGCCAGGTTCCGGCTTCATCTTCGAGTCGAAAGTTGTCGGCGGCAACGTCCCGAAAGAATATATTCCGGCCGTTGACAAAGGCTTCAAAACCTCCATCCACAGAGGTCCTCTTGCTGGCTACCCTTGCCTAGACTTCAAAGTCACCCTCAATGACGGCGGCTTCCACGCGGTGGACTCCTCGTCCATCGCGTTCGAAATCGCTGCGAAAGCCGCGTATCGCGAGTCCATGCCCAAGGCAGGTCCACAGATCCTCGAGCCCATGATGAAACTCGATGTCTTCGCACCCGAAGAAAAAGTCGGTGACGTTATCGGCGACCTCAACCGCCGCCGCGGCATGATCCAAGGCCAAGAGCCGACGCCGGGTGGCGTTCGCGTCAAAGCCGAAGCTCCGCTCTCTGCGATGTTCGGTTACATCGGCGACCTTCGCACCATGACTTCCGGTCGTGGTCAGTTCTCCATGGAGTTCTCTCACTACGCCCCGTGCCCGAAAAACGTCTCTGACGACGTGATCGCAAAAGCCAAGGCCAAAGAAGAAGCTCTCCGCGCAGGCAAATAAGCCAAAGCCTATCCTTCAAACCCGCATCGGTCATCCGGTGCGGGTTTTTTGTTTTTGATCCTTAGTTATATTGTTGGCTTTTAAAAAACCACGGAGGACAGAGGAATATGGAGGACACGGATGTGTGGATTATTTTTATTTAACTGTAGGTGATCATTTCTTGATTGGGGTTTAGAATTTTTAATTTGGATTATGACTCTCAGTGTCCTCCTTCTTCCTCTGTGCCTCAGTGGTAAAAAAGTCCGAACCAGCGTTCCCTATGCATTTGAAAGTTGAATTTTGAAACTTGAAGTTTAGAAACCTTCCATGTCCCAACCCTTCACTCTCAAAACCCACATCGCCCTCGGCGTTGTACCTACTCATCTCGGCTTCATCGCCGGCCTCGTTCCGGACTCCAATGGCTGCCTGCCACGTGAAGCCGATGGCCGCACCGCCGTGGTTGCGGAGATGGATCGCATTTGTTCACTCTCTCCTGTCCGCCCCACTTGCGTTCAGGTGTCCCTTTTTCCTGGCACAGGCGAAGCTGATATCGCCGAACTCGTGACCGGACTCAAAGCGTTGAAGCTAGATGTCCACCTGATCATGATGGTCGGCGGCGCAAACCCCATGAACCCCGCCGATGAAGACGCGGTGCTCGCTCAACTCGTTCCATCTCTTAAAGCCGCCATTGCCCACGGCGCGGTCACAGTCGGCTCCACATCCATCGAGGAATGGATGAACGGCCCGGTCGACATGGATCTCGATACGGCGATCGCTCAAAACGTCAAACTTCACGTCCGAGCGGCCAAGGAATCCGGATTGTTAGATTCCAACATCACCTCCTGGCACATCGAATTCCTCCGCCCAGGTGAATTCAAAACCTTCACCAACATCAAGCGCGGTGCCGCTTTCATCAAGGCCATCAACAAAGAACTTGGGCGCGATTATTTCAAACTCCTCATCGACTCCGCGCACATGGGGGATTCCGGGCTCTCCATCGAGGAGAACCAACGCCTCATCGGTGAACTCGCCGCCGCCAATCACATGGGAATTTTCCATGCCTCCGCCAAAACCACCCGCGGCTGCCTCAGCACCGACGACGGCTGGGTCGGCGCAACCCTCTTGGCCGCCGCCAAAACCGGGAAACTCGAAACCGTATTTGTCGAGGCATTCCGCCACGACGATCCCGCCCTCCAGGCCCTTCGTGATCTTGAACCCGGTCACGGCATCGACACCACGGATGGCCGCACCTATACCCAAGTGATTGTCGATGGCTTGGTCGATGTCGGCCACAGATTGAACAACCTGAAAGCACGCGGGATTTTGTAGGGGTTGCAGCTCCGGTAGGACCGCGAGTCTCCAGACTCGCATTCTTACAAATTTGGAGAGATTTCTCCTGTTTAATGCTTCATCGTCTCAGTTTAACCATGCGAGTCAGGAGACTCGCGGTCCAGTTACCCTACCCTTTAAAATGGTCAAAAATCGACCATGGCATTTCCATCCATGGCTAAAAACCACCCAAATCCCCAGATCTCGCCTGAAATTTGAAGTTTCCGAAACAAATCCCCCGCCTATTCTCGCTAAGAGCAAAGAATCATAAGATTTCCAAGCATTCCTGCATTATATTAGCCTCGCAACCCAACCAATCACTCCTATGAAAAACATCCTCCTTGCACTCACACTGACCGTTGGCGTTTCGCAAGCCCAGAACGAATACATCTCGATCAAAAATGAAGTCCGCCAATCGATTGCGCGTGGAAATGCTTGGCTTGCCGAACAGCAAAAAGAAAAAGGCCATTGGGATGATGGCGGGATTCCCGCCTTCACGGCTCTTGCTCTCACAGCTGCCATGCGCGATCCAAGCCTTGAGCTTCCAGCCGATGGCAAGCTTCCGGATCACCTCAAGAAAGGTTTCGATTGGCTGCTCTCCCAACAAAAAGAAGACGGCGGCATCTACAACCGGGGTTTGAAGGTCTATAACACCGCCACATCTGTTACAGCACTTTCCACTGCCGGACGCAAAGAGTTCGAACCTGCGATCGTCAAAGCCCGCCGGCAACTGATCGGCAGCCAATGGGACATCGGTGAAAAAGGAAAAACCGACAACCACAATGACGGCGGCATCGGCTACGGTTCCAAGGACGATCATACCGACATGTCCAATACCTACCTCGCCATCGAGGCGATCGCCCTCTCAGACAAAATCATCGAGGACGGAAACTACGCCGATGAACCCAAGCTCAACTGGGACGCGGCTCTTACCTTCCTGTCCCGCAGCCAAAACCTCAAAGCCACCAACGATCAACCATGGGCATCCGATGATGCGAAAAACAAAGGGGGGTTCGTTTACACTCCCGGAGATTCCAAAGCAGGCCAGGATGTCACTGCGGATGGCAAGGTCGCCCTTCGCTCCTACGGCTCCATTTCATACGCCGGCTTGCTCTCGCTCATTTACGCCAAACTTGAGCCCGGCGACCCTCGCGTGGTCGCTGTCAAAGAATGGCTCGGCAAAAACTACACCGTAAAAGAAAACCCCAACATGGGTGCCGAAGGACTTTATTACTACTACCAAGCCATGGCCAAAGCTCTCAACGCGGCCGGCATTGATAAACTCAAACTCGCCGACGGCAAAGAGGCTGACTGGCGCAAAGACCTCGCCGGAAAACTCCTCTCTACCCAACGCGAAAACGGTTCATGGGTCAATGACAACGGCCGTTGGATGGAATCCAACCCCGTCCTAGTCACCGCTTACACCGTGATGGCACTTGAGGAGATCTATCATTCGATCCGATAATCGATCTATAAAAGGGTAGGGTCGCCGAGAAGTGTCGTATGAGCGGAATCTTTCGATTCTTGCTGCGTTGTTTGCTCGCTCATGAATGTTCATCCAAGCACAACATCCACCCTCTGAGAATCACAATCAACGCCGACGGCGAAAGATTGCCAACACTCCGAGTGATGCCAAAATCAGGGAGGATGGCTCGGGGATGGCTTCAAGGCGGAGTGTGTTGTAGGTAAAGGAACCCAGGCCGACATTACCTGTGAAGTTACTGAACGATCCAATACCTGCAGCGCCGCCGTAAATGCTCGTACCGTTGGGATTGGCATCATACTGTTGCGTGAAAGGCAGGTCATCTGAGATCGTGCGCACCACAGCCAGCGCCCATGCCGTAGAACCAGCCAATGTCGCGGCGTTGCCAACAAACAAATACATGTTCTGGCCTATCAGAGAATTTGGGGCAGTGATCGTGGGGCCAACCAAAA
>JBIIFS010000091.1:0-7262 GCA_044237185.1 Luteolibacter sp.
GACAATTTTCGCAAGACCTTCGAGGCCAAACCATTCGCATTGGAGGGGGATGAGGACCTCGTCCGCAGCAGCGAGGGCGGCGGTCATTAGGACGCCCAAGGATGGAGGGGTATCAAGGATGCAATACTCAAAAAGATCGTTTGGCTTGAGGCCTTGGAGAATGCCACGCAGGCGGGTGAGGTGGTCATCGGAACGAGCGAGTTCAATTTCGATACCTGCGAGATCCATCTCGGAGGGAAGGAAGGTGAGATTCTCGCGGCCGGAATCGATGAATTTATCGCGTATGTCCGCGTTGCCGAGAAGCACGGGATAGATGGAAGATAAGGGCGGGGCCTCGATTCCGAGACCCGAAGTGCAGTTCGCCTGTGAGTCCAGATCCATGAGCAGAACGCGTTGGCCCCGTAGAGCGAGGGCGTGCGAGAGGTTCATGGCAGTGGTGGTTTTTCCGACTCCTCCCTTTTGGTTTCCGATGGCGATGACTTTCACGAATCGGGAGAATGGCGGGAAACTTTAAGTTTTAAACCCTAAACTTTGATTTTCTGGAGATGGCACGAGAAATGTTTCAAGCGGTCGTTTGGTAACGTGGGCTCTTTTAGCGGTTTGGGCATTTTCAAACAGGAAGAGAGGAGATTTAGGAGGACAGGAGGGTAGAACTTTAAGTTTCAAACTCTAAACTTCAAAGTTTCACCGCTCCGTGTCCTCCGTAATCTCTTTTCCTTTCGTGGTAAAAAAATGTAGGAACCTTTCATACAAGCCCTATGATCAAATGCTCGATTGAAATCATCCAACTCTCCACCCCAGAAAATGGGAGTTTAGAGTTTGGAGATTGAAATTTGAAATTTGAAACTTGAAGCTCCCCTCGTGAGGAAAGACCGGCTGGATGCTTTAATATTTAATCGTGGGATGTGTGATTCCCGTGAGCAGGCAAAGCGTTTGGTGTTGGCGGGTGAGGTGAGGGTGGATGGGCGGATGGTGGACAAGCCGGCGGAGAAATTTGGTGAGGATGTGGTCGTGGAGATCAAGGAAAAGCCCAAGTTTGTTGGGCGCGGGGGCCTGAAATTGGAGGGTGCGCTGGAGGCCTTTGGGATCGATGTCACGGGTTGGGTCTGCTTGGACGTCGGGGCATCGACTGGGGGATTTACGGATTGTTTGCTGCAGCGTGGGGCGGCGCGGGTGCACGCGGTTGACGTGGGCACGAACCAGCTGGTCTGGAAGCTGAGAAACGATCCTCGGGTGATTTCGAAGGAAAAATTCAACGCTAGGCATATGGGGCCGGAGGATATTGGGGAAAAAATCCGCCTCGCGGTCATGGATTTGTCGTTTATTTCGCTCACCAAGGTCCTACCGGCGGTTTTCGGGGTTTTGGGAGAAGGAGGTGAGGTGGTTTGCCTGATTAAACCCCAGTTTGAGTTAGAGAGGGAAGATATTGGCAAAGGCGGGATCGTGAGGGAAGAAGAGCTCAGGGAGCGCGCGGTGGAGAAAATCCGCAAGTTTGTGACCGAAGAGCATGGCAAAACCTGGAAAGGTGTCATTCCAGCCAGTATTGCGGGAATGGATGGGAATCAGGAATTTCTCGCTTGGATTGGCTGAGAATTTTTTTTTGAATAAAATTCGCTAGAATTTATCTAGTAATGGAATACCCTGTTCGGGGTTTGATCAAACCAATAACTAAACAATAAAACGACTATGAAATTACTATTAACCACGTTCTGTGCAGCAATCTTTGTCACTCCTCTCGCTTTTGCTGAGAGCAAGTGTGAGAAAAAATGTGATAAGGAAGCCAAAAAAGAAGGTACTTTGATTGCTGAAGCTGGTGGCAAGAAGTGCGACAAGAAGTGCGACAAAGAGGCTAAAGAAGAAACCCTCGCAGATTGCAAAAAGTGCGACAAAGATAAGAAAAAAGAGGGAGAAGCCAAAAAAGAAGGCACTTTGATTGCTGAAGCTGGTGGCAAGAAGTGCGACAAGAAGTGCGACAAAGAGGCTAAAGAAGAGACCCTCGCAGACTGCAAGAAGTGCGACAAAGATAAGAAAAAAGAGGGAGAAGCCAAAAAAGAAGGCACTCTCGCTTAATTGTTAGATATTTATTATTTTAAAAAGCCACTGGAGTGATCCAGTGGCTTTTTTTATTGAGCAGAACGAGTCAGTCTAATTGCTTTGGACTACTGCGGTGATTCGAAGCTCTTCGTGAAACGTGGAAGCCGTGAATTGACTGATTTGAGGGAGCGTTGAGAGAAAGGGGAGGCTCCCTCTGTTTTATTTCTTAACATCCCAACGGAGGATGCGGCCCCATTTGTTCCACTCAGTGGTGACGACGTTGCCGTCTTTATCGAAGGTGACGCCGTGCGGAGAGGTCGTGATGCCTTCGCGCCAAGCTTCGGGTTTCACTCCGTTGGTGTTGAATTCTTTCGGGTTGTCGTTTGGGCCGAGGACTTTGAGGACCTTTCCTTCCTTATCGAGAATGCTCACACCGCTGGCGAGTTGAGCGACTGCGACAAGATCGCCATGGAAATCCACGGTGCAAGGGTGGGGGATGTTTTCAGCAAAGACGCCGATGACAGTGCCATCGAGATTCAGGTGGATAAGGCGGTTGTTGGCGCGGTCGCAGATCAACACGCGGGCTGGCTCGTAGCGGTAATCGAAAGCAAATTTGTGAGCGGTTTTGAAATTCCATGGCTCTGCTTTGCCTGCGGTGGTGCTTTTGAATTTTCCGTCTTTATCGAAGATGAGGATACGATCAGAGGCGTAACCATCGATCAACCAGATGTCGCCGTTGGGCGCGCGGTCGGCATGAGTCAGGGCAAATTTTTTGCCTACGGATTCGGGGATCGCGGTCATCGGAATATCCATGAGGATTTCGCCCTCCGTGGAAAGTTTGAGAAAGGCGGATTTTTCATCTTTCAAGCAAGCGGCATAGATGACGTCTTTGCCCTCTTCTTGAACCATCGTGAAACCATGGTGGTTGTTGCGGGCGTTGGGCAGGTTGCGGAGGTATTTGCCTTCCGGGGAGTAAATTTGGATACCGCTTTTCTCGCCGCCGACAATCGAGACGTAGAAATTACCTTTGGAATCGACATCGATTTCACCATGTGAATCGCCGATGTGGGCAATGCCTTCGGGAGTTTTCAGCCAGTCTTTTTTGTGATCGAATTCATGGGCGCTGGCAACGGTTAGGAGGGCGGCGAGGAGTAGGATTGGTTTCATGTTTCTTAGTTTGTAGTTCTTGGCTGGGGATCTGGGATTGAGATTTGGCAATTAAGCGCAGCGGGGGCAGGTTCCGAAAAATTCAAGTTCATGATACAGGCCTTGATAGCCGGTTTTTTCGCGAATTTCGTTTTCGAGCTCGTGAACGGGACAAGGAGCCTGGATCGATTCGATTTTCCCGCATCCGGTGCAAATCAGGTAATCGCTGTGTATTCCGGGTTGAAGCAGGGTGAAATAGGCGGCGCGTTCATGGAGGCCGAGGCGGCGGATTATTCCGTGCTCGGTGAGGCGTTGCAGTAGGCGATAGACCGTGGCCTTGTCGCAAAGATCGGTGAGGCGTTTCGAGCCGGTGAGCTCGGCCAGAGTCATGGGCCGGGGGTTTTCCATGAGTGTCAGAAGCAATTCCTCCAATGCTTTCGTGCGGCGCAGGCCGAGATCGCGGCAGCGAGCGATGACTTGTTTGAGAGGTGTTTCCATGGATGCGGGATAGGGGTGAGATGCGGGCAGGATGTCCTGCGCTCCCTCAGAAGAGTCTTGACTGGGGATCCTCAGGTTTCAAGGGCGGAAAAGGCGCACCTATTTTTTCGTAGGCGGCAGGCATGGCGGTTCGTCCGCGCGGCGTGCGCTGAATGAAGCCCTGCATGATGAGGAAAGGCTCATGGACTTCCTCGAGCGTGGCTGCGTCTTCGCCGACGGCAACGGCTAGGGAGTTAAGCCCAACTGGACCACCTCCGAATTTGTAGATCATGGCTTCCAGTAAACGCTTGTCCATTTCATCAAGGCCATCGGAATCGATTTCGATCATGGCGAGTGCCGAGGCGGCGCTGGTTGGGTCGATGATTCCGGTGCCGCGCACTTGGGCGAAATCCCTTACCCAACGTAAAAGGGCATTGGCAACGCGGGGAGTGCCGCGGGAACGAGATGCGATTTCAAGGGCACCTGCCCGATGGATTTCCGTGTCAAGTAGGCCGGCGGAACGTTCGATGATATCAGCGAGTTCTTCACGGTTGTAATAATCGAGGCGGTTGATCAGGCCAAAGCGTGAGCGCAGCGGAGCGGTGAGCATGCCGGAGCGGGTGGTTGCACCAACGAGAGTGAAGCGCGGAAGATTGATTTGGATGGAGCGGGCAGAGGGACCGGAGTCGATGATGATATCGAGTCGGTAATCTTCCATGGCTGGGTAGAGGTATTCCTCGATCGCGGGATGCAGCCGATGGATTTCGTCGATAAAAAGGATATCACCTTTTTGGATATTGGTGAGGATGCCGGCGAGGTCGCCCGCTTTTTCGATCTGTGGGCCAGAAGTGGTATGCATCTGGGTCCCCGCAGCTTTGGCAACAAGGTTAGCGAGCGTGGTTTTTCCGAGGCCAGGAGGCCCCGAGAGAAGAATGTGATCAAGGACATCACCCCGTTGTTTCGCTGCTTCCAGCATGAGCAAGATGCGGTCTTTGACTTTTTCCTGTCCGATGAATTCGGAAAATGCAGGAGGGCGCAGTGAAACATCGAAGGGAGTCGGCGGGACTCCGGTAGTTTGTTGGTAGAAGTTTTCGGCCATGGACTGGATGGACTGGGTAGGAGTGCTGAAATACTGAAAGTTCAGAGAGCTTTAGTGAATCGTTATGGAATGCAAAGCCTAATGGCTTGGACGTAACGAAGTGGAGTCAAAGCTTGGATTGATGAAAATATGTAGGTTATTTTTGTAATTTGAGTTTTTGGCATGGCGGATGCAATCCGCCGCCACGTCACATCCCTGCCTCTGCGAGGCGCTCGGCCATTTCGGATTTCATGAGCTGGCCGGTCATTTCTGTTAGATCTCCGGACATGATCGCATCGAGGTTATGAGATGTGAACCCGATGCGGTGATCCGTGCAGCGGCTTTGCGGAAAATTGTAAGTACGGATTTTTTCAGAGCGATCCCCCGAACCAATGAGAGAGCGTCGGTTTTCCGAATAGGCGGCTTGTTGCTCTTGGAGTTTTTTCTCATAGAGGCGTGAGCGCATGATATCGAGGGCCATCTCTCTGTTTTTGATTTGGGAGCGACCATGTTCGCAACGGACGTAGAGGCCGGTGGGGATGTGGAAAATTTGGACGGCAGAGTCGGTGGTGTTGACGTGTTGTCCGCCCGCACCGCCAGAGCGGCAGACTTCGATGCGGAGGTCTTCTTGTTTCATTTCCACATCAACCTCTTCGGCTTCCGGCAGAACTGCAACGGTGATGGTGGAGGTGTGAATACGGCCTTGGGTTTCGGTGGCGGGAACGCGTTGAACCCGATGCACGCCGGATTCGTATTTCAGGTGGCGGAACACTTCCTCGCCTGTGACTTTGAGAATGACTTCTTTGAAACCTCCGACCTCGGAAGGGGAGCTTTCGAGTTGTTCGGTTTTCCAGCCTTTGGCATCGGCGTAACGCTGGTAGGCACGCATCATTTCTCCGGCGAAGAGCGAGGCTTCGTCGCCACCGGCGCCAGCACGGATTTCGACGAGGGCGTCGCGGTCTTCATTGGGATCGGCAGGGAGCAAGGCGTATTGCATGTCCTCGCGGAGTTTTACGAGTGATTTCTCGAGTTCAGGGATTTCCTCTGCTGCCATTGCCGAGAGTTCCTTATCATCGGAACGAGCGAGCTCTTGGTTGTCGGCGAGCTGGATTTCGTTGCTTTTGAGTGTATCCCAGATTTTTAGGGTTTGTTGAAGCTTGCGATGCTCGCGAAGAATTTCGGTGGCGCGTTTCGGGTCGTCGAAAAGATTCGGATCGCCGATGGCTTCTTCGAGTTCACGGAAGCGATCTTTGCGTTTGGCGATGAGATTGGTGTAGTCCATTTAAAGGTGAAAACTGAAAGCAGGATGAGCGTTAGCGAATTGTTACAGAATGCAAAGCCTAATGGCTTGGACGGAATGAAACGTTCAAAAACGAGCAGTAAGTTGAATTTCCGAGTGTGTCCAATCTTGCCTCTCAATTTGGAAACTATGCATGATTTGAGGGAAACTGAGCAGGAGTTCTGAAAAAGTTGCGCCGATTGCCTTTGGTGTGATAGATGAATCTGTAATTATTTCACTCAGAGCACTCAAAAATATGGATAAGCATTTCACGATAGTTGTTGGTATCGATTTCTCGGATTCATCGCCGATTGTTTTAAGGCATGCTTTGGAGAGCGCAAAATCACAGAATACTACGTTGATTGCGGTGCATGTGCTGGATCAGGGCTTGCTGGATTTCCGTGAGGCTAGCGGACTGGGGAAGCTAGCTATTGATTCATTGAGTTCGCAGGCGGAGGAAAAATTCAGATCGCTGTTGGCGAGCAAGGGGGAGGGTTGTGGTGTGGAGTTTCTGGTTCGATCCGGCAAGCCGGCGGACGAACTCTGCAAAGTGGCGAAGGATCTGGAGGCGAGCGTATTGATGATTTCTGCGAATGATATGACGAAGCGCCGGTTGGGCTCGATCGCGGCAAGGTGTGTGAGAATGGCTCCGTGTGATGTGCTGGTATTGCGGGACTGGCAGGGTGGAAGTTTTCAGAAGATTGTTGTTTGCACGGATTTTTCAAAGACAGCGGATCATGCGATCGCGCGTGCGGGTGAGATCGCCAAGCGTGATGGCGCATTGCTGGAGATTGTGAATGTGATGTATCCTCCGGGACGCGATACATGGGGCGAGGTGTTAGATCATAAGGCCGATTCCCCGAAAACCTATGCGGATGAGTGCCGTGAGGTGGTGGATGGGCAAATCAAAAAGTGTGTGGCGCGCAATGCCACGGCGTTGGAGGGTGTGCGTTATGAACGATTGGTTCTCGAATCCGAAATGCCATCGGTTGCGATCACGGCCCATGTGCAAAGCATAGGCGCGGATCTCGTGGTGCTCGGCACGCGGGGGCATTCGCCAGTTGCGAGTTATTTCCTCGGCACGAATGCGGAGCGGTTGCTCCAAGATGCTCCGGTTTCGGTTCTGGCGGTGAGATAGGCTTATCTTGTCGCGATGACTTGTGAGGTGAAACCTTTCAAATACGAGGTTTCCGGCAGGGAGATCAGCACGGGGTGGTCGGCGCGTTGGGTGTGCTCGGCGACGAGGCG
>JBIIFS010000144.1:0-4136 GCA_044237185.1 Luteolibacter sp.
AAACTCGTGGGTTTTAGTCAGAACTTCGGACGAGCAGAGTTTCTTCAATCCGCTTTTAAACGGATTCAATTCAACCTCTATCCAAAATCGAGATAACTTGCCTGCCGATGAGTTTTTCGGGGAACTGGAATTATCCGGCGGATCTGCCAGTTGCGGGATTGCGGCGCGAGCTTGTTGATGCAATCCGCAATCATCAGGTCGTGGTGGTGGTTTCCGATACGGGTTCGGGCAAGACCACCCAGCTACCCAAAATGGTCGCGGAGGCTCTAGAAGCCAGAGGTCAGAATCCAGAGATCAGACGAAGATTGATCGGTTGCACACAACCGAGGCGGATTGCGGCGGTCTCGGTGGCGAAACGGGTGGCAGAAGAGCTATCGGTGCCCTTGGGGGATTTTGTTGGTTATCAGGTTAGGTTTGATGACACAACCTCGCGCGAGACGCGGATCAAGTTCATGACCGATGGCATCCTGCTTGCCGAGACTCGGGGTGATCCCGATCTCGATCGCTACGACGCGCTCATTCTCGACGAAGCGCATGAACGCTCGCTCAATATCGATTTCCTCCTCGGTTATTTGAAATGCCTCTTAGAACGCCGACCCGAGATGAAACTGGTTATTTCATCAGCTACTCTTGATGCTGGGGCGTTTGCGAATTTTTTCGGGGAAGCAAATACTCCGGTCATTGAGGCAGAGGGTCGGATGTTTCCTGTGACTGAATTTTTTTTGCCTGGAAAGGACGATGAAGAAATCGCTTCACATGTCGCGCGGGGAGTGGATTACCTCAACGACATCGATCCACATGGCGATGTCCTGATTTTTCTTCCGGGTGAACGCGAGATTCGTGAGGCGACGGAAATCCTGGAAGGCCGGAATTATCGAAACACCGAAGTCCTGCCCTTGTTCGCACGACTCGGCATGAGCGAGCAGCAGCGGATTTTCCAACCCGGAAAGAAGCGACGAATCGTGCTGGCTACGAATGTCGCGGAGACCTCGCTGACAATCCCACGCATCGCTTGTGTGATCGATTCCGGTTTGGCTAGGGTCAGCCGATGGAGTCCAGCGCGCGGTGTTCAACGCCTGCAGATCGAGGCTATCAGTCAGGCAAGTGCGCGCCAGCGGAAAGGACGTTGTGGTCGGGTGCAAGATGGGGTTTGCCTGCGGCTTTATGAAGAGGATGATTTGTTAGATCGATCCGAATTCACCGATCCCGAGATCCGCCGCAGTTCGCTGGCGGGTGTGATTCTGCGGATGAAATCCCTTGGACTTCCGGAAATTTCCGAGTTTCCATTTATCGATCCGCCCAATCCAAAAGCCATTTCCGAGGGCTATCGAGCCTTGCGCGAGGTCGGTGCGCTGGATCATGAAAAACGACTTACCGAGATCGGTCGGGAATTGGCAAAGTTGCCGGTCGATCCGCGCATGGGTCGGATGTTGATCGAAGCCAAGCGCGAGCACTGCGAATCGGAAGTGACAATTATTGTCGCAGGATTGGAAATCAGCGATCCCCGCGAGCGTCCAGCAGAGAAGAAACGCGAGGCCGATGCCGCACATTCGCAGTGGAATGATCCAGACAGTGATTTCATCGCCATGCTGAATCTCTGGCGTGATGTTTCGAAGTTTTATGACGGCCGCAAATGGAAGTGGAACCAACTTCGAAAATATTGTAGCAACCATTTCCTAAATGCGAAACGCGTGACTGAGTGGGGAAATGTCATTGATGAGCTCATAGAAATTTCAAATTTCAAGTTTCAAGTTTCAAAAAAGAATGATGATTACGGTGCGATTCATCGTTCGCTGCTTGCTGGTGCTCCGAGACAGTTCGGGCTTTGGGATAAGGAGAACAAAGCTTACCGCAGCGCGTCGGGTGGATTTTTTGCGGTGTTTCCCGGCTCGGGTTTGTTCGGTTTGAAAAAGCGCAACGAATGGGTGATGGGACTCGAACTTGTCGAGACCACTCGCTTATGGGCGAGGCGTGTGGCGATGATCCAACCTGAATGGGTCGAAATTATCGCTCCTCACCTTTGCCGCAGTCGATACGGCGAAGCCCATTGGGATGAAAAACAAGGTGCGGTGTATGGCAAGGAAACGGTGATCTGCGGCGGGCTGCATGTTATCGAGGGTCGGCGTGTGCACTACGGACGGGTCGATCAAAAAGCCGCGCACGAAGTGTTTCTCCGCGAGGGGATTCTCGGCGGGGGACTTCGACGTAAAACTCGTTTCCTCGATCACATGGAAGCCATGCGGGAAGACATCAAAGGGCTTGAGGATAAGCTACGTCGACCCGGAATGTTGTGGAGTGAGGATGCGGTGGTTCGGTTTTTTGCAGCACGGATTCCCGAAGACATTTCCACGGCCGCAGCTTTTCACAAATGGCGCGAGCGTAATGAGGATTCACTCATGCTTGGGATGACCGATGTAGTTTGGGAGGATTTGATAGGTTTGGAACATTTTCCAGATGCGTTGAAACACGAAGGCGAAGAATATCCGATCTATTATCATTGTGCACCGGGTGAACGCGATGACGGGGTCACGATCGGTGTGCACGTCGATCAATTACCCAGTATGCCCGAATGGCTGCCGGAGTGGGGAGTCGATGGAAACCTTATACAACGCGCGGAATTTCTCATGCGCGGTTTGCCGAAGGATTACCGGAAATCCTGCCAACCCATTTCAGAAACCGCATACAGCTTTGCGGAACTCTGGTCAGGCGCACCCAAGGAAAAAGGAGTGAGAGAAACGCTCGCCGAGCATATTCACGAACGCATCGGCGCACAAATCCCGTCTTCGGAATTCGATCTGACAAAACTTCCCGAGGAGTTGATCACGAAAATCTGGGTATGCGATGACGAAGGCGAAGAGCTCGCCATGGGAACCGATGTTGCGCAGCTGAAACTCCAGCTCGCCGATCGAATGCGCGCACGCTTCGAAGCCGCAGCTACAGCCGATATTGAGCGACGCGGCATGAGCGCGTGGGATGGTGAGTTGCTTCCCGAACAAGTCATGACCGCGGGAGGTCCGGCGTTTCCCGCGTTGGTGGACGAAGGCAAAACTGTCGGCGTTCGCGCTTACACGGATTTCCACGAAGCTTTCGAATCCCACCGCAGGGGAGGGGCTAGGTTGTTGGTGTTGGGATCACAGCGCGAGGTCGATTACCTACGGAAAAAGTTTCCCATCGGTATGCTTGCCAAGGTCGAAATGAACCGCCTCGGAATCGATCCCGAAGAACTGGTCCTGCTGGCTGCCGAAGGTGCGGCGGGTGGGGTTTTTCCAAGAAGCCCGGAACAGTTTTCAAAACGAACTGAAGAGGCGCGCGGAAAATGGTTCGAAGCGGCAACCCAGATCGGTGCGGCGCTCGATGAAATCATCAGCGCGGAACGCGAGGTCAGAGAATGGATCACCAAGCACAAAGGCGATCGTAATTTCGGCGAAATCGCCGAGGATCTGGAAGAACAACTTTCCTGGCTGCTGCGTGGTAATTTCGCATGGACCTCCGGCTACGACACCTTCATCGATCTCCCCCGAAGATTCCGAGCCATCCGCTCCCGACTCGGCCGCATCGCGAGTTTGCCCTTGGTGAAAGATCTGGAGAAAATGGATCTCATCCGCCCGCTGTGGAACGAGTGGTTTGAGCGTTGGAGAAACAACCCCCATCAAGCATCTCTGTGGGAGACCGGCTGGTTGGTGGAGGAATGGAGGATCCAAACTTTTGCTCCGGATGTGGAGCTGAAAGCGAAGACCTCCGAAAAGATCATCTCGGCGAGATTGGAGGAGTGAAATTTAACCGCCAATGAATGCGGATAAACGCGAATGAACTCCAAATGAGTTAGAGTGGCAACTTGTCCTTCCGTAGCTTTAGCGAAGGAGGATTGCCAAGGCCGCCCAATGAAATGAGAAGCCAATGAAACGGCTGAATTAGGAACTCCACTGCCAACTAAGATTTTTTACCACGGAGAACACGGAGTACACAGAGTGAGTGCTAAAGCGCTGCGTTAAGGCTTCATATTCGTTTTTACTTTTATCAATCGAGATCACAGTCATCCCATAGACCGTGATTTTTTTAGATTCGCTGGCGGGCGATCCCACTCAGGATCGCCCGGATGATTAATCACAAACCAGCTAAAACCAACTTGCCCGTCC
>JBIIFS010000096.1:0-6927 GCA_044237185.1 Luteolibacter sp.
CTGCGTATCGCTCCCGAGCTTTTCCTCAAACGCCTTTTGGTCGGTGGCTTCACGAAAGTATTCGAACTCAACCGCAACTTCCGCAACGAGGGCATCTCCCGCCGCCACAATCCGGAGTTCACGATGCTGGAAGCTTACTGGGCGTTTTCCGATTTCGAGGAAATGGCAAACATGGTTGAGGAAATGACCTGCCACCTCGCCGAGAAATTCTGCGGCGGCTTGAAGATCGAGCACAAAGACGAAGAAGGCAACGTGATCCGCACCATCGACCTGACTCGTCCATGGAAACGCGCGAACTATCACGACCTCATCAAGGAAGTCGCGGGCGAAGATTTCTTCGACATCACCGCTGCCGAGCGCCGCGCGAAGTGTGAAGCGATCGGTGTGCAACTTTCCGAAAACATGGAGGACTACGAGGTCATCCAACAGGTCTTTGAGAAAAAAGTCGAGGAGCATACCTTCGATCCTTGCTTCGTCACCCGCGTCGCCAGCGAACTGGTGCCTCTTGCCAAAGTCACTCCCGGCGGCCGAACCGTTGAGGTTTACGAACTCATCATCAACGGCCAGGAAATTTCACCCGGCTACTCCGAGCTCAACGATCCCGACGTTCAAAAACAACGCCTCGAGCACCAAGCCGGTGGCGAAGAAGAACAAAAGGTCGATTACGATTTCATCGAAACCCTCGAACACGGCATGCCACCCGCAGGCGGGATCGGGATCGGGATTGATCGCCTGGTCATGATGCTCACAGGCGCTCCGACGATCCGTGATGTGGTACTCTTCCCGCTGTTAAAGAAGAAGGATTGATCAACCTCTCCAGCCCCAACCAGACGGCATACGATAGCCTATAGCAACGCCCAGGTGATCAGATAAAAAATCCCGAGCCCTTACCCTATTTCGTGAAACAGGCAGCCCCGACAAGTCGGGGCTGCCCTAATGTCAGAATGTTTTCGATGGGATTTTTAGCGCTCCTTGCACGACCATACAGGAGGTATGAAGTCTTCGGCGACGACCGCCAATGCCTGTGTGATCCCTCCGCTTTTCTGGGTCAACTTGATTTTCTCACCGTCCTTATGGATGATTCCATCAACATTCCCTCCTTTCTTTTCCACGGAGATCAGCACAATAGCAGAGTCAGGCTCATCGCTAACCAGCATGATCGCTATATCGTCTTCGTCTATATATTTACTCTCGCCGCCGTTGACGCTAATGGTAGTGTTAGAAGTTACGGCTGGAGTGGCCACACGAACACGCACCTCGTAATCGGTCATGGAACCAACACGTTTGGCTTGGAGCCTGAATCGAGGGTTTAGGTCTCCGCTGGCTTGTGCATTCTGGATCGCGGCCGATATGGATTGGCTAGGAGCTATGACGCGTTCGTTATCGGCGGAGATTGTGAGTGGAGGTGTGGCAGGCAGAATCTCCTTGCTCGGAGCTGGTGTAGCTGCTGGTGGCGGAATCGGGCAACCAAAACCTTTGATTACATGGGGTGGTTGTTCTTTCGGCGCTTCTTTTTTCTCAGGCTCAACCGGCGGCGGCACACAGACATCTCCCATGAGCCGTTGCTCGGGCGGGAGCACGAGCTGACTTGGCGACTGAATCTCACCAACCGTCCGCACGGAATCCGGTTTCTGATTTTCTTTCTGGCAAGCTGCTGTTGAAAGCGAGATCGCCACGGCCGCGGCGCCCATCACACGAATCGATCCACAGATCGACCCATGCTTCTGCTGCAGCGCGCGCACTTCATCGAGCGAACAATTCGTCAGATCGAAGACTTCTTTCTGGCATTTACCGCAGAAACGACCGTTGTCAGTCGCTTGCATGGCATCCCAATTCATCGGGCATTTGAATGAAAAGTTTTTATCGGTGAGTCGGTTCATAAGGGTATTTAAAAGTTGGTTATATGATTGAGAACCGAGAGCTGCCATTTCCTTAGAAGAAATTTGCACTCAATCATATAAATCGCCGCAGCCCTTGGACTGCGGTGCCCATGTCAACGGATTTCCCTGAAATCGGCCTCTGGGAATTCCGCGAGGATCACCTTGCGTTCTTCCTCGTTTGCTATCGCGAGTGTCGTCGAGAGCGCATCCGCCAGGGTGGCGGTCGGGGCGGTGACGACGACTGTGCTGTCGTGGCGTGAGTTCGTGCCGTCGGATGGGTGGAAAATGTGATGGAAACGACCTTCGGGATCGAAGGTGTGACCGCTACCCGCGGAAACGGCCAGGGCGCGACCATGGGGAAGATTGATTGTTTTACCGGTGGCCGAGAGTTCGACTTCCCATGGCTCGCCTTCCGGGGCGTTTCCGAAGGCTGCATATTCGCCGATGTTTACCAGCATATGGGTCACTCCTCGCTTCTGGAGGAGGGCGGCGATCTGGTCGGTGGCATACCCTTGGACGATTCCGTTCAAGGTGATGGCCATGCCTTTTTTTTCGAAGGCAACCGTGTGACCTGTCACCTTTACCTTTCGGAAATCGACCAACGCGAGGGACTCTGACCAGGTGGTTTTTTCCATGATGTCGCGATCCGTGAGGTCTGACTCTTTCCATTTCTGCCGCCAATTCCAGAGCGTTTGCACGGTGATATCAAACAGCCCTTCGGTCTTTTCGCCATAGCCGAGGGCGGTGCGGATCAGATGGAGAAATTCCTCGGGAGGATTTTCTAACATGCCTTCTCGGTTGAGTTTGCAGAGAGTGGAATCCGGATCGTAGAGGCTGAAGAGGGATTCTATTTCGCGGAGACGGCTCAAGCATTCTGCGGAGAGTTTTTTGAAAGCGGCTGCCGAAATCCCATGAATTTGAAAGTGGACGGCTGTGCCGAAGGCGTAGTCGGAAACCGTAAGGAGGGAATGGCGACGACGGCAGGAGGTGAGAGCTGCCGCACCGAGGATGGTGATGGCGTGGCGGCGGTTCATATGGAACGGCGGCGGGTGCGGAGAAATAGGACCAAGCCGGTGGCCGAGAGGATGAGGACGCCGATGACCGTGAGATCGTAAATCCACTTCCCTAGCGTGCCAAAGAAACGCCCGGAATGGAGATCGAGAATGACGCGGTCGAGTGGGATGCCGTCTCCAGAGAAGGCGGTTTTCCAGGTTTTCAGATCTGAAGCGCTCGGAGTTGCGGGAGACGACCAATTTATCTCCTGAGCGGCGGGAGTTTCATTGAAATCGAGGAGATTCGCATCGCTGGTGAAGGTTCCGGAAACGGTATCCAAGACGAGGGCGAAATTGTCAGTGCGCCCGGCCTTTGCAATGGGAGTGGCTGGGAGTGATACGGAATCGAGGGTTTCGATAAGTTCACCATCAAGGCCGAAATAATACACAGCGGAGTTGGTGACGACGGCGGTGCCATCACGCAGCGGCACGGCTCCGACAAGCGGGGAGCTATCGCTGATGATTTTTTTCCTGTGAAAAATTTTCCCATCCCAGCTGGCAGCGAATGCTTTTCCGTCAAGACCGAGGGCTTCGGGTTTCCCTTCGAGGGCCATTCCGTAGCGTGCCTCGATCCATGGCGAGGTGACGCGGCGGTTGCTCAGATTCAGATCAACCGTATGATTCAGGATCATCCCGGTGACGCAGGCGATGGTGAGCGGCACCAGCAAGAGAAGGCCGGACCAGCGGTGAATCGTGCGGCTCCACCGCTTCTTTTTTTGATTTTCGGCCACGGCGTCAGACGAGAGAATCGAGGTAAAGGGCTAATCTCGCGAGCTTGGTGACCGCGCGGACGGAAAGGGTGGCTCCGGCAACGTTTTTTACATCGGCGGAGAGCTGGTCGCCGCTTTTCAGCGAGGCGTTGGAAAACTGTTTGGTGAAAAACGGCTTGCTGACCTCCCATCCATGACTCTCACGATAAATGAGGATCTCCACAGATTTGATCTGTCCGTTTTCGATGAGGAAGCCGGTGGTAATCGGCTGAGTCTTCCCGATTTCCTCGAGAATCCAGACGCTGCGAGCGCCCTCTTTCCAGTGGCGGATCCGGGATTCCCCGAAGTTGTGTGACATGATTGCCTTGGCGCGGGTCTTGGCTTCACTGGAGAGACTGAGAACAGAAGCGCTTGGGATTTTCCCGCCGAAAGCCGATTTGATGAACTCGGATGGCTGCTTGTAAACGCGATCCTCGCCATGCACGCAGGCCGCGAGGGCGAGCGTGAGTGCGAGTATGCGGATGGGCTGTTTCATCGTAACAGGGCTGGATCGACCGGAGACCGATCCATCTTCTCCAATTAAAACGCGTAGCCAACCCCAAAGTTGAATACGTCGCGGTTCGAATTGCCCTTGGTGCGGTCCTCGTAGAGCCAGTCGACCTTGACCACGGTGTTTTCGGTGGGCCAGAAGTTAAAACCTGTCTGGAACTCTACCTGGCCGTCCGGCGCATCCTCGTTCTCCCAGTAAAGGGCGCGGGTGAATACACCCAGCGCCATGCCGTTTCCGAAAGTCCACTTGTAGGACGGCTCAATGTAACCGCCATACTGGGTGTCGATACCCGTGCCGTTGACCGTGACGCCACCGTCCGCGCTGTCACCGCTGATATCCCAGTTTGCGACGAGGCCGCGCAGTCCGAAGCCACCGTCCGTGTAGATGAAGTGCCCCGTGGTGAGCACGGCACTGTTGTCCTCCGAGCCGCGCGAAATGTCGTCCTGATACTGAATGCCGGCGCCGAGCTCGAGGCCGCTGATGCCGGTGTATCTGACACGGGTGGTAGTGGCCGCTCCGCGGAAGCTGTCCGCCTTCTGCCTGCCTTCCCGCAGATCGGGACCGTTGAGATTGATGTCGTCCCGGTCAACTTCGAGACCCCGGTGCACGGCGATATCCCATTGCAGACCGCTGTCATAGTTCTTCCGAAGGAGGAAGCCGTATTCCGTCCAGGTCGAGGGGATGATCTCGGTTTCGATGCGATTGCGCTCGACACCATAGAAAGTGTTAGGCTCGTGGATCTCGTTCGTAATGCCTAACGGGACGAGGAAAGCGCCAGTCTGGAGGTGATAGTTGTTGCCCAGATCCAGCTCGAAGTAGGCCTGCTCAAGCTCCCACTCAATGTCGGTGCCGGGATCGTTCGAATAAAGATGCTCCAGCTCCAACTCGGATACGAAGCGCGCGCGATGGTTGAACTCATAGGCCGTGAAAAGCACAAGACGGTGGATATCGAACTTGTCGTCAACATCACCCGAATTGAAATGAGCCTCGCCATACGAGCCGAAGCTGAAGCGGTCATACCACGCCTGCTCCTTCGGAGAGGCGAAGGTGGCATCGATTTCGGATGCGGCGGTAGCTTCGTCTCCGGCGAGGCGATCGCGAAAGGTTTGGCCTTGCAACAACTGCCCGACGGCAAGGCTGATGGCGACGCTGGCTTTAAGGGTGCTTAGCTTGTTTAGCTTCATCTTTGTCTTATTGAATTGAATGATGTGCTGGGCGCGATCTACGCTAATGAGACTCAATCGCAATAGCAAGAGGTTTTTCCTCAAATTTGGAGAATTTATCTGAAATGGGAGCAGGTAGACCGTTTGCCATGCATGCATGTGAAAAATACGACGAACTCCTCTCGCATGCCGCTAGAGCATTTTACTCTAAATCCTATCCAACAATTCCCCCAAACCATTCCAAGGCAGCACCGTGGCTTTTTCTCGCTCCTGCCTTGCCGCCCCTCCATGGATCAGCCAGGGTTTTAGGGATTGGCCGACGAGCTTTGCCCGCCAGAAATCGAGGCCACGAAAGAAATCCGATGCAATGGTTTCACCGGACTTGATTTCCACGGCGTGAAAGGTGTTTGGCGCGGTTTCGATCAAAGCATCGATTTCGTGTCCCTCCTTGTCGCGGAGGAAATGGAGTGATGGCTTGAGGCCACGATGCGTCTGGGCTTTCAACAACTCGGTCATCCCCCAGTTTTCAAATAAGGCTCCGCGCTGGGGGTGGGCCTGAATGTGACCGATAGCCCGGACACCCAGTAACCACGCTGCCACACCCACATCACAGAAATAGAGCTTCGGGCTCTTGATCATGCGCTTGCTCACATTCGTGAACCAAGGACGAACCAAAAATACCAGATGACTCGCCTGAAGAACCGACAACCACGACTCGGCAGTGATCCTTGTGATCCCCGCGTCCACCGCCAAAGATGACACATTTAGCAACTGACCGATGCGGCCGGCACAAAGCTGAACGAAGCGCTGGAAGGTGGCGAGATCCTGAATGTTCAGGATCTGCCGCACGTCCCGTTCCAGATAGGTACTGATGTAATCCTGCAGCCATACCGTGGGATCAACCGGCCGATCGTAAACCGGCGGAAACAAACCTGCAAACAACAGTTCATCAACCGTAGCCGGTGCGCGTCCAGCCGCTTGCAACTCCGCCAGAGAAAACGGCAGCAAAGTCAACATCGCCGCACGTCCGGCCAGACTCTGAGTGATCGACTCGATCAGCTCGAACTGGCTCGAACCCGTCAGGATAAACCGCCCCATCCGTCGGTCGGCATCGACCACACCTTGCAGGTAGGAGAATAGCTCCGGAACACGCTGTATCTCATCCAAAATCGCCCCGTCCGCCACCTGGCGGAGAAACCCACGGGGATCCTCCGTCGCATAGCTACGGACATCCGGGTTCTCCATGGAAAAATAGGGCAAATCCGCTCCCAACTGCCGAGACAACGTCGTCTTCCCCGACTGACGCGGCCCAGTTATCGTCAAAATGGGAAATCCTTCCAACCTCTGCCGCGCCGCCACAGCGGCCAAACGCGGGATAAGAGGACGATCCTTTTTAATCATGACTATTTGTATATCCAGTTATTAATTTGGTCAATTATTATCTATAAATTCGTGGTGAGTCTCATTCCAGATAAATTTACCCGTAAATCGCTCTCAACGCCTCCACCACGCCATTGCCATGGGCGGCTTTTGCGATGTAGCCGTCGTCTCTGGATTCGATGACCTTGCGGA
>JBIIFS010000092.1:0-7215 GCA_044237185.1 Luteolibacter sp.
GGCGCGGAGTCAATGACAGTGATGAATCTTTGGTCAGGCTAAATCAGGTTTTCATTGATTCCCGAGCCTTGAAGTGGCGGAATACAGGGCAACCAATGAAGAATTTCAAAATGCCTGTGAGTCTCATCCCAATCGTAGCTGGGTTGTTTTTAGTAGCCGGATGTGTTCCAGGTGGGAGAGGAAGTCAGATGGGTGACATGAAAGCTGGCGATGATGGAGCTATCGGGGGAATTTCCGAGGTGCCCAATCCTGATGACAAGATGGCTAAGTCCAGCGGAACGCCGCTTGTGCGTCTTCAGCGCGGGCATGAGGTTTACATGTTGAAATGTGGAGAGTGCCATCAATACCAACTCCCCGAACACGTTGACATCATGGATTGGGAAGACGCGATGCCGAAAATGATCAGCCATGCGGGTTTGCCGAAATCCGACGAGAAGGCCGTATTGGACTATGTGATCGCGGTAAAAAAGCAGAAGGGTCAGAAATTTTAATCCGGCGCGGTTTCCGTCTGAAGTGAAAAAGTCGAGATGAACGCCCTGTAACGAAAGCCGTGAAAAGTTATTTTCTAAGACGATTTCTGTTGATCCCGCCGACCTTGTTAGGGATCACGTTTTTCGTTTTTGCGATTACTCGTTTTGTGCCGGGTGGCCCGATGGACCGGATGCTGCAGCAGGCGGCGGGCAAAGCCGATAGCGGTGGTGGAAAGCAGTCTACGACCCGATCCTCGGGGGCATTGAGTCCGGAGCAGTTGGAAGAGCTTGAGGAGCAGTTCGGGCTCGATAAGTCGATGCCGGTTGCCTACTTGCAATGGCTTGGTTTGTGGCCCAAGGAGGTTTCGATTTCCAAAGCGGACTTCGGAGAGCGGGGGGATGAATCGATAGGAGGGTCTGAGCAAGATCCCGATCACACCGCAAACATGGTTTTGCGTGGCGACGGTCGTCTGGTCAGAATCAAGAAGAACACGGAAAAAATCGTCTCCGCCTTGTATGTGGAGAGTGGCAAAAGCATTTTCGATGATGGATGGGAAATCCGTTATGAGGATGAGAAGGTCAGGCAGGAGCGTTTCAAGCGGCGCAGTATCGCGAATGAGAAAGCCCCATCGTATCCACCGCGCGCCGTGGCTTACAAAACGCGTTTCAGCGGATTGTTGCAGGGCGATCTGGGACGATCGACGGTTTATAATGATCCGGTCAGCTCGATGATCCTCGAGCGTGTTCCGGTGGCGGTGTATTTTGGTTTGTTAACAGCTGTGTTGACCTACGCGGTGTGTTTACCACTTGGAGTGCTGAAAGCGCTCAAGCACCGAACATTTATCGACAGTGCGAGTTCGGTGTTAATTTTCATCGGATACTCGATTCCGGGCTTCGCGTTTGGAGCCATTCTTCTGGTGCATCTAGGTGCACGGATGAACCTGTTTCCGCTGTTTGGAATGACCAGTCCGAATTTTGCGGAGATGGGCACATGGGATCAGATCAAGGATCTGGCGCACCATACCGTATTGCCGTTGTTGTGTTATCTCGTTGGCTCGTTCGCGATGCTGACAATGCTGACGAAGAACAATTTGATGGACCAGTTGGCGGCTGACTATGTGCGGACTGCGGTGGCGAAGGGTGTGAGTTTCCGGAAAGCGGTTTTCGGGCATGCGTTTCGCAACTCGATGATCCCAATCGCAACTAGTGCCGGGGGATTGATCGAAATTTTCATCGGCGGCTCGCTGTTGGTGGAGACGGTTTTTGACATCCAGGGCTTCGGGTTGCTTCAGTATCAGGCGATTCTGGCGAGGGATGTTCCGGTGATCATGGGGACGCTGACGATCGCTGCATTCCTGATGTTGTTAGGAAAAGTGATATCGGATCTTATTGTTGCGATGGTTGACCCGAGAATTAAATTCAAATGATCAGATTTTCGACAGGTTTGTTATTGATGCTGCTCGGCGCTCTGGCGGTGATCGGGGAACTCAAGGGTTTGGACTTTCCAACGGCCAGTTGGTTTTTCGAGGTCAGTCGTGAACTCTTGCTGCTGAGTATCGGGAAAGGTGACGATGCCTTCCTGTGGTTCGGATGGCTGTGCAGTGCGTTTCTCCTTGGGGGTGGTCTCGCATTCATTATTTTTTCACTCAAAGGAACCCCTCCCAATCCGGTGACGGTCAGAAAATGGATGCGCTTCAGAGAGATCAAGCGGGGCTATTATTCATTGTTGATTATCGTGTTTCTCACAGCGCTGGCGGCTTTGGATCAGGTCATCGTCGGTCATGAGGCTCTTGCGGTTCGATACAAGGGCGAGTGGAGTTTTCCTGCATTTACTGCAAAACCTTTCAAAGGATCGAAATATGGCATCGGTGGGGAGCTGGCCGATGCGCCGGTGGACTACCGGATGTTGAAAATTGCTTTGAAGAAGGGCAAGCGGGCTGGAGACGGGCGCGTGATCATGCCTTTGATTCCTTATGCTTCGACGGGAGACACGCTGAAACTCCGATCCGTGGATTTGGTATTGCGGGAGGGATTATATTATGAATCCGGTCGAGGAACCCCCTATGCCGGCTTGGCTGCGGTTTTTCATGATGTGGATCAGGGGAGGATTCATCTGCGCTATACCCTGCGCAGAGGCATGCTGAACGGAGCTGTGGATGGCTGGGATGCCCTTGGCGAGAGGGTTTACAGTGCTGAATACAAAGAGGGAAAAAAAGTTTCCGAGAAACTCGAAGGGACCGGAGATGTGGCTGGTTTTCTCAAACTAACAGGCGGTCAGCTGAGAGCGGTTAAATACAATCCGGCACCACCGATTTGGGATAAACAGAATTGGTTGGGCACGACATCCCAAGGTTACGATGTGTTGGCCTACCTTTATGGCGGACTGCAGGTGAATTTTAAAGCGACGCTGATTTTCCTGCCTGTCGTTTACATGATTGGAATCGTCCTCGGCATGTTGATGGGTTATTTGGGCGGATGGTTCGATCTTGTCGTGGATCGCCTGATCGAAGTCTTTTCCAACATGCCGTTTTTGTTTGTGGTTATTATTTTCTCAAGCATGGTTCCGGAAAAGTTCAAGGGTTTGCCGATCATCCTGACGATCCTGATTTTGTTCGGCTGGATGGGTATCACGGCTTTGATGCGCACCGCGGCATACCGGGACAAAGAACGGGACTACATCGCAGCCGCGAGGGTGCTGGGAGCTGGCACGCCACGCATCATATTCCGACATCTTTTGCCCAACACCGTGGCAATTATCGTGACCCTGCTGCCGTTCACCGTTTCCTCGCTGATTTTTTCTCTGACCGCTCTGGATTATCTTGGCTTTGGACTGCCGCCGAAAGATGCAACATGGGGGCGGCTGCTCGGTGACGGATTGTCTAATTTATCCGCGCCATGGTTGATCACCTCCACATTCTCCGCGCTTGTTGGCCTGCTGGTATTGATCACATTCATAGGTGAAGCTGTCCGAGAAGCGTTTGATCCGAAAAAATACAGTTACTACCGCTGATGCGTAAAATTCTACAGATCATGGGATGCGGTCTTGTGTTGCTCGGGCTCACGGCTTGCCGCACGAAAGAGGTTGAGTCGCGCCGGACATCCAATTTCGACAGCTTCATATCCAGTTATAACAAACATATCACCCAGTGGTTGAATGAGCAGAAAGAGGCGACGCTCGGAGCGATTTTGGAAGCTGAGACCAAACTTGGGAAAGCGGAAGGCGAGGAGCGCGAGGCGCTCGAAAGGAGTTTGGCCAACCTCAAGCGTGAGCAGGAAAAATGGGACTTCCGTCTGAGCTTGGGAGATTATTTCCGTTACGGAACAATGGCTGAAATTCCGACCAATCTGACATGGGAGGACGGAATGGAGCATGAGGAAATCGGTGATCCACGCGCGAAGAAGGGCGGAACCTTCAATCAATTCATGCTATCGTTCCCGCCAACGATCCGTCCATTCGGGGCTAATTCGAACAACGGATTCCGCGGAAGTCTTTACGACGAAATCGATATGCCTTTGGTGGGTTTTCATCCCAAATCCATGGCGATGATACCGGGGCTGGCAAAGCAATGGGCGGTTTCCGAAGATGGCCGGACGGTGTATTTTAAAATCAACGAACAGGCGACGTATTCGGACGGAGTTCCGGTGAAAGCGGGAGATTTTCTGTTCGGTTCGTATGTCAGAATTTCTGACGATATTGTAAATCCTTATGCGAAGCAGTTTTATCGTGAAAACATAGCCGCGATCACGGTTTACGATGACCTGACATTGTCTGTCTCACTTCCCGAGGCGCGCGTCTATGCGCCGGCGACCGCTGGACTGATGCCGCTCTCTCCACCGCTTTTTTATGCGGATTACGGTCCGGATTTCACAGAGCGCCATCAATGGAAATTTCCACCGACAACCGGCGCTTACGAAGTGCTGCAGAAAGATATTGTGAAAGGTGTGTCCGTCACCCAGACGCGGGTCAAAAACTGGTGGGCGAAGGACAACAAGTACTACAAATACCGTTTCAACGTGGACCGTATCCGTCATGTGGTGGTCCGGGATGAGGCCAAGGCGTTCGAGTTGTTCCGCGCAGGTGAGTTGGATTCCTGTTACATCACCCGTCCTGAGTATTGGTATGAAAAATCTGAGATGGACGCGGTGTTCAACGGCTACATCGAACGTCATACATTTTACAACCAATACCCCGCCATTCCGAGAGGGATGTACCTCAATGTGAGCAAGCCCCTGCTTGATCAAAAGGATGTCCGTATAGGCATACAGCACGCCGTGAACTGGCGGAAAGTCATCGATGTGATTTTTCGCGGAGACTATCAGCGGCTGGATTCTTTCAACCAAGGTTATCTTCTTTTCAGTGACCCGACGATTAAAGCCCGGCCTTTTTCGATCAAAGCGGCGCGTGAGGCCTTTGGAAGAGCGGGATTCACGCAGACGGATCGGAACGGAATCCTGCAACGTGAAGACGGAACCAAGCTTTCGATTTCCTTGAGTTACCCGGCCAATCCAATGCTTGAGAGGATGCTGACAATTTTGCGAGAAGAGGCAAAAGCGTGCGGATTTGATTTACGGCTCGATTCGAATGAGATGACCGTGGACTACATCAAGGTCATGCAGAAGCAGCATGAAATGGCATTCACCGCATGGGTGATCACGCCGCCCACGCCGGATTATTACCAGTATCTGCACTCGAGCAACGCGCGGGATGAGCGTGGAAATCTCAAAACCCAGACAAACAACGTCTTCGCATGGGCGCGGGATGATACGGATTTACTTTGTGAAAAAGCCCGCAATGCCCGCACCGAAGAAGAACTCAGCGATGCGACATACAAATTGCAACGGATTGTCCACGATGAGGCGATTTTCGTGCCTGGATACACCGTGGATTTCGTTAGAATGGGTTCATGGCGTTGGTTGAGATGGCCGGATTCGGAACAAACACGTTTCTGCACTCCGGTCGTTTACGAGCCGCTCGAAGCGCATGTGCACTGGATTGATAAGGATATGAAAAAGGAGACGATCGAAGCGAAACGCAATGGTAGGAAATTTCCGGAAGTGAATCGTGTTTTTGACGATTACCGCTCGCATCCGAAGAGTGATGCTCCAAAAGAGGCGCCAGCAGAGGAGGTGTCCGATGAGTGATGGAAACTTGTTGGAAGTGGATCGGCTCATCACTTCGTTTGAGACCGATCGCGGCTTGCTGCGTGCGGTGGACCAAGTTTCTTTTAAAATTCCCTATGGCAAGACCGTGGGCATGGTGGGTGAGTCGGGCTGTGGAAAAAGCGTGACGGCAATGTCGATTGTCCGCTTGTTGCCGCAACCATCCGGCAAGATATTGGGAGGTGAGATTCTTTTCAAAGGTGAGGATTTGTTGCATTGCGGCGAGAAGCGCATGCGTGAGGTTCGTGGCGGTGAAATCGGCGTGATTTTCCAAGAGCCGATGGCGGCGCTCAATCCGGTGCACCGGATTGGCAAACAAGTATCGGAGGTTTTCCGGATTCATAAAAATATGAGCAAAAAGGACGCATGGGATGCCGCGACCGAAATGCTGGCACTGCTGCGGATTCCCGCTCCTGAGAAGCGGATGATGGATTATCCGCATCATCTTTCCGGTGGCATGCGGCAGCGGGTGGTGATCGCACTTGCCCTGGCATGCCGACCCGACCTCGTCATCGCCGATGAGCCGACAACGGCGCTCGATGTGACCGTGCAGGCGCAGATTCTTGATTTGCTTGGCGGGTTGCAGAGTGAGATGGGGATGTCGGTTTTGTTGATCACCCATGATCTGGGAGTCATCGCGGAAACCTGCGATGAGGTGATTGTCATGTATGCCGGTCGGGTGGTGGAGAGCGCTCCGGTCGATGAGCTTTTTGGAAATCCGCAACATGCTTATACCAAAGCCCTGCTGCGATCGATTCCGACGCCGGATACTCCGCCGAAATCCCATTTGTATACCATTCCCGGAACGGTCGCCGGGTTGGGAGAATACACCCATGGTTGCCGTTTTTGCCAGCGCCTAGGAATCAAAACGCCGATCAGTCCTGAGCGACCGCCGTTCAAAGAAGTCTCGCCGGGACATGGGTTGGAAATTTGTAGAAACTGTTCTGAACTGTGAGTGAATCCATCATGTTGAAAACCGAAGATCTGCGGGTGCATTATCCGGTCAGGAGTGGTCTGTTATTGAGGCAGACCGGAGCCGTGAAAGCAGTCGATGGGGTATCGCTAGAGCTTGGAGTTGGAGAAACCTTGGGCTTGGTCGGTGAGTCAGGCTGTGGCAAATCGACGCTGGGAAAAGCGCTGGTGCGTCTGCTTAATCCGACATCCGGCCGGATCCTTTTTGAGGGCAGGGACATTACCCATCTCAGTCAGGGGCGGATCCGCCCGCTGCGCAGGGATTTTCAAATGATTTTCCAGGATCCTGCGGAATCGCTGGACGCGAGGATGAATGTCCGTTCGATTGTCGAGGAACCATTTCAGATTCATGGTATGGGTTCGCGTGAAGAGCGTAAGAAGTGGGTGAATGAGCTGTTAGATACAGTGGGTCTCACGGCGAATTCGGCAGAGCGTTATCCGTTTGAGTTCTCGGGAGGGCAAAGGCAGCGGATCGGGATCGCAAGAGCGCTCGCGCTGAAGCCGAAGTGGATTGTCTGTGATGAACCGGTATCGGCTTTGGATGTTTCCGTGCAATCCCAGATTCTCAACTTGTTGGTGGATTTACAGAAAGAATTCCAACTCTCATACCTAT
>JBIIFS010000093.1:0-7161 GCA_044237185.1 Luteolibacter sp.
TCCTTACGCAAAAGGGAGATTTTTTAGGTTTTGAATTTTGCCGCTCTCGCGGGAGTTTTGCTACAGTCCCGGCGATGGAGTCACGATTTCTGCGTTGTTCTTCAGTTGCGGATATTCATTTGTCTACGCTACGCTCCGACTAGACCGGTTGCCAAAAGTCTTTTCCGAAACGAGGAGATTTTGAGGTTTGGATGATTAGCCGCTGCGCGGATGTTTGATTTGGAGTTCCGGCCCGTAATCCACGGTTTCGTTGTTGTTCGTCAGTCGTGGATGTTTATCCACTCCTTCCTCACGCCTAGAATCCGAGGGCTACGGACTCGGTCGTTTCGGAAAATACTTTTGGCAAACGGTCTAAGCGGAATGCGTCCCTTGAGGGGACGAGGAAGGATTAGCTTTGCGCCCTCATCACGCCTTGAACTCGTGACTCCATCGCTCGGCCTTTTACGCAAGGACTTTTGGCAAACAGTCTACGCCTGCAATTGGATGGTGAAGAGGGGTTATTTCAGGATTAGAAAATTTCTCACTTGGCGGTTCATCAGGCTTTTTCGTTCCAGCGATTTGCCTGATATTTTGGAAGAGACGTAGAAGTCGGTGGAGCGTCCGCCATCGAGGTTGAGAGCGTGGGAGATTTTCCAGCCAGTTGGGGATTGGATGTTGAGTGCTTGGCTGAGACCGGCGAGGCTACATGGGGAAGTGATGCCGACCCACCAACGATGTCTGCCATCGTGGAGGAGGATGGAACGCATGGCGATTTTGCTTTGATTGAGGCCGGTGATGGGGTTGTAGTTCTCGATGAGCAAGGGGCCGGCTTGGAGGAGTTCCTTGGAGTCGGATACGGCGCCAACTCGGGTTCGTCTTGAGATCGTGGGTTTGCCTGATGGGTCGATGCGATAGATTCCGGATCCTAAAGATGAGCTAGAGTTCCATGATCCAGAGCGTTTTCCCCGGGAAATGACGAGGCCGAGAGGGTTTCCTTCCGGTGTGAAAAAGCCGGCGTTAATGGCGAGTAAGACTTCTTGTTTGGTGGCGCAATCGCGTGCATCGAAATACTCGCTGCCGGGGCCATTGGATTGATCGATGGTTTTTAATGCATGAGATCTGGAATCGAAAGAGACGCCGTGGAATTGGATGGTTGAGAGGGTTTGACTCACCATTTTTGGCGGAGAAACGGAATGCTCTGTTAGAGTTGGTGGTATTTTTAGGGGAAGGTCTTCTGCAATCGGCTGTTTGATGGTGGAGGGTGGCGGTAGCTGGCTTGAAATGTGCGGTTTGGGAATGGGGGTACAAGCGATAGCGCATGCGGCAATGAACGAGGTGAGCCAGAGGCGGGAAATTCGGGGCATGGATTGATTAAAGCGGATGGAAGGAATAGAGACAACTGTGTTTGGGAGAAGATGAGGAATGGCGAATGGACTCAGGCGGTGCATGGGGGATATTTAAATAAAAAGAAGTCGAGTGGGTGACAGAGAGTTTGCGTCGGATAGTTTTGGATGCCATGTTGCGGGCATGACGGGTTTGAACCTACCTAAAAAATGCGGGGTGATGATTTTGCCGGATTGCACCTTGTTTCCGCATGGAGGTCTGCCGCTTTTCATTTTTGAGGAGAGGTATCGACTGATGCTCGATCAGGCGCTGGAGGGAGATTGTGTGTTTGCGGTGGCGCGTCAATCGGAGTCATATGCGGCGAGTATCGGGACGGTCGGTTTGGTGCGGGCATCACGCGAGCGTGAGGACGGCACGTCCGAGCTTTTGCTGCATGGAGTGATTCGTGTCAAATTCACCGAATGGCTTGAGGGTGAACCTTTTCCTAGCGCTTTCATCGAGCCTTTACTGGGTCAGCCTTTGGAGAAGGATCGGAATTCTGCAGCGATGTTGGCCTTGAGAGGGGCGGTCGAGGATTGTTTATCGGGGTTGCCAGAGGAGGTTAGAAACGGGGTTTTAAATCTTCTGAGCCAAGCGGACGAAGCGGGCCTGATGGCGGATCTGGTGGCGCAGCAGTTGGTTCAGGATCCGGATTTGAGGCAGTTACTGCTTGAGACCATCCCCGTGGGGGAGCGGGTGGCTTTACTCTGCCAGTTTCTCGAAAAATTGAAATTTGGGAATTGAATCGGTTATTTTCGGGGTTGCTAGGCAGGCGTTTCATTCGTTAGCATAAAGGAACGATGATATTGGCCTTTTGGGATGGATCAGGATTAATTGAAAAGGGCGGACCGCTCGTATGGGTGTTGCTTGCGCTGGGTTTCTTTGGCTCGATTTTTATTGTGGAGCGTTTTTTTTATTTTCATCGGGCTCGGATCAACGTCAGTGCGCTATTGGTTGGACTTGCGTTACATATCAAACGCAGGGCGTTCGCTGAGGCCTTGCACGAAGCGGCGAGAGCGCCCGGTCCGGTGGGACGGGTGGCGCATGCCGGGCTCCTGAGATACTATTTGGAACGCAGGGATTTGAGTGATGTGGTGCGGGAGGCAGGTCAGCTCGAAGTGCCACGGATTGAAAAAAACATTCGGGCGATCCTTGCGGTGGCACTCATTTCGCCTCTGGTCGGCATGCTGGGCACATTGTTGGGAATGATCGATGCGTTTCAGCGTGTTAGCGAGCAAGGAGGTGCGACTGGGCCTAATGAGCTTTCTGCCGGAGTTCTGAGTGCGCTCATTACCTCAGTGATCGGGCTTACGGTCGCGGTTCCGATGTATGTATTTTATCTTTATTTTGTCGGCCAGTCCAAGCGGCTGGTTTCTCGGATTGAGCGGGCTGGGATTGAGATTGTTCACATGATTGCGGACGCCCGTGAAGAGCTTGAATTTGCGCCGTTCCGTGGAGAGACGTCCAGTGGAAGAAAACGGGCATCAACCGATAAGAAAGCAAAAGTTTCCCATACGGAGTGAAATTGGAAACCACATTAGATGAGCGCCCTGGGTTTCTGCATGCGCTGCCTTTGTTCGATCTATTTATTACGGTCACCATGCTGTTGTTGCTTGGGCCGGTGTTTCTGAATCAGAGCGGAGTGACCGTTGAGTTGCCTGCCTCGCAGTTTCAGATGCAGCGATATGGAGAATCCATTGTGATCACCTTGCATTCAGGAAAAAATGAACCCCAAATTTATTTGGGTAGGGAGGTTGTCAGTTTGGATGAACTTGGTTCAAGGCTTGAAGTTCTTAAAGCGGACGAGGTGATGTCGCGCGCCATGGTTTTGTTGAAAACCGACATTGGAGCTTCTGCGGGGATGCAGTCAAAAATTGTCGATCTTGTTCTGCGGTTGGGATATAAAATTGCATGGGTTGGAAAAACCGAACCTGAGATTCCAGAAAGCGAACCGATGGATGAATAAGAACGATTTGATTTTTGACTGGAGCGGTATGGATGCCCACCGGGGTTGGATGGGCGTCTCGGTTCTGGTTGTGGCGATGGGTTTCGGCTTGTTGTTCAGTTTGTTCAATGTGCGATTCGATCACAAGGACATCGCCACGGTGAAGAGCGCATCCGTGCTTTATTTGCCGGATGATGAAGAGGGGCGGATATGGCGAATGAAAGCGGAGGAAGAGGGACCGTTTCCGGGAGGACTTGAAATCATTGGCACGCATGATCCTCTGGAGAGACTGGGTGTGGGTTTGTTGGATGATGATGAATCATGGAATCCGTATAGGGTAACCATGAAGCCCCTAGAGACGGATTCATCGATCGCCATGGATCGGATTTCCGTGCAGGGACAGCGGGTTTATCCAAGAAATTTCAAATCAAGTGATGCAGTGAAGCGTCATTCAAAAAACGATTTTGGATTAAGTCCTGTCTTGCTGGCATACAACAAGGAAGCGGAAGCATGGCTGCCAAGCGGGTATTCTCCGCTTCAGGTTGAGATGAAGGATGTGATGGCGTCCGTAGAATGGATATTCGTGTTGAATTTGGCAGCTGATGGCAAGGTTGTGGAATGCCTCTCGCTTGAGGGTGGGGATGAGGCAGGTTCTGCGGCTCTCATTGCTTGGCTGAAAGGCTTGAGCTTCCAGAAATCGGAGGAACCAGAGCGTTGGTTGGGCTTGCGAATCGAATTTTCAAACGAAAGGATTCATGGAACTGGTTCTGAATGATTTTGTCCGGTTGGTGCTTTTCTCAACCCTAGTTTGCGTGGCGATTTTCGTTGCGTTTTCGAGATTTCTGCATTGGAGAAGTGAGCGTAAACTCAAGCGTTTGGTTACGGTTTGCCGGCTTTGTGGACATGTTTTTATGAACCGGAATGATACGGAATTGGTTCACTGTGATGCCTGTCATGCTTTGAATCTGAGAAATGGAAACGGTAAGCTGGGTTGAATGTGACCGAATCGTCACATAGGGTTCATTGGCAACATGACACACGAGATCTTAAAAACCGCATCAATGCAGAAAATCTTGGTTGTTGAAGACGAGGTCGATATTGCGGATCTGATTCGATACAATTTGGAGCGGGCCGGTTATCAGGTGTTCAAAGCCCATGATGGAATCACGGGAACAGAGGTATGTCTCAGGGAGCGGCCGGATCTGGTGGTTTTGGATTTGATGTTGCCTGGTCGGAATGGTTTGGCGGTTTTTAAGGAAATCAGGAGAGATGCCAGAACCTCGCACATTCCAGTCATGATGTTGACGGCAAGAGCTCAGACGGAAGACCGTATTCAAGGATTGGAAGCCGGTGCAGATGACTATTTGACCAAACCATTCAGCCCCAAGGAACTGGTGTTGCGAGTGAATGCCATATTAAGACGAGCCGATGCTGCTCCGGGCTTGGTTGAATTCCAATACGGTCCGTTTCGTTTTGATAAAAACTCGGTCAAATTTTATTTGGATAACGAGCCCTTGGATCTGACATCGACCGAATTTAAATTGCTTCTTTATATCTGTGAGCGGCCCGGCAAGCCTCAGGATCGGAATGATCTTTTGCGCACGGTCTGGGGTTATTGTGACGAGGTCCATAGTCGGACTCTGGATACCCATATGAAGCGCCTGCGGCAAAAATTGGGACAATATGGAGCATTGATTGAAACTGTGCGGGGAGTAGGCTATCAGTTGGCCAGTTCCATTTCATGATCGACCATTTTGCTATTATTGCGACTCTCTGTGTGATTGTCGGCTTTGTGATCCATACTTTTCGGATCCGGGCTTTGAAGAACGATTGTACAAAGCTGGTTGTTGAGATCGCGAAAAAATCAGAAAATGATCTCCGGCAGGCGCAGGATGAAAGGAATCATTTATTGGATGCTCTGGGAGATGCGTTTCTTATTGTTGATTCGGATGCCAATATCCGTTTTGCAAATGCGATAGCACGCAACCTGTTCAGTGGAAGGGAGTTGGTAGGTAGGCCGGTCAGGGAGGCGTTTCTTGATCCGCGTCTGGCGGAAGCATTGCTGAAATGTCTTGAGACGGGAGAGCCGGTTCAACAGCGTGTGGTTTTACCGCAGCAGACTTCCCCGCTGGGCGATCTTGAGACGCGTGGAATCAATGCATGGAATATTGACGCCGCCCAACTTACAGATTCTAGGGGGAGCAAGCCGCATACCCGAGTCGTGATCCGTGATGTGACATCCGAGCATCAGCTTGATCAAATACGCAAGGACTTCGTTGCAAACGCATCACATGAACTGCGCACGCCATTGGCGATTATCACGGGTTATCTCGAAAACCTTTTGGATGAGGGGATGTTGGAAGATCCGGAAATGGCAAAGCGCTTTTTATCCGTGATGAAAAAACATGCGGAGAGAATCTCGCTCATTGTCGAAGATATGCTGGTGATTTCTAAGTTGGAATCCGGAGAAGCCTCCGCCATCAATATTGAGCCATTCAAAATCCATTCATGCATCAAGGATGTGCTGGAGCGTCTGGAGTCCGTGATCCAGAATCAGAAGGCGATTGTGAGTGTGAATTTGCAACGGGATAACCTGATCATGCAGGGGGATCGTTTCTACTGGACCCAAGTGCTTTTCAATCTCATTGAAAACGCCCTCAAGCAAAATCCTCACAAAGATCTCAGGATCGAGGTGGGAGCTGAGGAGACTGACAAGTTCGTGCGGATATGGGTGAGTGACAATGGAGTCGGTATTCCCAGTGCGGATCTTCCACATATTTTCCGCCGATTTTATCGAGTGGAGAAGCATCACTCGCAGATCGAAATCAAAGGAACGGGTTTAGGCTTGTCGATAGTGAAACGTGCGATAGAGGCCCATCATGGAACCATCACGGTCACTTCCACTCCGGGGCGTGAAACAAAATTCCTGATGACCCTTCCAAAAGCCGAGGCATCGATTGTTTTATGACAGAGGAAATTCATTCGAACCATGTGCCGGCATCGGGCCGTAAGAGGATCGGAATTTTCGGCGGTTCCTTTGATCCGGTTCATGACGGTCATGTTTATTTGGCAACTCTTGCAAAAGCCGCTGCGGATCTGGATGAGGTCTGGTTTCTGCCATGTCAGATTTCTCCGCACAAGCTCGCGACCCCACCGTCCTCGGGTCAGAAACGTGTCGAAGCCTTACAAATTGCCATTCGTGATTTGCCATGGGCGCGGGTGGATCGGACGGAAATTGAAATCGATGGGCCATCCTATTCTTATCAAACACTGACCAAGCTGGATCAGAGATTTCCCGGAACCGAATGGTTTTGGGTTATGGGAGGGGATCAGTGGAGGATGTTGTCAAAATGGATGCATCCCGAGAAGTTGGCGGAGTTGGCAACTTTTATCGTCATGGTGAGAAATGGAGAAGAAGTTCATTCCATGCCGGGGTATCGGATGCGGGTGGTAAAGGGAAGCCATCCCGCCTCTTCGACATCGATCCGAGAAGCTCTGGCGAGAAATGAGAAGAATATTCCCTATTTGGATCCTGAAGTTGCCCGTTTTATGCGCTCTCAGCCATAGGAGCGGGTGAGATCATCTTGTGAAAAAATTCACAAACTTGGAAAATCCCATTGGCGATCCGGCTTTGAGCGGGCATATTGCCACGCGTCGCCCATGATATCGTATACCAAGCAACCACACGCCCGCGAATACCGGCTTATTTTCAAGAATATAGACCGCATCGGATGGGATCCTTCGATCGAGACCTACATGTCGGATGGTGGCTATGATGATCTCAAGAAAGCCTTTACGATGGCTCCAAAGGACATCACCGAGGAAGTGAAGAAATCAGGATTACGGGGCAGGGG
>JBIIFS010000094.1:0-7129 GCA_044237185.1 Luteolibacter sp.
CATGGCTGCAAGCAATGCACCAGAGCAAAATAGCGTAACCACCAGAGATACACTAATCTCTACCATCTCTACAAGAGCGGTTCTGTTGGGCGCTTACGTCGGTCAGCCACCATTCTTCAAAGGTATCCCATAGATCTGTGCCTAAAACTAAGCCTTCGCTAATAGTTGGTAGGTGAGGATAAAGGCTATGTCGTTTTAAAACCTGTTTAATAAGCGATTTACGCCAAGGACGATCTTCCGCTTCCTCTTTGCGCAGATAGGCAAATGCTTTGTCAAAGTCCAATAGAGCCAGTTTGTCACCCCGCCAGAGCATGTTTGGGTTGTCTGCTTCACGGTCTGAGTTCTGCACCATCGCATCAAAGGCGTATGCTGTTTCCAAGGTTTCTGATGTGATTGAGCGTGGTTTACTTCCCACCGCCCATGGCTTCCATGCGTTGCCTAGATGGATCGTCCCCACATTCCACCCGATGCTTTGACGAATGAGCTCTGCATGGTTGGGATGATCCGCAACTGCCCAGTCCAAACCTTGCTGAATTTCGACGAAAACTGGCTCGGGAGCGGTCAGTCCCAGTGCTCTTGCTAAAAGAAGACCGAAGAGTTCTCGGAGCATCGCGTCCGGTCGGTCAGCATAGCCTGCCCGCGACTTGACGACGATGTTCTCTCGCGCCCCATCGTCGCTAGACTTTCCGATTACAAGAAACGGCTTATTTAGGCCGCGATCCATCGGACGACGAAACTCAAAGGCAGCGAAATGGCGGAGGGACATTAAATTTCGATGCTGTTGTAGCTTTACTTAGCTCCCTCGACCAAGGCGATTTCCTCTTCAGTAAGTCCGTAGAGTTCATAGACGAGGCGGTCGATCTGGCGGTCGGTGGCGGAAATTTGGGCGTCCAATTGGGTTGCAGCCTGCGGGTTTGCTTCGGCACGGCGCTTGGGGACGAGCGTGAGCATTTTGTCCACAAGGGAAACCATGCGATCGTGTTTTTCGACGTCAGTGGGGTTGGTGAAGTCGATGGGGCGGATGGGGAGGGAGGCTACTTCGCCACGCTGGACGTGAAGAGTCGGAAAGGTTACATTATAGTAGAATGCCATGGCTTTGGAATTTAGGATGCCAATTAGATAGTGAAGGGAAGGAGCGGCTATATTGTTTGCTGGGGCGTGAACTATAATAACATCTTTAACGTAATAGTTTTCTGCGTCATATTGCGCCTCCAAAAGACCCCCTGTATCGCGAATGAGCAATTTCGGTTGTTCATAACGTTGAGCAGTTCCGGGTCTTGCTGTCTTGCGGTGTGCGATCATGACGTCTGGTCTGAAGTCAACGTATTCACTGACAAATTCGTGACTGTAGCGATGAATGTTCTCACCGCGGAGTAACGGCTTTGTAGCTGGTGATGAGTCTTTAGAAAACGTGAGAAATTTCGAGTCATCCCCTGTTTTGATACCAAATGAAAGCCCATAGACTGTACCTAATTCGAATGTTCCAGAGATGAAATTAGTTGTAAAACCATCTCTCTCGTCGGTGATTGAAAGATCGAAGATGTTCATGTAGGTGCCACTGAAGTCGGATTGCCGTATCTTGATAGCTTCATTGATGAGCGAGTCCGCACCCGGAGCACAAACTTTCACTTCAATCTCATGTGCCGGATTGATTTTCCCCTTCCTCAGAACAAAAATAGCTGTCTTCACGGCTGCGCTGGAGAAGACATTACCTGTGAAGTCAACAATCTGCTCGATCTGACCAGATAAGAGAAAATGCTTTCTTAAGGGATGAAAGGAATCGAGTCGTAGGAATCCATTCGAGACGATAAAACTAAAAATACCGTTGTCTTTTAGCAGAGAAGTAGATTGCTCAATAAAGCAACAGTAGAGGTCTGATTTCGCGCGAAAGGTAAGGTATGCCAGCCAGAAATACTTTTTGTCTTCGTCGGTCATGTTATGTGGGCGAACGTAAGGCGGATTCCCGAGTACGCAATCAAACCCACCCTGCATAAACACCTCTGGGAAACCAGTTTTCCAATCAAAGACATTCACTCGATAGCGAGCTTCGTCATCTAACAAATCTATTTCCGACTGATCGTAAAAATCCGGACCGATCAGCGAGTTGCCGCATTTGATGTTGTTAGCGAGATCAGGCAGGATGCGTTCGCGTTCCTTGAGGAAGTCACGCTGAGCGATCTCGCCGGTTTCTCCTTCGAGGACTTTGAGGAGCAGGGAGAGTTTGGTGACCTCGACGGCGGCAGCATCGATGTCCACGCCGTGGATGTTATTGAGGAGGATGCGCTTTTTCTCAGCAGTCGTGAGCCGCCATTCACCACCCTTTGCCTGATAGAGAGTGGCGGTTTTGCCTTTGGTCCATTTTTTCCGGATTTACCGCGTAACGGTCGCGATGCCAGTCTAACAGGTATTGATAGGCAACGATGAGAAAGGAGCCAGAGCCGCACGCGGGATCGACGACTTTGAGCTTTGCTGCATCGGGAAGAGAGATGTGCTTGTCTGTTTCTGGCGTCAGGAGTTTTCCGAGCGTGTTCTGGACAATGTAATCCACGATGTAGGACGGCGTGTAATAAACGCCACCCGCTTTGCGAACTTCAGGTTTCTCCTCAATCTTCGCTTGGTGTCCATCAGTCAGGCGGATGGTTTTGCCGAGGAAGCGTTCATAGACCGAGCCAAGGATATCGGCGGGTAGAACGGAAAACTCGTAAGGACTCTCTGGGTAATAAAGGTGAGCGATGATGTCTTTAAGCGTTTTGTCATCGAGCGCGAGATTCGGCGTGAGTGTGTCCGGCTCTTCAGCTTGGCTTTTTTCTTTGGAGAAATGGAACAGTCCCGAGTTGTAACGCGCATCAGCGGCACGGAATAATTCCAGTAAGCGCGCATAAGTTTGAGTTCCATTGGCCACAACACGTAGACGGCCATAATCCTCTGTGCCACGATCTTCGCAGATACGCAGGAAGACAAGGCGGTCGATGGTTTTCTGCACAGCGAAGTTGAGATCGCGAACCGTCAAAGACGGATTCCGTAGAGCAAAATTACGGGCCAACAGCTCGCGCCATCTTTCGATTTCCTCAAGAAAGGCAGTATCGACTTCCGCAGTGCCTTTTTTCTTCTTTGCGGAATCAGCGTATTTGTCGAACGAGCCTTTGAGAATGGCATCACGGGAAAAGATCGCGGCGATCTCATTCCATTTCTCCGCGTATTGATCGTAAGTGCAGTAAAAGGTGCGGGCTTTTGATGAAGCATCGCCCGGTGCGGGTTTGATGCGCGTGTCGTAGATGGCGAATTCCTCGAAGTCGGATAGAATGGAAAGTGGCAGTTTGGCCGACCATGCGTAGCGTCTGAGTTGATACGCAGGCGCAATGTCGGTCTTGATATTCACCGACGGCTTTTTGGCTTCGAGAAAGAATTTTCGCTGACCGTGAAGTGTGAACGCATAATCCGGTGCCTTTACATGCGGTCCAATCTTGATCGCATCCTCATGAATCACATCGCGGTATTGAGGCGCGAGTCCCTGCGAGTTCGCCATGTCCCAACCGAGAGCCTCAAATAGCGGATCGAGGAATTGTTTGCGAAGCTGAAACTCGTTGTAATTTCCCGAGCGGAAGTGTTCGCGGTGTTCGGCGAAGGTCTCGCAAAGTTTGAGGACAATGTCGGGTGCTGGCATGAAGCTTGGAATAGTTTGGAGAGGGTTAGCGAAAAATCCGCAGGTAGCCAGCATGAAGACTAGACCTCGTATTCATGCATCAGGCGCCTTACGTCCTGTGCCTTTCCGAATAGGACAAGAATATCATCAGGTTCGAAAACGCGGCTGGGTTGCGGAATTCCCAAAACCTTGTGAATGGATGCGTGGGTTGAAGCGGAGGAGGTTGCGCGGCTTTTGCCGATGGTTACCACGTTCAGCTGGTATTTATCCCGCAGCGCGACTTCCTGAAGAGTTTGCCCGACCATTTTCGCAGGCGCGTTGATCTGGGCGATTTCATATCCCCCACCGAGTTCCAATGTGTTCAGAAGATCGGGGGTCTTGAGGGAGCGCGCCAGCCATGCGGCAGCCATCGCTTCCGGGATGACGAGCTCATCAATTTTGAGAAGTTTGAGCAATCTGCCATGAAGCGGATTGATAATCCGACTGATGATTTTTTTCGCTCCCAGTTGCTGGACGTTTGAGGCGATGGAAAGCGAGGCTTCGAAGTCCTCGCCGATTGCGATAATCACCGCATCACAAGCTTCGATGGGAATTTCATGAAACGCGTTCAAATCCGTGCAATCCGCCTGGATCAGAAACTCGATTTCATCCTTAAGCTGGTTGATGTGCGCCGGATTATTGTCCACAGCCACGATCTCATGGCCTTCCCTACTCAACTGCCGCGTGAGGTGAGTGCCGAATGTTCCAAGGCCGATAATGCAGAATCTCATGATGATTTTGGAGGTTAGTTTAGCAGAATGTCTTCGTGTGGTTTCCCTGAAGCAGGACGTGTGTCTGGAGGAATCAAAGTCGCCATGACGGTCAGGAGACCGATTCTTCCGACGAACATATTGAGGATCAGGAGAGATTTACCGCCGTCCGAAAGCAAGGGAGTCAGATCAACAGAAAGTCCGACCGTTGCGAACGCGCTGATCAGCTCAAACAGCAGGCGGATGTCCGAAATACCGTTTTTCGCCTCGAGATACTGGAAGACCATAAAATTTCCGGTCAGCCATATGAAAGCCAAGAGGATGAGACCCAACGCTTTGCTGCCGGATTCTCTGGGAATGGTGCGATTGAACGCGACCAAGCCACGTTTACCCATTCGCAGCTCATTCCACAAGTAGCCGAGACCGAGGGCAACCACAGTGGTCCGGATACCACCGGCCGTGCCGCCGGGAGATCCGCCGATCAACATCAGAATCATCAGCACATTGAGGGTCATGGGCGCGAGCGCGCTCATGGAAACCGTGTTGAAGCCCGCCGTCCGTGCGGTGACCGAGTGAAAAAACGCGGTCATGACTTTCCCTCCGTTTTCAGGACCTTTCCACAAAATGAATTCGGATACGAGGATGGCTAACGCGCCGCCAACGATCAATATCGCAGTCGATACCAGAACGATGCGGGTATGGATGCGCAGGCGGTGGAAAGCATGTTCTTTTTTGAAAAGCTTGCGATAACGCGACATCACCCACTGACAAAGATCTTCAATCACAAGTGAACCAAGGCCGCCGGTTGCGATCAGCAGCATGATGCAGACCTGCCAGATTCCGTTTCCCTGAAGAGGTTTGCTGGCCAGACCGTCCGGAAAGGTCGAAAATCCAGCGTTACAGAATGCCGAGACGGAGTGAAATACGGAGTGAAAAACCCGTTCATTCCAGGGCATTACAGCATCCATGCCCGAATAGAGGACAATGGCTCCGGTCAATTCGGCAACAAGCGTGAAGACCACGATGAATGTGAGCGTTTGGCCGATTCTTGAAAGCCGGTTTTCGGAAATCATGCGACCTAACAACAAGCGGTCATGAAGGGAGAGGCCTTCGAATAAAACCACCGCCGCGAAAAAGGTAAGGGTCATGATCCCGAGGCCGCCGACCTGGATCAGCATGAGTATGATGACCTGACCTGTCTGGCTGAAAAAAGTCGAAGTGTTTTGGACGGACAAGCCCGTCACGCAAACCGCACTTGTGCTGGTGAACGCGGCGTCCAGCCAGGAGCATGTCTCCGCCGCCACCACGCAACGGGGCATTTTCAGAAGAAGGGTTCCAATCAGGATGATGGCAAAAAAGGAGCCGATCAACATCATGCCGGGATGGAAGGTGCGTGCCGTGAGCCGGGTTTGGTGATGAATCATTGACGCGATTCCGGAGAACAAGACCCCCAATTGGATGAACACATGCCAGCCTATGGAGTGTGAATCGGCATCGCGGAACTCCTGGACCAGCAGGCCCATCGATACGAGAAATACCAAGACCGCGATAGTTTCATGCAAGATCATCCTCCGTCGCTCCTGACCGCGGGATTTGATCCCCCACATCAGCCAACTGCGTTCCAGGGCAAAAACAAAACCTATGGCTAGAGTCAATGTGTGCTGCCACCCGGTCACAAAGCCCGTCCAGCCTACCAAACCGAGAAAGCAAACCATGGCGGCCAGCATCAAAAGCGGATGCAATACCTGGCGGCATATTTTCAGCCCGGTGGCGATTTCGCCAGACTCACTTGCTTGATTCATGCCCAGAAATACCTACTTCCGGAGGAAGCCGATGAAAAGGATAATCATGCGGAGGAATATTGACGTTCGCACCAGTTTTGAGTCGCCATCAGCGGCAAGTTCAACCATAAGCAGCCCATGATTTGGGCATGGATTATTTTCATCGGTTTTGTTTTTGCCATGTTGGCACTCGATTTGGGCGTTTTTCACAGGAAATCCCACGTCGTCGGCTTCAAGGAATCACTCGGTTGGTCCGCGGTTTGGATCACACTCGGGCTGTCCTTCTCGGTTCTGGTGTATTTCGCCTATGAACATCATTGGTTCGACCTCGGTAACACCGTCGATGCCGTGGACAAGGTGGTGAACACCGGAAAATTGGCGGCGACGAAATATCTAACCGCTTATGTGGTCGAGAAATCCCTGAGCGTGGACAATATTTTCGTCATCGCGATGGTGTTCAGCTCGCTTGCGGTGCCGGCGCGTTATCAACACCGCGTATTGTTCTGGGGAATTCTAGGCGCATTGCTCATGCGCGGCGCCATGATCGGACTCGGCTCGGTATTGGTGCAGAATTTCCACGCGATCCTCTATGTGTTCGGCGCCTTCCTGATCTTCACGGGAATCAAGATGTTGGTGATGGAGGAAAAGGAAGAGCATCCGGAAAACAATCCGGTGGTGCGCTGGATACGCAAAATTTTTCCCATCACCCGGGATTTTCATGGCCAGCATTTCATGGTCAGAGCGGGCAGTGAGTGGTCGCGTGAAGCTTCGGAACCCGGTGTCGAGCTGAAACCCGATCCCATCGTCGAGTCCGCACCTGCCGGCAAATGGCTACTCACGCCGCTCGCGGTCGCGCTCATCCTGGTGGAAGTGACCGATCTCATTTTCGCGGTCGATTCTATTCCCGCGGTCTTCGCCATCACCGCCGATCCGTTTCTCGTTTTCACCAGTAACGT
>JBIIFS010000012.1:0-23580 GCA_044237185.1 Luteolibacter sp.
ATCTTGTTAACGGCTTGCAAGACTTGTCCGATCTGATCGCTCAACACCAACGCCGGAAGGTGTAACATGGCTGAGGCTCTCATCCCAGTTCCGAGATTGGTTGGGCAGGTCGTCAGATATCCCCAATGTGGATCAAACGCATAATCAAGCTTCTGCTCCAGTTCGCTATCCAAATCATTCAGAGCCTCATAAGCTTCCGTAAGTCGCAGCCCGGGACGGATGGACTGCATCCGCAGATGATCCTCTTCGTTAAGCATGATGGATAAGCTCTGCCTGCGCTCAATCACCGCACCTGAGCCATCAGTCCGTGCCGCATGTTCACGGGAAATCAAATGACGCTCCACCAAAACCTGCTTCTGCAATGAGCTTAATTCACTGAGCTCGCGGGAAAAGCCGTCTTTCATGGGAGCCAAATCCTCAACAGCAGGACGAATAATATCCAAAATCTCCGCACGTTCGCCTTTCTTTGCCCAACCCGGAAATGGGTGGCCACGCAGGTTTCTAGCAAGGCGAATTCGTGATGTGATGACCGCACTGTGTGCTTCGTCAGAACCAATCATCCAATCGGCGGGATGCTTCAATAACGTGGAAAAGCGCATCATTCCGCCACCTCCGTTTCGTCCAATTTGCGAATCTCATCACGAATACCCGCAGCATCCTCATAACTTTCCGATGAAATCGCCTGTTCAAGTTTTTGCTGCAACTCCTCGATTCGTAGCTGCCTGTAATGCGTCTCGATCAGACCCACGGGCACTTTCCCCAGATGAGTCGTTCCTTTATGCATACCCCTGAGCATGGGCGCCAACTCGTTGGCAAAAACCTTGTAGCAATTCGCACAACCGAAGCGCCGAACTTTCTGCAAATCCTCCATGGAAAATCCGCACTCCGGGCAGATTTTTCCGGAACCCATGAACTTGACGGAGCCCTGAGGCTCAACCGCTCCGGAGACCGCTTTCTGGAAATTTCCCAACAACATTTCAGCCATTGAGAATCCTGTTGGATCCGTCACACCGCGCTCTTTGGCACAACTCTCGCATAGACAGACTTTTTTCATCTGACCTTCCGCAAGCTGGGTGAGAAACACCGTTGCCTTGTTATCGCAGTAATCGCACTTCATGGTTTATTGAATCCAACGTATCATCATCCAAACGGAGTGCCGGTGTGGTTGGCAAGCTCATGAAACTCAGCGAGAAACTTTTTCGTCAACAGACCCGGCTTGCCATCACCAATCACACGACGATCCAGAGATACCACAGGAATCACCTCGGCGGCTGTCCCTGTCAGGAAACATTCATCCGAAATAAAGATGTCATAACGAGTCATCGAACGCTCCACGACTTTTACGCCGATCTTGTGTGCGATCTCCAAAATTACCGCTCGGGTGATACCATCCAATGCACCATCTGAAATCAAGGGGGTGATCAGCTCTCCGTTTTTGATAATGAAAAGATTGTCTCCCGTGCACTCGGCAACATAACCCTGTTCATTGAGCATCACAGCTTCAAGCGCACCACCTTGGATTGCCTCTACTTTTGCCATCACGTTGTTCAAGTAGTTCAAACTCTTAACCTGCGGCATCAACGCGGCAGGAGCAGGACGACGCGTCGCACAAGTAATCAAGGCCAAACCTTTTTGATAATGTTCTTCGGGGTAAAGCTTGATGGTCGAGGCGATGATAAACATCGATGCCTTGGGGCAGAGATAGGGATTCAATCCCAGCTCGCCGGCGCCACGAGTCACAACCAAGCGGATATAACCGTCCTTTAATCCGTTCGCAGCCACGGTTTCACAGGTGAATTTACAAACCTCCTCCTGAGTCCATGGAATATTCAACAGAATTACCTTGGCTGATTCAAACAATCTGCGGATGTGATCTTCCAAACGGAAGATGCGACCATTGTAAAAACGAATCCCTTCGAATACTCCGTCACCATACAACAAACCGTGATCGAAAACCGAAATTTTCGCTTCCTGCTCATCCACCAACTTGCCGTCTAACCAGATCTTCATATGTGTCTTGGCCACAAACCTAAACTTACCAAGTCCCGTGGCAAGCTGGAGATGAGAAAAAACGGTAAATTCTTTTTCTCGATTTCCCCACGATTTTCCGATTCGCGATTGAATCTTTTCTGGGAAAACGAAACTCTACCCGCATGCTTCAAACAACCGCCGACCTCAAAGCTCTCCTTCTCAAGAAATCCGTTCGCACCGGGACCTTCACCTTGGCCTCGGGAAAACAATCGGATCTCTATATCGATTGCCGCGTCACAGCCCTCGATCCGTTCGGAGCGGCAATGATCGGAGATCTCGGTTGGCATGCGGTTCGTTCCAAAATCCATTCTGAAAAACTCTCCATCCAAGCTATCGGCGGCATGACTCTCGGGGCGGATCCGATATCGCTGGCCATCGGCATGGCCTCCGCCCGCCAACATCCCGATGAGGCACTTCAGGTTTTTACTGTAAGAAAAGAACCCAAAGGCCACGGAGCCGGCAAGCAAATCGAAGGAAACTTTGCGTTCGGGCAAAATGTGATCGTCGTCGATGACGTCATCACTACGGGCGGATCCACCCTGAAAGCGATCGATGCCATCGAGCGTGAGGGAGGTCATGTAAAATTCGCCATCGTTCTCGTGGATCGGGAGGAAGGCGGACGCGAAGCCATCGAAGCTCGGGGCATCCACGTCATCCCGCTCTTCACGCGGACGACTTTGCTGGGCTGATCACTTCTTCCACTTTTCCCACGGCTTTTTCTCTGCCTTCTTGGTCTCTTGCGGCAGCTCGTCATCATAAAGATAGCGAGCAGATTCAGACTTTCTGAGTAGAGCTGCGATTTCCTTAGCTTCCTCAAGAAGGTCTTTCATGCGCTCTAGGGATAAGCCGGGCTCATTCAGTCCGGCTTTAACTGCCACATCCCTTTTTTGCAAGACAATGGATGAAAGCATGCGAATGGCCTGTTCGGCGGATTGCAAACCATCTTCGATTTTGATTTCGACGCCGCCCATTTCCTTATGAAGCGCCAACTGCTCGCTCTTGCGCAGGTCTGCAACAAAGGCGTTGACCGCTGAAATCGAAGAAGGATCCGGTGCCGCAGCCAGAATTTTCTCGAGTAAACCGATTCCCTCCAACCAAGCTTTGGCTTCGTGAAGGGTTTCAAATTGTTCGCATAAATAATGTTGGGCTGGCGCGGATGTGATCGCAAGGTGACAGAGATATCCGACCGTGCGGTCAATCGGCATAGCCTTAATGGCCGCTTCCTCGGAGGGTTGCGACTCATCGCGATTCTGCGTCCTGCCCGCCAAAGCTTTAGCTTTTTTTGCAGCGAGCCCGATGTTTTGCCTGAGCGTGGCAGAACCCACACCAAGCAGCGACGCCACCACATTGATCTGCTGGTCACGGGCCGCGTGATCACCCATCACGGCAAGTAACTCGGTGCACTCGCGGGTCATTTCAGTCCGACCTTCCGCCGTATCCAAGCGGCCGTTTTTTCTACCTGACTCGATCTTGAAGTCGAAAAATTCCCGAGCCTTATCAACTTCCTTCCTAAAGCCTTCGATGCCGTGTGCCTTAAGATATGTGTCCGGATCGTCTCCGGCAGGCAGCTCGACCACTTTTACAGAAAGCCCTTCGGGTGTGAGCTCGCGAAATGCCCGTTCACAGGCTTTCATTCCAGCCAAGTCCGCATCAAAACACAATACAGCCGTCTGCGCGTAGCGTTTGAGAATACGGGCATGTTGCGATGTGAAAGCTGTTCCCAAAGGAGCGATGGCATTTTCTACGCCGCGCTCATGACAGGAAATCGCATCTATCTGTCCTTCACAGAGAATCACGGTTTTTTCCTTGAGTATCGCTTTTTTCGCGCGGTCCAAAGCAAACAGCACGTTCGATTTTTTGAAAATATCGGTCTCAGGAGAGTTGATGTATTTTCCAGATTTCGGATCATCCCTTAACTGGCGGCCACTGAACGCAATGACATCACCCACTTCATTTCGGATGGGAAACATCAAGCGATCACGAAAGCGGACATACAATCCCGCAGCCGGCCTGTTTTCCTCTCGTAAAGACGCAAGACCCGACGCCACAAGATCCTTTCCGTTGAAATTCCGTCCACGTGCCCAATCCAGGAAGATTTTTGGATTATCGGGCATCCATCCGATTTCCCAGCGCTCTGCCATTTCTTTTCCAAAACCACGGCTCTTCAGATAATCTCGCGCATGCTGGCAGTTTGGAGCGGTTTTCAGAAGCTCATGAAAAAATGCCGATGCCTCGCGGTGCAAATCAAGCAACCTGCCACGCGACTTTTTCGCCGCACGTGCCTGAGGATCATCGGGTTCTTCTTCAAGATGCACCCCGGCCTTCGAAGCAAGTTTTTTCAGCGCATCCATGAAAACCAACCCCTCGTGATCCATCACGAAACCAATCGCGTTTCCGCTCTTGCCGCAACCGAAGCAATGAAAGAACTGCTTACTCGGACTGACGTTGAACGAGGGTGATTTCTCGTGATGAAACGGACAGTTCGCCTTGTAGCCCGTGCCTGCCCGTTTCAACGGGATATAGGAACCGATGAGGTCGACAATATCCGTGGCGGACAATACCTGCTCAATCGTTTCTTTGGCAATCAGACCCACAGCTTAGCTCGCTTTCCCGGCGTGGTTTTTACTTCCTAATTTTTGCTCCAGTATCGTCCACTGCTCGCGACTGACGATATAACCGACACATGCGTCACGTCCACACAGACAGGGATGGTCCTCATAACACTCCACATCAAAGCCATAATCAAAGGTAAGTTCCTCACCCACCTTGATATCGCGCAGTGCGTGAATGTAAATGCGCTTTCCCGTCATCCATGCTTCGCAATTCGGTTCACAAGAATGATTGATCAAGCGGGCGGTATTCCATGGCACGTTGCCGTCCAGATCGTATTTATCCGTTAGATTGAAAATATACACTGCCGCATCGCCATGCTTCAAAGAGCGTTCCTGCTGCAAGGTTCCGCGCTGACCACTTTCTTTTTTGTTAATCAATTCACCCACATATTCGATGATTCGTTCATCAGCCGCGATGTCACGCGTTGCATAAACACCGCGCCCGTGAATCGATGATCCACGTACTTCACAAAGATTACTTTGAGCACGATTCCAGAATTTAAGGAGCAGTCTATGGAGCTCCTGATCACTCAGCTTCGGTTTGTGTTTTTTATCGGATTTCGACATGCGGGTAAATTTATTTGATCTGTTTCTTTTCCAAGGGTGGCAGTTGCAGGTTTTCCGGCAAGGTAATGAACAAACTGCGCAGTTCATTCACAGTCACGGCAGAGCCATCAATAAAATGCCATTCCTCACTGTCTTTATCAGAAATGGCGACTTGGAAACCTGTGCTTTCAAAATTCAGAGCCACCGGATCGCCTTTAACCAGCATACGGACGCGAGTGATGGTTGGAACGATAACCAGCCATTTGGTGTAACGCATGCTCTCCACCTGTTTGCCATCGACCACCTTCACCTGTTTACCGGGATAAACTTCAAAAGCCTGAGGCTGCCCCTGTGGCTTGAAATCGGTAATTGAGATGCCATGCTTGCGCATTTCTATGGCGACATCCTCCAATTGTTTTTCCAATTTCTCCATCCCGCCCATACGTTTCGAAGCACGTTCTTTCCACTGCGGATACATCCGGTCGATCGCTACCTGATATTTACCCAGTATGACTTCCCTACCAAGAGATCCAACTGCCGCGATAGCTGATTTGGTGATTTCGTCGGGCACATTTTGAGCTTCGAAATCCTGTCCGCACAGTCTCGTTGCCATCGCCAATAACAAGAACCAACGTTTCATGCCATACCCATGCCCATACCCAAGTCAGCCGTCAATATCCAACCTTGTTCAATTCCCCAGTCGTCTGACAAATTCTTCCAGCAGGGCATTGAGCCGCTGCTCGGCCGCGATTTTTTTAGGCGTGTCAAAGCCGATCCAAATCGCAGTTGAGCCGCTGGGTCCCAGTCGCATCACCCAGGCATCACGCTCAGATCCGGTGGCACCCGTAAAGGAACGTGTTCCGGATATGTTTTTTAAAACACTCACCGCGTCTTCTGCCGCTAACTTGGATAAGGCAGGCTGTGCTTTTAATTTCATCTGGAAAAGCACGTTACCCTCACCGTCAGTGATCTTGCGAATTAGGTGTGGACGCGGTTTGTTGCCTTTGTTTCCGAGAGTTGCTAAGCCCACTGACATTTCCAACGGTGTCGCTGAAACGGCTCCACGAAACAGATCCTCCGTATCAAGAAACGGCCCAGAAATTCCACAACGTTTCGCCAAACGTCGCACTTCTGCCGCACCGATTTGACGCCCTGTTTGAACTGGCTTGCCTGCCAAAACCAACTTCCCGCGCTCAGCCGCTGCAGCTGCAACGAATGGCTCGAAAGCCGATCCCAAATCACGTTTCGCATAGGTTCGATCATAACTTGAATGGGAAAAATTCCTTCCCCCGATCAATGCAAGGATTGCACCGGACTTGGTCTCGGTTGTGATAGCGGCGTATTGAAGATAATCAGCCTCCATTCCCATTTCATGCTGACCGTGACTTTTATGTTCCCAACCTTTTTCGTTTTCCAAAGCCTTGACCGCTAGATTCAACTCCTCTTCCAACCTCGCCTGCCAACCAATATCCAATGTGGTATGGACATTCAGACCATTAAGCAGGATATTCTCCCTTTCCATGATTGCTTCCAACTCCCGCTTGACGGCCTGCAGGGCATAAGACCGCTGCGTGTCATTTTGTCGTGATTTCCCATTCAAAACGATCTCTATCGCCTTGATTTCTTCCGCACGTTCATTCGTGATATAACCGGCATCCACTATCCTCGCCAAGGTCTGATTGCGTTGCTCGATGGCACCATCCGAATTTCTCAAAGGTGAAAAAACATGGGGTCCGCGGATAATACCCGCAATCATCGCACACTCGCCGGGGTGCAACTCCTGTGTCGACTTCCCAAAATAGGTTTCCGCCGCCTGCTCGATCCCGTAAGCACCGGATCCGAAATAGATACGATTCAGATAACTCGTCAGGATTTCATCCTTCGAGTAGCGCCCTTCAATCCGTATGGTCAAGGCGATCTCTAAGGCTTTTCGATGCAGCGATTTCGCGCGCATTTCAAAAGTGTTGCGCGCCAGTTGCATGGTCAGTGTGGAGGCTCCTTGGGTGAAATCCCTATCTTTGAGATTACGAACCATTGCGCGCGCCAAGCCTCTGAAATCCACGCCCCCATGTTCAAAAAACCGAGTATCCTCTCGCGAAATCAACGCTTGCACCAAGTCATCGGGAATATCCGCTCGCTTGATGATTTTGAATCCTCCCGCACCTGACAGATCGATGATTTTCCCCGAACGGTCATAATAAACATTTTCCCTCGGTATTTTGCCGACTTCATCGAGGTCATAGTTCGAAGCTTTCAAATAGTAAAAAAATACCAAACAAAGACCGACGAAGGCCGAGCTGACACTTACCCAAAACATCAAAATCGCAGGCGAATGCATCCATGCCGGAAGCCACCTTTTCCAAAAACTCACTTCAGAGATGGGGCGCCAGGTAGACATGCTAAAAAGATAATCTGGAGGAACTCACCACACAATTCCCAACCATTTTAACCTCAAAACGACAGGAAAGTCATTATTGATCTCCGACTGGATAGCTGAAATGACCCAGAATCTGGTAATCGAACAAGCCATCCTCCCATTTCACCGTGTCATATGCGGGATGATGGATGACCCATGGTGAACCACCGAGTTTCCCTTCCGGACCGGGAACCACGATCCCGATGTGAGCCTCAGCATTGGGCATTGCCCAGACCACGATATCTCCCACATGATAATCTTTCACATCGCGACTGACCTTCAAAACCTGACCTTTACGGCTGAAAAACCTCTGCAAGTTCGAAACCCGACGATGATCGATGTTTTCATCCGTGGACGTGGCCTGCCATAATTGTGGATAAACTCGGAAATCGAGCTTCATGTCTTCATGGAGCAACTGCTGAAGATCAAATCCGACTTCACGGAAACAACGAACGACCAAATCTGCCGCCATGCCCTTCGAACGAGGAATATCTCCATTTGGATATGAAATTTCATAATACGAGGAATCGAATGAAATACCACGGTTTGAATATTTAAGAGCCTCAGCAGCCAGGCGATCTCCAATCAAATCCGATGCTTCTAACTCTCTGATAATCGACTCACTCTGAGCGTCTGTTGGGCCATTTTGTGCCGCAACCAAGCTCCCAATCCAAGGCTTTGCGAAGACAACTCCGGCGACAACCGAGATCAAAATAATCACCCAACCACCGAAGAAACCTGATTTCTTGGGTTTTTTCGGACGCGGACCGATGTATTCGATCGTGTTGTAATATCCTGAGCGGGAACGTGCCATGAAGGTTAAAACTGATCATACTTAAGGCAACCCGCATGCGCGAAGCTATCAAATAATCAAAATGTTCTGATTTTTTTCAAGCATCCGTCCATTAGGAAAGACGGCTGGCTATTTGGTAAAGTTCAGTTTGAATGATTGCCATGCGGATTTTCACGTCAAATCAGCCCTTTTCATGGGGAAAACTTGAACTTCCACTGTGCGGACTGACCGAAGACTGGTTCGGAACCCACCTCACCTCCCCCTCCGTATTTACCCTCGCCAAAGACGAGGAATCCCTCTGGTTCATCGCTGTTTTTCCACAACATTCGAACATACATCCCGCCGCGCCTCCGGGACAATTTACTTCTGAACTATGGAAATATGATGTCGCAGAATTGTTTTTGGCAAACCCAGCCACAGGCGAATACCTCGAATTCAACCTGACTTCGAATGGCGCATGGTGGGCCTCGAAATTCTCATCCGTCCGCGAACCGGCAGGCATCCAACCTTTTTTCACTGAACACATTCAATCCCATCACGAACCCGGCGAACTCGATCAGCGTATGGTCGGCTTGGAAATTCCCTTGGACTTCCTCAAAAGGGAAATCGACTTCAGCGTCAAAACCACCGCAAACACAACCATCATACGTGAAACCCCATCGCCGCGTTATCTTAGTGCTTCCAAACTCTCTGGGGATAAGCCAGATTTTCATCAACCCAGTTGTTTTCTAACCCTAACTTTTGAATCGATCCCCTCAGATTAAGTTGATGTCCGAATCTTCATTTACTCCCATAACACGCTTCGAGATTCAGGATATTGCCGCACAGAATGAGGACGGGATCACGTTTCGTGCACTGGACAAATCACTTGGTCAAATCGTCTCATTGCGTCGGTTTTTTCCCTACGGTCAGGACGAAGAGGGTGAAACAGGACTGAGCCCGCAGGAAGGTGCGGCTTTTTCGAGCGCCTGCCAGCAACTTTCACATATCAGCCATCCTGCGCTTCGAAAAACCATCTATGGAGACACTGATCCTGTTGATGGCATGCCATATCTTGTGACCGAATGGATTGATGGCGCATCACTCGCCGATGTGCTCGAAATCCACTCCATGGACTCGCACAAGATCATCGGGATCATTCGCCAAGCTCTCGATGTCTCCATGGTCTTGTCCAACGCTCTCGAAAATGAAGCGGTTTGGATCAATGCGACTACGGAATCCATTATTGTAGGCAATCTGGAGGAATATTCGTCCTTTAGTTTCAAGATCTGCCCTTACAAATGGCTGGGAATCAAGTCCCGTCAAAGAGACCTGACAGGAATTGCCGATCTAACCGAATCTCTGATCGGCCAGCAATCGAAATATGTCAACGAGTGCTCGGATATGAGACTTACAGAATGGCTGAAGTTGCTGCGTCAGCATCCGGATATAGGCCTTCATGCAGCTCTTGAATCCCTACCAAGCCAAGATGGTGAATATGAAATAGAAGCAGCAACCAATACTTGCGATCAACCAGTAATAGCGCCAGTTCTAACAAACGCCAACCTTTCTGCCTTTAATAGGAAAAGCCTGATCCTCATGGCCATATCAGCATGCGTCACCGTGGCACTCGTCATTTTTTTCTATCAGAACAAAGAAAGGCGACCGGCATCCGGCCTGACCATTCCTAACGGAGTTCATTCCGCTCAAACTGCTGCTCCGGTCATCTTTTCACCGGAAAATGTTGAAGGCATTGCCGAAATAAAATCTAACCAGCCCGCATCAGTCAGAGGCGTGGTAAAAACACTCAGCATTCGGTCTCCAGGCAGCGGGCTCTACGTATCTTTTTTAGCTCCTTCCAATAAGCAACAGATTGGAGTCGTATTCTATCCGAAATCGTTTGAGGGAGGTCCTTATCATCATCAAGATTTCTTGAAAATCGAAGAGAATCTGCAAAAGTTAGTGGGAAAAACCGTTACCTTCAGTGGAGTGGTAACACGACATATAGGAAAATCGGAACCCCACTACATCCGGATCGACAAGAACGATCAAATCATCATGGAAGCAAAATAGAACGAATCAGCCGGCAAAGATTATGGGGCAAATGGCCTACCATTCAGGCGCTTGTTGCCTCACCGCCTCATAGAGCACAATGGCAATCGCGGTCGATAAATTCAAACTGCGCGTCCCGCCAGTTACCATCGGGATTTTTAACGCAGCATCTCCCGCTGAGCTCACCATCTCGACTGGCAAACCTTTGGTCTCTTTGCCAAAGACCAGACAATCACCCGGCGAAAACCTTGCCTGCCAAGGCGACTTTTCTGCTTTCGTTGAAAGCATCCACATTTTCTTGCCCGCCATCGCCGCTTGAAAATCCCCTAAAGTCTCCCAAACATGTAGATCAACATCCTGCCAGTAATCCAAACCGGTTCGTTTCACATACTTGTCATCCAGTGAGAATCCCAAAGGCTTAACCAAATGCAGTGCCGAGCCAGTAGCGAGAGCGAGCCGTCCCGCAGCCCCGGCATTATGTGGAATTTCGGGCTCGACCAATACAATGTTGAACATTTTCAGAACCTAAAATTTGCAGCGACTGTTGTCGATTCCGAAGCTATGACATTATGGATTGAAAAAAATCTGCTCCATTCTGACCCAGCCCGCCTCATCTTCCAGCGGCACATACATCCGCTCACAGATTTCCAGCCACTCCTGGTTTCGTTGTTCTGCCGCAAGCGATGCCATATCCCCTTCAAAATCACGACCCGCATACTCATAATAGCCAAACTCATACCAGCGATCTTGGATACGTTGCAAAAAAACTGAGTAATTGCGCAGATGATATTTCACCAAGAGATCACGAATTCCCGAACAGGATTCCACGTGCATTTTCCGATACTCATCCAAGTATTCGGCACGAATACCGATCACCATTCCTACCCTTTTGAGAAGTTGGATGTTGGATAAATCGGAAATAAGCGGGGTGTTATAGCTATCCATGAAACGGGTTTAAGAAAAAACAAGAAATAGAACAGAACTTCAAACTTGAAAGGATGCGATGAATAAATGACGAAGGCAAGGAACTCACTCAATAGATCCCTCACTTACCAGAAAAACCAAACCCCGCCACCCAAGGCATTGGATGGCGGGGTTTGGTCGGGCTAGCGGGATTCGAACCCACGACCTCTACACCCCCAGTGTAGCGCGCTACCAGGCTGCGCTATAGCCCGTTTCCGGAAAGGCGCTTAAAAAAGCAGTCCATTCCCGTGTTGGCAAGCACGTAAAATCATGTGATGAATTTCCTCGTGAACAAAATCAAGACAGCCATCATCGGAGCAAGCGGTTACACCGGAATGGAATTGCTTAGAATTCTTCTGAGTCATCCATCGGTCGAACTTACTGCGGTTACCTCACGCGCGGAGGCCGGCAAAAGACTCGATGAAGTCTTTCCTCGATTCGCCAAGGCCAATGCGGCGGGATTAAAATTCTCGCTGCCCGATCCCGATGCAATCGCCGCATCAGGCGCGACGGTTGCCTTTCTTGCCCTGCCGCATGGAGTAGCGGCAGAAATTGCGACCGCCCTCTTGGAGCGGCAAATCAAAGTTATTGATCTGAGCGCTGATTTCAGACTGCGTTCTGCGGCGGTTTATGAGGAGTTTTATAAGCACCCTCATCCAGCACCCGAACTTCTCTGCGAGGCAGTCTACGGCCTTCCTGAAATTCATGGAGCATCGATCCAATCGGCGCGGCTCATCGCATCGCCGGGTTGCTATCCCACCAGCATCATCCTGCCATTGATCCCTTTGTTGAAGGCGAAACTCATCGATCCAACCACCATTGTCGCGAACTCGATGAGCGGCGTCAGCGGTGCCGGACGGAAAGCGGATGTCTCGCTGCTCTTCTGTGAATGCAATGAATCGGCACGTGCTTACGGAGTCCCGAAACACAGGCATCTTTCAGAAATCGAACAGGAACTATCCATAGCCGCCGGTGAACCGGTGACCATCTCCTTCATCCCCCACCTTATCCCCGTCAACTCCGGCATTGTCACCACCACCACGGTGAAACTCGCCCATGGAGTCGGAGCGGATCAAATTACAGCAGTTCTGGAAAGCGCTTACGGAACACAACCTTTCATCCGCTTGCTCGGACAAGGCAAACCAGCCGATACGAAAATGGTCACCCGCACCAATTTCATCGATATCGGCTTCGAGATTGATACCCGCACAAATCGGTTAATCCTCATGTCGGCCGAAGACAATCTGGGCAAAGGCGCAGGCGGACAAGCCGTGCAATCCTTCAATATTATGCACGGCATACAACCCACCACCGGATTGGATAGTTGGTAAAAAAGTTCATTCATCAAAAAATGAGCTTGCCCACCCATCCGACCCTACCTAGCGTCCCGCCCTCCAAGGACAGATGTCAGAGTGGTCGAATGAGCACGCTTGGAAAGCGTGTGTGGCGGTAACGTCACCGAGGGTTCGAATCCCTCTCTGTCCGCCATCACCCCAACCCCGTAAGCGGGGTTGGGGTGATGGCGTTTAAAGGGCGGGCCCAGAACCCCTTGCCGCAGGCAACGGGGTTTGACTGCCGAGTTTTGCGAAACGCAAAACCTTGATCTCATCCGCGAAGCGCATTCCGCAGGGAGGTTTTGCAAAAACCTCAATCCCTCTCTGTCCGGAATGAGATAGCCGACAAGCATCCTTTTCAGTTGAATGACACGCTCCAGGCATCCCCGAAAACTTCCTCATTGAACCCCTTCCCCTAACTCGCTCTAGTGCGTTCGTGAAATTCTACCTTCTTCCTCTCATCCTGCTATATCCATTGACCCTGACTGCTCAGGAAAAAGTGATTCCTGGTGCTACCGAAGAAACTCCGTCCAATGCGCATTACTTCACATGGATCAACAACACCAACGAAGGCCCCGCTCCAGAACAAACCCAAGCGAACCTCGGGTTCTTTCAGTGGTTGAAGGATGAATACGGAATGACCTTGGACATCTACGCCTTCGATGCCGGCGCCATTGATATGCCGAATTACTATGGCAACGCGGACTCACGAAAATTCAAAAGTCATTTCCCGCAAGGCTTCGGTCCGTTTGCAAAACAGGCAGAGGGATTTGGTGGCCGACTCGGTGTCTGGTTGGGTCCGGATGGATTTGGAAATACCCCTGAAGAGGAAAAGGCACGCATCGATCTGCTTGTTTCATTGGGTAGAGACCACAATTTTAAGCTCTTCAAAATGGATGCCGTATGCGGACAACTCCGTGACGAAAAACAGCAATCGTTTATCAAATTAATGACCGAAGTCCGGAAGCATACTCCGGACCTCATCCTTCTCAATCATCGTTTGAATCTCGGTCCGGGTGTGGATCACGCGACAACTTTCCTCTGGGAAGGCGCAGAGACTTACATCGACGTGCACATGGCCAACAAAGCGACCGCCACTCACAACCGCGCCGCCGCCCTTTCCCGAGGACTTCCACCCGAGCTGAAGCGCCTCGCAGAAGATCACGGGGTCTGCCTTTCTTCCTGCCTCGATTACTGGGAGGAAGACCTCATACTCCAAGGCTTCAATCGCTCGATGATTCTCGCACCACAGCTTTATGGTAGCCCTTGGTTCCTTCGCGATGACGAATACGCGAAGCTCGCCCGCATTTTCAACATCCACCGCCACTACCGCGACATCCTGACCAAAGGCATGGTCCTTCCTGAGGAAACCTACGGTAAAAACGCAGTCTCACGCGGCAACGAAAAAACCCGCTTCATCACACTCCGGAATCTGACATGGGAGCCGGTCACTCACAAAATCGCGCTCGACTCAACCATAGGCTTGACGAGCACCAAACCGCGTGAAGCAAGACTCCTCCACCCTTACGAGGAAATCCTTGGTAAAAATCTCGATCCCAAGAAAACCATCGAAGTCACCGTCGCACCCTTCCGCGCGACTCTTGTCGTTGTTTCTACGGATAAAATCAACGAGCCCTCCCTCGCCAAAGGCCCGTATCAAGTGATCAAAGGTTCCGGTGGTGAAGGCACGGTCATGGATCGTCTCATCCCCATCGACCTCAAACAACCTTGGCACCGCAAGCTCGCCGATCTCGCACCTTCCGACCTACCCAATGATTGGGCAGCTCTCTACGAAGCCACCATGTTCGCCGCCGATAACAACGCGCTCGAGCTCCGCAGCTTGAAACGTTCCGGCGAAACCCAAATCCCCGCTGTAAAAGCAGCACGCCAGGCATTTATCGATCAACCGCTCATGAAGGCTCGTGCGGTTTCGGATCAATACATGTTCGATGACGATCCAACCACCGTCTTTGATGTGATGGTTCGCAATCGCGATCTCCGCATCTCTACTGGCTGCTTGCGTATCGATTTCTCCAAATCGGAAAGTTTCGACCGCATCTCCATCCTCACCCAGGCTTTGGACAGCACGTTGATCAACAACGAACTGAAAGGTGCGGAGTTCAGCAACGACCTCAAGACGTGGACTCCATTCGTGGAAGCCATCGTGGATGGCAACACCCTCAACATCTATCCACCCGCCGGTGAGTGGCGCTACTTCCGCATGCAACACGCCCCCGAGCGAGTTGCGGAATTCGAGGCATGGAAAGGCAAGACCTTGCTGACTCGCACCAAGTGGACGGGAAACAATCTCTTTGCCCACCCAGATGTCGTTCCCGTCGTCAAAACATGGTCGGCGAAAATCAAAATCGATGAAATGACTCCAACCTCCTACCTCTGCGTCGCAGTGGAAGGCAAACACGGGATCGAAGGCTGCTACGCAGCACTCCGCATGGGAGAGCGCTTGATTGGCGCGCCAGATCGAGCCGTCTCTTACCCTTCCAACGCATGGGAATACCCTGTCAGAGGCAATGATACCGGCTATACCTATTTTATTCCCTTGGACAAAACCATGCTCAACCAAGACCTCGAAGTCGTCCTCCTCGGCATGAAAGGCGGCGGAGAAGACCTCAAACCTACCGTATGGATCACCGCCCGCGATCACCCCTTCACCAAGGAGCGCGTGATATTGAAGAAGTAAGGTGAAAGCGGCGGCGGATTCTATCCGACCTGCCAAAATGGCTTTTTCATCTCTCGGTATTTGGCATGGCGGATAGAATCCGCCGCCACTTTCCACCAAATCAAATCCTTGACCCTGCCCCCAGACGCACCTAAACCGACCTTCTCATGGGATTTGACACACTTGGCCTCTCCGCACCCGTTCTCGAAGCAGTTCTAGAAACGGGCTATACCAATCCAACACCAATCCAGGCACAAGCCATTCCGGTGATTTTGGAGGGCAAGGACGTGATCGGCGCCTCGCAAACCGGAACCGGTAAAACCGCTGCCTTCGCACTCCCTTCTCTTTCCAAGATCACCAAAATGGGAAAACCCCAAATCCTGGTGTTGGAACCCACCCGCGAGCTCGCCCATCAAGTCGCCGAGCAATTTGAAAAATACGGCGCTAAAACCGGCATGAAAGTCGCCCTGCTCTATGGCGGTGTCGGCCTCGGTCAACAAATGGAACAACTGCTTTCTGGCGTCGATATCGTCGTCGCCACTCCGGGTCGCCTAGTCGATTGCTTTTACCGCGCCGCGATGCGCTTCGGTGAGGTGAAAATCCTCATCCTCGACGAGGTCGATCGCATGCTCGATATGGGCTTCCTCCCGCAGGTCCGCAAGATCGTAAATCTCTGCCCATGGGAAGGTCGCCAAACCTTGTTCTTCTCCGCCACCATGCCACCGGCGATCCAAACCTTCGCTCAATGGTGCCTCGTAGAGCCGGTGAAAATCGAAATCGCACGCCGCGAAGTTGCCTCAACCGTTTCCCATGCCTTTTACCCTGTCTCCATCGATCAACGCGATGAACTGCTCCTCGCCCTGCTCAAACAAACCGATTATCATTCGGTCATGATCTTCACTCGCACGCGTCGCGAGGCCGATGAAGTTACTGGCATGATCAAAAGCACCGGCCAGACCAAAGTTGCGGCCATGCACTCCGACATCAATCAGACCGACCGCATGAAAGCCCTCGCTGGATTCAAAAGCGGTGATTTCGAAATCCTAGTCGCCACCGATGTCGCAGCACGTGGTATCGACGTTTCAGGCGTCACTCACGTCATCAACTACCGCGTTCCAGAAAACGCCGAGGACTACGTCCACCGCATCGGCCGAACCGGTCGTGCCGAAGCAGAGGGCGACGCCTTCACCATCCTGACCGCCGACGAGCTGGACTTCGCAAAATCCGTCGAGATCTACGTAAATCAGACCATTCCCCGCCATAAGCTTGAAGATTTCAACTATACCTACACGGCCCTCCTAGACGACGAACCATCTAAACCGATTCGTAAGAAGAAGGTTGGCGGGAAGAAGCGGAGATAGATAGGGCGGCGGATTTAGAGATAACTCGTTCTGATTTAGACTGGTTGCAGATCCCTACTCATCTGTGGCAAGGACGCCGATTACATGAAAGAACACCTTGATTTGGCGCGCTTCACTTTCCTGAATGTACCAACAGAAGAAATATTCAGCATCCCCGAAAGTAAAGTCATTCATCTTCATAAAGATCTCTGGATGCATAGAGAGAGCGAATACCGAAAAAAAGCCAGAGCATGGCTTGCTGGAGTTTTAGAGGAAAATTAAGCCGGAAGCATAGGTAAGCGTGGCGGCCCCGACTTGTCGGCCCCGACCCACGAATCACCCCCTCCGCCAATTCCTCATCGCCTCCCCGAGTCTAGTCGCCGTATCCGTCGCTGTGCAGATATCTCCGATCTCCGCTTGGGCAAGTTCTGCCGCGTGACCACATAACCACGCACCCAATGCCGCTGCATCGAAGGGATTCATCCCACCGGCGAGCAAAGCACCGATAACGCCTGAAAGGAGATCCCCCTGCCCACCATTTGACATGGCGGGTGTTCCGGTGGAGTTGATGCGTAAGGGAGAACCATTCTTTGCAACAATCGTTCTCGCGCCTTTCAGTAAGAGCACCGCATCGTTTTTATCAACAAACTCATAAACGGCGTTCTCACGTTCAAGTGTTGAGAGGGTGGGTGCCAATCTCGCAAACTCACCCGGATGCGGTGTAAGAATGTGAAGCTTATGCGTTTTCAAACCATGTTGAGCCATGAAATTCAGCCCATCCGCATCAATAACGGTTGGAACACGAGGTTGAGCAATCAACTGAGACAGACCATAGGTGAAATCCTGACACATCTCACCCAACCCCGGACCGATGACAATCGCATCTAGGTTTTCCTCTAACAACTGCTCGGGAAAGTCACAGGGTTTCAACATCACTTCCAGAGGCAGGCGTGAAATCATGGAATCATGGATCACTGATCGCACATACAAAGTCACCAAACCCGCACCGGCACGGATAGCGCCGAGCGCCGGGAGCAACGCCGCGCCGGTGAACGCAGTTGAACCCGCGACAATTCCCACCCGCCCGGCTTTGCCTTTGTGAAAATCGAACGGCCGCGGAGATTTTCCAAAACTCATGGTTTGGGGGCAAATCAAATCCATTTCGCCCGCATCGTCAGCATTCAGAGCATCAACCCTTACCAAAGCAAGCTGACCCGTCGCCTTAGCTGCATGTGAGAAAAGTAATCCACTCTTCGCCGCAGCGATCATGAAGGTCCGATCCGCCATGACCGTTCCTGGTAAAACCTCACCCGTATCCGGATCCAGCCCCGATGGAACATCCACCGACAAAACCATCGCACCGCATTCATTTCTCAGACGATTCATTTCTCCCGCCATTTCCAACAAGGAATCTCGCAGAGGTCCCTTCGCACCAATCCCAACCAATCCATCAATCAATAACAGCGGAGCATAAGTGAACTTTTCAAATCCCTCGTCCAATAAACCATCCAGATCCAGCTCGTCCCATTGTGCACGGGTCAACTGCGCCCATGAGTCGATTTCAAAACCGGAACGCACCCCGATCTGCCAGCCGAATTCTTCATGTAACACCCGCAACGCAATCAAGGCATCGCCGCCGTTATGTCCCTTTCCCACGTAAGCTACGACTGTTCCGACCTCTCGATATTGAATTCCAATCGCATGACCCAACGCCACCCCCGCGCACTCCATCAGCGCAGCCTCGGAGATTCCCGCACGAATCGCCCGTTGCTCAATCTCTCTCATTTGCTTCATAGTGACAGTAGCCATAACAACATATTGCACCTGTTCCTGAGGGGATCAAAGAAATTTGCTTAGGATAGAATATGGCGACAACAGGAGACAATACTCACGTTTAAATAATTCGAGCTCATCTGCCGTTCAATTCCTCATCCATGCTCTCAAACAGCCCAAACAAATTTCAATCCAGCGAAAAATCCTTTTTACAATCTTTGTCACGGCCACGACAAAGATTGTAAGCCAAGAATTCCAGAGCGAGAGTGAAATTTCGAGCCTAATTCCAATCTGCTAGGGTCTCGCGAAGAATTGTATCGATCCGCTTGAGTTCGGATTTCTTCAAATATTCAAAACCTTTTTCCTCACCCGCTACCACACGTTTCATTCTTGCGATCACTTTTTTCCTCAACAGAGCCGGCATGCCTTTGAAGGCATCGGAATACACCATGTAGGAGCAACGGTTTTTAAAAATCCTCCCGTACAATCGGAACTCCGCTAAGCTGTCACCTCGCTTGCTTTGCGGAAAACTCTTTAAGAACATCTGCTGAAATGCCTCATCTCCATCCACTCCGTCACCAAGATCCGCCTCATTTTTAAAAAATAGATAATCCACAATTTCTTTTGCACCATAGTCCGCGATATCACCCGCAGAGCCAACCGCGGGATCCGCATCGGGATCGAGAATTCTCATGAAGTAAAATGAACGCCGATAATTCATCGCCGCGGCATTTAATAAATTATGCATCTTTGTCTGATGTTCTAACACCAACAAAGCCACAACATCACTGCTCGGACTGAGATAATTTTTAATGTCCACCTTTCCTTCCAAGGTTTTGATCTGAACCACCGAAGGGTTCAGGTCGGACTCAGCTTTGAAAACACGGTTACCCAGATGTGGTAGTGAGCTTTTCCCCGTCACATACCAACCACCCCATCGATCCGCCAGCGCCGTCTCATGAGCCACATCGTGAGTCCCTAGCTGTAAAATCGGATGACCCTCTTCATCCGCATAAACCGATCGGATCAACATCCCCGGAATATTTTCAGTGCGTGAGGTTGCGTGACACGAGAGACAGCGATTCGTATCCCGCTCGATTTTGATCGAGCCGCTCCGATCCGGCTCGACCAGATAAAACACCGGTCCCAAGGCCGCATCCTGAACGATCACCTCGATCGAGCCACCCGGCACGTAACCCACATAAGCATTTGCGGAAAAATACAAGCACCTAGGAGTCTGCGGAGAGATCCGGTTATTTTGTAGACTAGTCTTTGAAAAAACCAAAACCTGCGATTCTTTCGGCACATCCAATTCATCCAAGACGAACTCCAATAATTTTAAACCCCCATGCAACTGCCTCTCAGTTTTGAGCATAGCCAACTTTTTTTTCAATTCCGCCAAACGATCCGTCGGAATTGTATCCGAATAGCGAATTGGCTCAAGATCCCAAAATTCCCGATTTCCCTGCGCAAAAACGTCCTGAACGAGCAACAAGCTCAGTAATGATAATTTCAGCCCAACGTTTTCAAATCTCATTGTAGCTATACTATGCATACAAACACATCCCTGCACACCTCATTCCTGCCCTAAACGACGCATATTTTATAATGAATCATGAAGCGCAAAACCCCTGAGCTTAGCGAATTCGAAAATATAGCGCAGCGAATGAGTTTGGACGGAACAAAGTGGAGTCAACGAATGCATATAGCACAAAAAAGACATTAGAAATCGAGCATTTTTCCTATTAGATGTTATAAAGAAGCTTTGTTATTCTCCATCTTCCTCTGTGCTCAGTGAGCACGAATCACCCTCCAACCCACTTAAGATCATCGAAAGACTAGCCAAGGCGAGCTCATCGGTTTAATAAATTCACCATGACTTCACCCGTTATTCTCTTCTCCGGACAAGGCGCACAAAAAATCGGCATGGCTCGCGATTGGATCGAGTCCTCAAGCATCGCTCGCGATCTCGCAGTCAAAACCAATAAAACGCTTGGATATTCACTCACCGACATCATGTTCGAGGGACCTGAGGAAACTCTAACCGCAACCTCTAAATGCCAACCCGCTCTCTATCTTCATGGCTTGATCGGTCTTGCACTTCTGAAATCCCGCTTGCCAAATTTCAAGCCCGTCGCCGCCGCCGGACTTTCCCTCGGTGAATTTACCGCCCATGCCGCTGCCGGGACGTTCTCCTTCGAAGACGGCCTTCGCCTCGTTTCGCGACGCGGAACATTCATGGAAGAGGCTTGTAACGCCACCGATGGTGCGATGGCCGCCCTGATTGGCGGTGAAGAGGAAAAAATCCGCGAACTCGCGAAAGTAACCGGTGTCGATGTCGCAAACCTCAATGCTCCAGGTCAGATCGTGATTTCCGGCTCAAGCGCAGGCATCGATGACGCAGTTACCAAAGCTAAAGATTATGGCATTCGCCGTGCGATCAAACTCAACGTCGCTGGCGCCTACCATTCATCCCTCATGGCCTCCGCCCAAGAACAACTCGCTGGCGAACTCGCTTCCACCGCCATCGTTTCCCCACAGATCCCCGTCATCGCGAACTTCACCGCAGCCCCGGTTTCTTCGTCCGATGAAATCCGCTCAACCCTCACCTCCCAAGTCACCGGCTCGGTTCGCTGGATCGAATCCATCCAATACCTTGTTTCAAAAGGTTACACTGAGTTCATCGAGATCGGCCCAGGAAAAGTACTCGCCGGCTTGGTTTCAAAAATCGCCCCCGATGCGAAGGTCATTTCTTTCGAAGATCTCCCATCTCTCGAAGCTGCCATCGAACAACTTTCTTAGGGAAAAGATTTCAAATCACGAATTTCACAGAACACACGAATCGAACAGTCATCATTTAAAAAATTGGTATTTTATTAGTTCCATAACCCTTTGAGTCAGTCGTGAATTTCGTGGTCAAAAAAATTCACTCTTCACTTTTCATCATTCACTCTTCAGATGCTTACCTCCTCCCTCAAAGCCGACTTCCCCATCCTTTCGGAGCAGGTAAACGGACGCCCTTTGGTCTATCTCGACAACGCCGCCACCACCCAAAAACCGATCGCGGTTCTGGATGCCTCGCGCCGTTATTATGAGAAGATCAATTCGAACATTCATCGCGGCACGCACCACCTCGCCCGAGAAGCCACTGCCGCCCATGAACAGGCACGGGAAACCATCGCAAAATACCTCAATGCCAGTTCACCCGAAGAAGTGATTTTCACCTCGGGATGTACTGACAGCATCAACCTCGTCTCCAATATTGTTCCCGTTTCCGCCGGCGATGAAATCCTCATTTCCGCCCTCGAGCATCATTCCAACATCGTTCCATGGCAGATGCTCGCACAACGAAGCGGCGCAACGCTGCGTGTGATTCCATGCGATGAACAGGGTGTTTTGGATCAGACCGCTTTCCAAAATCTCCTTTCCGAGAAAACCAAAGTCCTCGCCATCACCTGGGTCTCCAACGCTTTCGGCACGGTCAATCCTGTCCTTGAAATGACAGCCGCCGCGAAGAAATACGGCACCATGGTTTTAATCGATGCCGCACAAGCCATCCCTCATCTCGCCATCGATGTCCAAGCGCTCGGTGCCGATTTCATTGTCTTCTCAGGCCACAAGGTTTACGCGCCAACTGGTATTGGTGTGTTATGGGGCCGTAAAAGTTTATTGGAAGTCCTCCCACCATGGCGTGGCGGTGGCGAAATGATCAAAGAGGTCACGTTTGAGAAAACCACCTACAACGATCTTCCCTTCAAATACGAAGCCGGCACTCCCAATATCGAAGGTGCCATCGCGCTTGCAGCCGCTTTCGATTACATCCATCGCATCGGTCTCGCGGAAATCCATACCCACGAAAAAGCCCTCATCCATCAGGCTGCAGCAGCCCTTTCCGAAATCCCCAGCATCCATCTCTACGGCCCGGCGGATCGGATCGGCGCAATCTCTTTTGCTATCGAAGGCATCCATCATTACGATTTGGGAACGTTGATCGACCAGATGGGCATCGCTGTCCGCACCGGCCACCACTGCTGCCAGCCCCTCATGGCCCGCTTCGGAATCACCGGCACCACACGCGCCTCTTTCGCCCTCTACAACACCGAGCAGGACATCGTTTCCCTTGCCCAAGCCATTAAAAAAGCCTCAACCATGCTGCGCTGAAATCTCAAATCCCAAAGAAGAAAGCGCTTTTGCTTAGGCTAAACTCCGTCTTGTAACTCTTACGCTCCGACTTAATCTGTGACTTGAAATTTTAATTTTGTAATTTGAAATTTAAATGAAAATCATCCTCGGCATCACTGGCTCCATCGCTGCTTACAAGGCCGCCGACCTCACATCGCAGCTCGTCAAAGAAGGTCATGAAGTGCATGCGGTTATGACCCGATCCGCCTGTGAATTCATCACCCCGCTCACGCTCCAGACTCTCACTCGCCACCCAGTTTTGGTTTCATTGGAAGATGAGAAACATTCATGGAAGCCCGGTCACATCGAGCTAGCCGATACCGCGGATCTCTTGCTTATCGCCCCTGCCTCAGCCAATATCCTCGCTCTTCTGGCAAATGGCCATGCTCCGGATCCTTTGACTTCCGTCTATCTCGCCCTGCCACGTGAAACCCGCGTTCTCATCGCTCCTGCCATGAATGGCAAAATGTGGATCCACCCCGCCACCCAACGCAACGTCCAACAACTCGAAGCCGATGGTTGCCAATTCATCCAACCCGCCACCGGTGATCTCGCTTGTGGATATCAAGGAATTGGCAGATTGGCAGATGTTTCTGAAATTCTGTCGGCGGTTGGAGGATGATCATGCGCGCGCATCACATTATCTGCAGCTAACCCTCATTCTGTGGTTTGCATTTTTGAATTTACCCTGAATGATCTGCTCCCCCGTTCCTGACAATCAGGAACCCAGAACTAAGAACTTTTAACCGCATCTCATGTCCCACCCACACATTGATGTCAGCTATGTCGCCAAATTGGCGCGTCTTGATCTGACTCCTAACGAAGTCGTCACTTTCCAGTCCCAGCTCGAGGCGATTCTGGATCACGTCGAATCTCTCTCAA
>JBIIFS010000095.1:0-7042 GCA_044237185.1 Luteolibacter sp.
CGTTCAGGGATGTGCCCGTCGGATCACAGGCGGTGAAGGCCAAGGCAAGAGGAGCGGCGATGAGAAGTTTCGCATTCATGATTTTGCTATGCTGACATGCCAGAGAAATGGGGTCAACGTGTTTCAGTGTTCCGACGGCATTTCCCGCTTTTATACCCGCCAAACTGGGGTTAACTCCATGCATGCGCGTTCTCGCCATTGATCCAGCCGTCCGCAATACCGGCTATGCCATACTCGAGGGCGACCCGCGCAAGCCTTCGGTCCTGGGTTATGATGTGATTTCCATTCCAAAAAACATCCCTCAATCCGGCGCCCTCTCCGCGATCCGGACCCACCTTGTTCATCTCATCCTAAAACATCAGCCGGAGGAAATCGCGGTTGAGGGCATTATCTATGTCCAATCCCACCGCACCGCCATTTCCATGGGAGCCGCACGTGCGGCGGCCATGATCGCGGCGGCGGATCACGGGATTCCGGTTTACGAATACTCTCCCAAAAAAATCAAAATGGCGGTGGTCGGAAAAGGGACAGCGGACAAGGCACAAGTCGCTTTCATGGTTCGCGCCTTGCTCGGCCTTGCGGAAACTCCGTCTTTCGATGCAGCCGATGCTTTGGCTATCGCCCTCGCCCACCTGCAAGCCTCTGATCCCATCCGCGCCAAGATGTTAGATCGGAGACTCATTTGAAAACATCATGACGGATTGGAACCAACGCTACGAACTTGGAGATACTCCATGGGAAAAAGGCCGTGCCGCGCCTCCTTTGCTGGAGCTATTGGAAAAAATAGATCCGTCCATTTGGGGCGAAGGCCCAATACTCGTCCCCGGCTGTGGCACAGGTCACGATGTTCGCGTGATCGGTGCACTCGGACCCAAAACTCTCGGCCTCGATCTCGCGCCGCTCGCCCTTGAAAAAGCCAAGGAATATCCGAGTATAGGCAAGGAATCCTACGAACTCGGTGATTTTCTCGATCCAGATTGGCGCAAGGGAAAAACCTTCACCGCCCTCTGGGAGCACACGTGTTATTGTGCCATCGATCCCTCGCGCCGTCCCGATTACGCCGCCGCCTGTAAAGAGCTCATCCTGCCCGGTGGCCATCTCATCGGCGTGTTTTTTCTCACGCCCAACGACCTTGGCGAAGAAGACGAAGGCCCGCCGTTTAACGCCTCGATCAAAGAACTCGACGCCCGCTTCGCCCCCGAATTCGAACGCATCGATTCATGGGTTCCGAACCGTTGCTACCCCGGAAGAGAAGGCAAAGAATGGGTGGCGATCTATCGAAGAAATTCTTAAAACCAAACATAAAAAAGAACCACGGATGAACGCGGATTTAGAGAGATTTGCTCCGACAAATAACATTTATTATCTGTATTTTATTAATGACTTATCCGTGTCCATCCGCGTTCATCCGTGGTTCTCTATTTTCATCCAGCCGAATTCACGCCTATAAATTTTAGACCATGTCCCCGCCTCCTCCTGAAATCATCATCTTTCCCAGCCCCGTGAGTTACACGGAAGGTTTGGAAATTCAGGAAAAAACCGTGGCGGACATTTTAGCAGGCAAAGCCCATGATCAAATTCTCCTGTTAGAACATGAGCCGGTTTATACGATCGGGAGGCTGCGTGATCAGTCTTCACTGCGTTCGCCCGACTCACTTCCCTATCCCATTTTCGAAACGAACCGCGGCGGCCAAGCGACCTATCACGGTCCCGGCCAGCTTGTCGGCTATCCGTTGCTGGATCTCAATCTGCGTGGTCGCGATCTTCACTTGCACCTACGTTTGATCGAAGACGCGCTCATCGCCGCGTGCGGAGATCTCGGGGTCGCGGGGTGTCGGCGCAAGGGTCTAACAGGTGTATGGGTGGAAAATCGCAAACTCGCCTCCATCGGCGTGGGTGTGCGGAAATGGATTTCCATGCATGGCTTCGCCATCAACATCACGCGTGAATCCCTACCGCCCTTTCTCGCCATTACCCCTTGCGGGTTGGATGGTGTTTCCATGACCTGCCTCGCCGCTGAAACAGATCAGGAAATCACGATGGGAAAAGCCATCGATGCGATCTCCGCAAGGCTGATCGAGGCGTTTACTTCGCAGCCAGCTCTTTGATCCGCAGGTTCCTCCAGCGCACGCTGGTGGATTGGCCTGAGTGAACTTGCATTCCAAAGAAGCCCTCTGGAGTGAAGTTGGCCTCATCTTCGTCGGTGAAATCCACGCGCTTCTCTCCGTTGAGGAAAATTTGGATGTGTTTACCTTCGCAGACGATGCGGATTTCATTCCAATCCTCCCATTTGAAAACTTTGTTGCCTTGTTCGGTGAAGGCTGCGCATTGCTCTTTGTTCGCTTTGTCGGGGAACAACCAGCCGCGGCGAGCCTCGTCATAAAGTCCGGCAGTCCATGAACGCTCCTTGCCGTTGTCGTGTTCGCATTGATAGCTGTGCACGCGTCCGTTGCCGTCCTTGGATTCCTTTTGAAGACCGCGGAACATCATGCCAGAGTTGCCCTTCAGCGTGTCGAACTTCATTTCGAAACGGAAATCAAAGTCTTTGTAGGTTTTCTCAGTAATCAGGAAGGTGTTTTCTTTCACCTTTTCGCCTGTGCCGATGATCTCGCCGTTTTCCATTTTGTACTGACCGTTTCCGCCAACGACCTTCCACCCGCTCAGATCTTTGCCATTGGTGAGTGGCACAAATCCTTCCTCGACTTCCGCAGCGAACAGACATGGGGCGAAGGCGAGCAGCGCGAGCAAGAGTTTTTTCATGGGTTTGGTTTACATGCATCTTTACGGAACGAAAAGCGGCTTTCTTGCTTGTCTTAAAATAAACACCCGCTTGTATAGAAGATGTTCATATGATTACCAAACTGTATTCAGCGGCGTTGCGGGGCGTAGATGCCTTCGAAGTGGAAGTGGAAGTCAATGCCCGCAATGCGGAAAATCCCGGCGTCATCATCGTCGGTTTGCCGGATGCCGCCGTGCGCGAGAGCTCACAACGCGTCACCTCCGCGATCATGGCTTCCGCGCTTAAACTCGATGTCGGTATTAAGACCGTGAATCTCGCCCCGGCCGATCTGAAAAAAGAAGGCCCATCATTCGATCTTCCCATCGCCCTCGCCATGATAGGCGCGAGTGGCAATGACGCTCTGGAAACTCACCATTTCTGCGTGGTCGGCGAGCTCGGACTCGATGGTGCAGTGCGCCCCGTCAAAGGTGTTTTATCCATTGCCCTCAAAGCCCGCGCCTGCGGTAGGAAATTTCTCATCGTCCCTGAAGCAAACGCCGCAGAAGCTGCGGTCATCCATGGTATCGACATCATCCCGGTGCGCAACCTTCGCCAAGCTTGGGAATTCATCAGTGGAGAAAAACGCATCGCGCCATTTGTGTTGGACCGCCGCGCTTTTTTTGAAAGTCATCGCAACTACCATGTCGATTTCAACGAGGTCAAAGGTCAACATCATGTCAAACGCGCTTTGGAAGTCGCTGCCGCTGGTGGTCATAATCTGCTGATGGTCGGCCCTCCCGGAACCGGGAAATCCATGTTGGCAAAACGCATCCCGACCATCATGCCGGAAATGACCGAGGACGATGCGATCGAAACCACCAAGATCCATTCCATCGCCGGCACCTTGGATACGAAAAAAGGATTTCTAACAACTCGTCCGTTTCGCGCACCGCACCACACGATTTCAGATGCGGGCCTGTTAGGTGGAGGAACCAATCCGGGTCCCGGCGAAGTTTCACTGGCGCATCATGGCGTATTATTTCTCGACGAGCTTCCCGAATTCCGCAGGTCGACCTTGGAAGTGATGCGGCAGCCCCTCGAAGATTCGACCGTCACCATCAGTCGTGCCGCCGGTTCTCTAACATTTCCCGCGAACTTCATGTTGGTGGCCGCGATGAATCCCTGTCCTTGTGGATTCTATGGAGATGTCAAAAGGCAATGCCGCTGTTCCGTGAAACAAATTGAAAAATACCGCCAACGCATCTCCGGTCCGTTGTTAGATCGCATCGATATCCATGTCGAAGTCCCGCTCGTCGATTTCAAAGATCTAACTTCGGATTCCCTTACCGGCGAGTCATCCGAAACCATCCGCCAACGCGTCTCGGCTGCCAGAGAGATCCAAGTGAGCCGCTTCAAAGTGGAAAAACTCACCACCAACTCCGCGATGGGCGCCCGCCAGGTCCGCGATCATTGCAAGCTCGACGCCGAGGGCAAAGGTTACCTCGAACACGCCATGGCGGAAATGAACTTCTCCGCCCGCGCTCATGATCGTATCCTAAAAGTCGCCCGCACTCTCGCCGATCTCGCTGGAAAAGATAACATTACGGGCAACGAAATTTTGGAAGCCATCCAATTCCGCTCGCTCGACCGCAAACTATTTTTCTAATCTACCGCCATGTCCCAAATCTCCCTCTTTGAAGAAAAACAAGTCCGCCGCGCCTGGAATGCCCAACAGCAAAAATGGATGTTTGCCATCGTCGATGTCATCGCCATTCTAACGGGTAGCGTAGATCCCGGTGCCTATTGGCGTAAACTCAAAGAACGGCTCAAGAAGGAAGGAAATGAAACCGTGACGGATTGTCACGGTTTGAAAATGACCGCTGCGGATGGCAAGCAGCGCATGACCGACGTCGCCGATACGGAACAGCTTCTGCGCCTGATTCAGTCCATCCCATCTCCCAAAGCCGAGCCCTTCAAGCTGTGGCTTGCCAAAGTCGGGTACGAGCGTCTTGAAGAAATCGAGAACCCCGAGCTCGCGGCCAAACGCATGCGTGTGATCTACGAGCAAAAAGGGTATTCTGAGGAATGGATCGAAAAACGCCTGCGCGGGATTGCCGTCCGAGACGAACTCACCGACGAATGGAAAAAGCGCGGGGTCAAAGAAGGCAAGGAATTCGCCATCCTCACGGCGGAAATCAGCAAAGCCACCTTCGGCATGACTCCATTGGAATACAAGGAGTTCAAAGCCCTCTCCAACCCCAAGGAAAACCTCCGCGATCACATGACCGATCTGGAGTTGATCTTCACGATGTTGGGCGAAGCTTCCACTACCGAGATTGCCAAAAAACGCAACGCGCTTGGATTCCCGGAAAACAAAAAAGCCGCGAAAGACGGCGGTTCCGTCGCAGGTAAAGCCCGCAAAGACTTGGAAAAGCAAAGCGGTAAGCGGATTTCCACACGAGAGAATTTTGAGAAGTTACCCAAACCTCGAAATCAGATCCCCAAAAAATAGACAAACTCACCACCAACTCCGCGATGGGCGCCCGCCAGGTTCGCGATCATTGCAAGCTCGATGCCGAGGGCAAAGGCTACCTTGAACACGGGATGAAGGAATTGAACTTCTCCGCCCGTGCTCATGATCGGATCTTGAAAGTCGCAAGAACCTTGGCGGACCTCGCCGGCAAAGAAAACATCACCGGCAATGAAATGTTAGAAGCCATACAGTTTCGCTCACTAGATAGGCAGTTGTTTGTTTGATTAGAATATGTGCGACTGCTTCACCGGATCACCGGCTTGTCCTTGGCTCTGGGTTGGCGTCGTTCCGTAAACAAGACCTGCTTCGCCTCAAGACTTAGACTTTTGGCAACCAGTCTAATCCGTCGTAGATGACTCCGGTAAGATCCCGCAGACGTGATGCGACCTTGGACTTGGGATTCCAGCTATACACGAGCGTTCGACCCTGACGCTTGCTTCAGGATATCTAGCCCTTAGCGGAATGTTCAAAGCATGGATTGGACAAAGATGCAATCATCTGGCAGTATTCGAATGTTATTGCCTTTATCGTCATCATGAATTCAGCGGTTTTCGAAATTTCCCTCGTCCTCATTCTCCTCATCGCCAACGGCGTTTTTGCCATGACCGAAATAGCCATTGTTTCATCCCGTAGGGGATTGCTGCAATCTATGGCGGACAATGGCAGTAAAGGCGCGAAGAGGGCGCTCGCTCTGTCGGAGAACCCGAATCGATTTCTCTCAACGGTTCAGATTGGCATTACTTTGGTCGGTATCGTTGCTGGGGCCTTGGGCAGTGGAACAGTGGCAACCCGGTTGGCCGAAATCTTGGAGGTGGTTCCCGTGATCGGCGAGTATGCGAAGCCCATATCGCTCGCCATAGTCATCGGCATCCTCACCTACCTCTCGCTGGTCGTGGGCGAGCTGGTTCCGAAACGGCTGGCTATGAAATTTCCGGAAGCAATTGCCAGCGCGATGGCTTCGCCCATGGCCAAGCTTTCAACAGCTGCGTCACCAGTGGTGAGTCTTTTGTCATGGTCAACGGGCGGATTATTGAAGCTTTTCGGTGTCCGAGAAACGGAGGACAGCGGCATGTCCCGGGAGGAGCTGACTGTACTTATCCGGCAGGGTATGATCACCGGATCAATCAACCAGACAGAGTCCCGGATGATGCAAGGTGTCATTGGATTCGAAAAACTCGTGGCCTATGACATCATGATCCCTCGCTCGAAAATTGTCTGGATCGAGCGGGATGCAAAACACGAGGAGGTTTGGCCGCTGATCATGCACAGCACACATGGCGTATTTCCCGTCTACCATGGGCGGCGCGAAAATCTCGTGGGAGCCGTGGCGATCAAGGACATCTACGGCCAGCTTGCGGCGGGAGAGCGCGTCTCGTTTTCCGCAATCATGCGCCCTCCACTCCTAGTGCCAGAAACCCAAAGCGCAAGCGCACTGCTGGAGATATTCCGCACGTCTGGGCAGCGCGCGGCTTTCGTGCTCGACGAGTTTGGTAGCGTCATGGGCATGGTCACACTTATTGACTTGATGGAAACCATCGTCGGGGATGTTCCCTCGTTGGAGGAGCGGCTTACCATGCCCGTTAAACAGCGCGAAGACGGCACGTGGCTCATCGACGGGCTTTTCGAGATTGAGAAACTCCCTCAACGCCTCGAAGGCTTCGTCATGCCCGAAGGCGGCGGGGATGATTTCCAGACTGTTTCCGGATGGTTCATGAATGAGCTTGGCCGTGTGCCTGCGGAAACCGACCGGATCACCACTGGAGAGTGGATGTTCGAGGTGGTAGATATGG
>JBIIFS010000013.1:0-23217 GCA_044237185.1 Luteolibacter sp.
GAGTCCGTAGCCCTCGGCTTCTAGGCGTGAGGAAGGAGTGAAAGCCAGTCATCACCGTTCTCCGTATTGGGAGAACGCGCACTGCTTGGCCGGAGTGCAACGTAGGCAATAAACATCCGCGACTGACGAACAACAACGAAACCGTGGGTTACGGGCCGGAACTACATATCAAACATCCGCGCAGCGGCTAATCATCCAAACCTCAAAATCTCCTCGTTTCGGAAAAGACTTTTGGCAACCGGTCTAACTAAAAAAGCCCCGCTGCGCCACATGCCGCAACCAAGGAACAAAATCCAATTCCGGTGACACCTCTTTTGTAAAATCAGCCAACGCCATGACCGAACGGCTGCCGTCCATCGCGGAGAGGACCTTGAGTTGCGAAAACGGAAAGATACAGGATTTAAGATTGGGATCCACCAATGGAAGACATTCCTGCGCGCATACCAACCTCCATGGATTAAGTTTTGGATAATTCGGGATTGGGAAGTCGGGCTCACTCTTCTCCGGAATTGGCACAGATTCGCCAACCGTCACATCGCTGCGACAGAATATCTCGGAACGAAAGGTCGTCCGCATCTCCGCATCCGTGAAATCATCGCCTTTCTCTCCGGTCACGGAATCACCCAACCACCGCAGCCCGCTCAATTCCGCGAGTTTCATCACCGCACCCAAAGACCAAGGATCCATTGCTGGCGCGAAATCATCAAAAGCCAAGACCTCAGCCTGTTTAGCCAGCATGTCATTCACGATCTCCGCTTCCCGCTCATCAGCCACATCCCTGAAAACTGAGAGTGCGGTCATTTCATCCACATCTCCCACTGCCTGAATCGCCCGCACTTTTTGAACCACGAGCATTCTCTCCTTCCAGCCTGCTGCAACATTGAAACTCATCACCGCCACTCCAAGTTTCGAGAGTTTTTTACCCATGAAATCGATTATTCCCACCTTCACCTCATCCATTACCCATGAAAAAACCCCATGCGCGATGATGAAATCAAACTCTCCCTCGGGCTCGAATTCCATGATCGAACTCTCAAAGAAACTCACATTTTTCAGTCCCGCTTGCCGCGCCAGATTCTTTGCCTTGGAGATCTGTCGCCTCGAAACATCCACACCCACACACTCCGCAGTCGGCAAACGGCTCGCCACGGATAGCAAATGATGCCCCGTTCCGCAGCCGATTTCCAGAATCCGCGCTCCCTCAACCGTAACTCCATTCAGCCCGAAAAACCTCGCAACCTCGGCATTGACCACCGGATCGGCACTCGGATGACTCATCGGCGGATAAGCCTCTGCCTGAAATAACTCTGCAAAGGTACGCTGCATCGCGCTGTTTCCAATACACCACAGGAGTTTGCAACCCCTTTCATCAAAAGCCCCATCCACCCTATTCAAGAAGTGAAACCCCGAATCTGCATGTCAAACCACGGAATGCACGGAGTACACGGAATGGATAAGGCTTTCATGAACCCCAATTACACCCATGGAGTTAAGCTAGTTTCCAAGCCTTCGGTGTTGTCTTTCTCCGTGTATTCCGTGCATTCCGTGGTTAAACACACTCGATATGCCCGCCAACTGTAGACCCAGAGTTAAAAGATCCAAACTCCGAAAATTATCCTGAATTTTTTGTTCCATCCCGCGCCGGAGGTACATAACCTCCCGCCCCGTGCCTACGACCGCTATCCTTGCCCTTGAAGACGGACGCTGCTTTTCCGGAATTTCTTTCGGAGCCAGCGGAACCACCACTGGAGAAATTTGCTTCAACACCTCCATGACAGGTTATCAGGAGGTGATCACAGATCCATCTTACCGCGGCCAAATTGTCGCCATGACTTACCCGATGATTGGCAACTACGGGGTGAACCAGGAAGACAACGAATCCGCCGGCCCGCACATTCGAGCATTTGTCATCGGCGAGCTATGTGAGATTCCATCAAACTGGCGCTCCCAAGAAAGCCTTTCCTCTTATCTTCATCGCCACGACATCCTCGGTATCGAAGGAATCGACACACGGGCCCTCACCAAACACCTCCGCTCACTCGGTGCGATGCGCGCCTGCGTTACCACCGAACTCTCCGAAGCCGATGCCATCGCCGCCGCGAAAAACTCCGCGCCGATGGAGGGCTCCGACTTCGTTAAAGAAGTCACCACCAAGCACTCTTACATCTGGTCAGAGGAATCCCGGAAATGGACTCTACCCAACGCATCCATCGGCGAAACCGAAACTTACCAAGAGCTGCCTCCTGTCAAATACCGAGTCGTGGCCATCGACTTCGGTCTGAAATACAATCAACTCCGCATGCTTCGCCAGGCAGGCTTCGAGGTCGAGGTCGTTCCAGCCACCACCTCCGCTCAGGAAATCCTCGCGAAAAAACCTGACGGGCTTTTTCTCACCAACGGCCCAGGAGATCCGGCCGCGCTTGATTATATTCACTCGGAACTCAAACAACTGATCACCCAACTCCCTACATTCGGCATCTGCCTGGGCAACCAACTTCTCGCCCACGCCTATGGGGGGAAAACTTTCAAACTCAAATTCGGACATCGCGGCGGCAACCAACCCGTCAAAGATCTCCGCACCGGTAGAATCTCCATCACCTCGCAGAACCACGGTTTTGCAGTCGATCCCGATTCCCTCCCGGCCGACATCGAGGTCACCCACATCAACCTCAACGACAACACCGTCGAAGGCATGCGCCACAAAACCCTGCCGATCTTTTCGGTCCAATACCACCCGGAAGCCGCCCCCGGCCCCAACGACGCCGCCCACTTTTTCACCGACTTCGCCGAACTTATCGAATCAAATAAAAACCGCGAATGAACGCGAATGAACGCGAATTAATTTTCAAAGACGAAGTCTTTGGGATCATCTCCTGTGCGCTGGAGATATCGAACGAACTTGGACATGGTCTCAACGAGAAGATTTATGAAAACTCCCTTGTTGTAGAATTCGGTTTTAGAGGAATTCCATTTCTCCAACAACCGAGATATCCAGTCAGTTGGAAACAAGTGAAAGTCGGCGAATTTATTCCCGACCTCATCGCCCACGAAAAAATCATCGTCGAAACTAAAACCATCGATCGCATTACTGATATCGAGCGTGGCCAGGTTCTCAACTACTTGCGCGTCACAAAACTCCCACTGGGACTCATCATCAATTTCAAGAATCCACGACTGGAATGGGAACGAGTCGTTCTCTCCAAAGACTCCAACCCACCCAATCTTCATTAGCGTCCATTCGCGTTCATTCGCGGTTAACTTTCCACATCCCAAAAAATCAGCCACAATCCGCGTTCATTTGCGGTTAAAAATTTGAAATTCATGAACACTGTTATCACCGGCCTCCAATGGGGCGACGAAGGCAAAGGCAAAATCGTTGACTACCTCACCGAATCCGCCGATGTCGTCATCCGCGGCCAAGGCGGCAACAACGCCGGCCACACCGTTATCGCCAAAGGCACCAAATACGTCCTTCACCTCCTTCCTTCAGGCATTCTCTGGAACAACAAAATAAATGTCATCGGCAACGGCGTCGTCGTAGATCCCATCGGCCTCTGCATCGAAATCGAACGCATCGAAGCCCAAGGCATCGAAATCTGCCCTGAGAAACTCCTGATTTCCGATCGCGCCCATGTCGTTTTGCCTTTCCACAAAGAACTCGATGCAGCCCGTGAAATCTCACTTGGAGATCAGAAAATCGGAACCACGAAACGCGGAATCGGCCCGGCATACGCCGACAAAGTCAACCGCTGCGGCCTGCGTATGGCGGATCTGTTAGACCGTCCTTTCGCCGAAGCACAGATCACACGCCGTGTTTCCGAAGTAAATGAGATCCTAGCAAAATACAACCTGCCTATCTTCACTGCGGCTGCCGTCATTTCGGATACCTACAAGGCGTTTGAGCGTCTCCGCCCGCATGTCACCAACACCATTCCAGTCCTCCACAAAGCATGGAAGGCTGGGAAGAATCTCCTTTTCGAAGGTGCTCAGGGAGCTCTTCTCGACATTGATTTCGGGACCTATCCGTTTGTCACCTCTTCCAACACCACCGCCGGTGGATCCACCACCGGCACCGGCCTGCCGCCTACCGCCATCGAGTCAGTCATCGGTGTCTGCAAAGCCTACACCACCCGCGTCGGCTCAGGTCCGTTCCCTACCTGTGACGAGGGACTTTCCAAATACCTTCACAATCTCGGTCGTGAATTTGGAGCCACTACCGGTCGCCCACGCGGCTGTGGCTGGCTCGATACTGTCCTGCTCCGCTTCGCTTGCATGGTCAATGGTGTCACCGGCCTCGCCGTCACCAATGTCGATGGTCTCGACGAATACGATGAACTGAAAATCTGTGTTGCCTACGATGTTGATGGCACTAGACACGATCTTCCTCCAGCGGATCGTTCGTTTTGGGATAGGGCAAAACCGATCTATGAAACTCTTCCTGGTTGGAAAAAAGACACCACCGCTTGCAAGAGCTACGATCAACTCCCGCCAAACGCCCAAGCTTACCTCACCCGCCTCTCCGAACTCTGCGATGCACCCATCGCATTTGTCGGAGTCGGCCCGGATCGCAAGCAAACTCTGAAAGCATAAATCCTCAAATTTCATCATTTTTACTCTTGAAATGATGAAATTTGATGCTAATTTTCTTCCATGAGAATCACGGTAGACATCGATGAAGCCATTTTGGCGGATCTTATGAAAATAACTGGGGATAAAAACAAGAGTCCTGCAATCGCACGTGCCGTGACAGAATTTGTCCGCCGCACCCGCGCAAGGGAATTTGGTCGTTTGATCCGTGAAAGCGCATTTGACTATCCAGACCCAATTAAAGTGAACGACGAAGATCCCACCAATCCATTTCCTCCTTACATCCCTGACTGAAATGGTTCTGGTCGATTCTTCTGTATGGATTGAGGGCTTCCGAAAGAAAGGACGCATTGAAGTCAAACGTGCACTCGATAGTCTCCTCGAGGTCTACGAAGCTCAGTGGTGTTCTCCCGTCCGGCTAGAAGTTCTCGGTGGTTCTAAAATAAACGAGCGCAAACACCTTTCTTACTATTTTTCCGTTATTCCCTACCGCCCATGTCGGGAATCTGACTGGGAAAACGCACGCACTCTTGCCTGGCGTTTGCGTGAAAACGGACATTCCCTTCCTTGGATGGATATCCTCATCGCCTCCATCGCCATCCAAGACGATGTCCGTCTCTACTCCATCGATACGCACTTCGAAATCATCGCCCAACACTCCTCTCTTTTCCTCTACAAACCCGGCTACGGTGGAATGTTCAAACCAGAAAACGAACAATGACCTCATCTAACCCTCATCACGTCTCTCACATTGCGATTATCATGGATGGGAATGGCCGTTGGGCGAAAGAACGTGGACTCCCGCGGGCGGAGGGTCATCGCGCCGGCGCCGAATCCATCCGTGAAGTCACCGAAGCCTGTATCGAGCTCGGCGTAAAGTATCTCACGCTCTATGCCTTTTCCTCGGAAAATTGGAACCGACCCCAAAACGAAGTCGACGCCCTGATGAAACTGCTGGATCGGTTTCTCGATGATAAAGCCAGTGAGCTGGATAAACAAAATATCCGCCTCGTGGCCATCGGCGATCTGGATCGCCTTCCCGCCGCAACACGTAAACGCCTCGATCTCATCCAAGCACAGACCCAGAACCATCAGACCATGACCCTGGTGCTCGCTCTATCCTACGGCGCAAGGGAGGAAATCACCGCCGCTGTCCGATCTATCGCCAGAGCTGCCGTGGCGGGTGAGATTTCACCCGACCAGATCGATGGCGAACTCATCGCCCGACATCTTTACACCAAAGATATCCCTGATCCCGACCTCCTCATCCGCACCTCCGGCGAAATGCGCGTTTCCAATTTCCTGCTCTGGCAGATCTCCTACTCGGAAATCGTCATCGTCAAAAAAATGTGGCCGGACTTCCGCCAAGGCGACCTTTTCGCCGCCGTCGAAGAATACAAAAAACGCCACCGAAGATTCGGGGCTTTGTAGCAGCGATCTTCTGCTTGCCCGACAAGACCGGGGGTCGCCGTTATTTTTTGCAGGAAATCAAATCATTAGGTTAAGCGGAATTTCATTCATTTTAGCACTTATTGGCTCGCTGCCCATATTCTGCCGCCATCCCCAACGCCGCTGGCAGCGACGGACAAGACCTCAGCAACAAGCGGCACATCGTTCCCTAAACCGCTATTTTCAAATAGCCCGTGGATTTTTTAACCCGATTTATGCCCCGAACCTTTGTTTTTATTAGCTATTTGCCGGAGCATAACCCTGTTCGGGACTTTTTAAACAATTTTTCCCCACTCAACCCACCGAAGTTCTTGCCAACCCCTTCCCAAACCGATAATCCACTCAGCACCTCTAATACAAATCTATGAGTAATACAGAAGCAATTGCACCAAACGCTAAGCGGCTCCTTTGGGCCGGATTCACCGCCATCTTGGCCGCCGGAGTTGGTTTCGGCGTTCGAGGAGGTATTTTCGGAACTTGGGCAGCTGAGTTCGGATTCACCGGAGCCCAGCTCGGAGCAATCGGCGGAGCCGGTTTCACCAGCTTCTGCTTCGGTATCATGATCGGCGGGGTTCTCGTCGACAAATTCGGATACGGCAAACTCGTTTTCGCTGCTTTCGCACTCCACGTGCTCTCTGCCTTCGTCACATTCGGCGCAACCGCCGGACAAAGCCAGGCAGTCGCCTATCAATTCCTCTTCTGGGGTATGTTCGCCTTCGGTGCCGCCAACGGTGTGCTCGAAGCCGTTTCCAACCCACTGGTCGCAACTCTTTTCCCCAATAACCGCAACCATTACCTCAACATCCTCCACGCCTCATGGCCTCTTGGTATGGTCTTCGGTGGTGTGATCGGCTGGGTCCTCGGTGATAAATTTGATTGGAGTTGGAAAGCTCAGCTCTCGCTCTACCTCATCCCGACCGTTGTTTACGGAGCGATGTTCTTTAGACAGAAATATCCAAAATCCGAAGCCACCGAAAAAGGCCTCAAATTCGGAGAGATGCTCAAGGACGTGGGACTCCTCGGCGGTGCCGTGGTCAGCTTCATGCTCTACCTTTTCTTCAAAGGTCTTCTCACTCCATTCTTTGAAACACCTATCGTAGGAACCGTCCTCGCTTCCGTGATTGCGATTATTGTCCTCGGCTCGATCCTCAAGCTTACTGGCTTCGCGATCGGTCACTGGATGCTCGCACTTCTCTTCGTGATTCACGCCCTTGTCGGCGCGGTCGAACTCGGCACCGATGGCTGGATTCAAAACATCACCGGAGCCATCCTCGACCCGACCCAAGGCAAAATCCTGTTTGTCTTTACCTCACTCATGATGTTCGGACTTCGCTTCTGCGCCCACTTCATTGAAAACAAACTGGGTCTCAAACCCGTCAGTTTGCTGTTTGTCTGTGCCGTTCTGGCAGTCATCGGACTCAACCTGGTCAGCGCGGTGTCCGCCTTCGGTCCTGCCCTTGGTGCCCTGCTGGTCTACGCATTCGGTAAAACCTTCTTCTGGCCAACCATGCTCGCCGTGGTTTCCGACCGCTTCCCTCGCACAGGTGGTATCGCCATCTCGCTCATGGGCGGTGTCGGCATGATGTCTGCCGGACTCATTGGTGGACCGGGACTCGGCTACTTCAAAGACCGCTTCGCCGCTGAAGAACTCGCCAAAAAAGACGCCGCAATCCATGCCGAATGGACTGCCGGTGAGAACAAGAGCAAGTTCTTGGTATTCCCAGAAGTCGCTTCCATCGATCCTGTGAAACTCGAGGCCGCAAAGAATTCTAAGGAAAGAACCGAGACCGAACAAATCGTTGTCGATGCGGACATCGTTGGAAACAGAAAAACCCTCAAGGTAGATTCCTTCATTCCGCTCACCATGGCCGGCTTATTCCTCTTGCTCATGCTCTACTTCAAATCCATCGGCGGCTATCGTCCGCTGAAAGTGGATGAGCAGCCATAATTCAGCACCCTTCCCTCAAGCGGCGCACCCCTCAAAGGTGCGCCGTTTTTCTTTTCTCTTGCCCGACCTTCCCTCCAAAGGCTCAACTAAGCGCGGATGAGAAGATTCCACAGAAATATCCGGATCATATACGGGCGAATCCGTCGGCCGATGTTTTCTTGTGTTCTGCTCGCACTCTTTCTGGCGGTTTTTGCCCCATCCTCCGCACTCGCCGCACCTAAAGTCAACATCGCGGACGGCTTTGACTTCCCAGTCGGCAAGCCGAACGGCACAGGATACTACAAAGCCCGTGGCCTGCGCCTGCGCTCTCCCCAGCACTTTGGTGAGGATTGGAACGGACGCAGTGGCGGAAACTCCGATCTCGGCGATCCGGTTTACTCATGCGCTGATGGCATCGTGACCTTCGCTCATGATGTCAGAGCCGGCTGGGGAAATGTCGTGCTCATCCGGCATGCCTACCGGGACCCATCCAGCGGCTCCGTGAAATTTATCGATTCCCTCTACGGCCACCTTGACAAGATGAGCGTAAAAAACGGCCAAGCCATTAAACGGGGTCAACAAATTGGCACGATAGGCACAAACCGCGGCATGTATCCGGCTCATCTTCATTTTGAAATGCGTCACAACATCCATATCGGCATGGGCCGGAGCGGCGTCTTATCGAATATGGAAAACTGGGCGGATCCCACCCAGTTCATTAACAAAAACCGGCGCTTGGGCCGTGAATGGCGACCTGTCACAGTCCCCACAGGCACCTATAAGCCATTCGGCGGCTTCAAAGGCCTCTAACATTTTCATCGTGCGCGATAGCGTAGGCGAAGAAATTTTTAGCCACGAAAAGCACGAAGGCCACGAAAGGAATAAAAATTACGTTCATGAGAAATTCTCACCCGAGACTACAATCTTGAAATAGCCAACTTTAATATCTGTAGAGCAGTCTGCAATCTCCAGCCACAAATCCAAAACCACACCCAGCACTCATCTTCCTTTCGTGTCCTTCGTGCTTTTCGTGGTTAAATTCTTCTCCCCTCCCACAATTTTACCCGCTACACTCCCATCATGCGCATCGCAGTCTACGCCGGTTCCTTTGATCCTCTCACCAATGGCCATCTCTGGATGATCCAACGGGGTCTCGAAATGTTTGACCGTCTCATTGTCGCCATCGGCAACAATCCCTCAAAATCCTACTCCTACTCGGTCGAGGAACGGCTCGAAATGCTCCGCGCATCACTTCCGGCGAGTGACCGCCTGGAAATCGACCACTTCGACAACCGCTACTTGGTCGATTATGCGAAGAAGAAAAACGCCACCTACATCTTACGTGGGATTCGTTCACCGAACGATTACGAATACGAACGCGTGATGCGCCACATCAATGCGGACATGGCTCCAGAAATCACCACCGCTTTTCTCATGCCACCGCGCGACGTCGCAGAGCTGTCCTCAAGCATGATCAAATCCCTCACCGGCCCAGAAGGCTGGGAAGAAACCGTCAAACGCTACGTCCCACCGGAAGTCTTCAAAGTGCTGAAGCAAGGGAAGGAATAGTGAATGATGAATAGTGAAGAGTGAATTCTGCTGCGCGCTCTTCTTTCACTATTCACTCTTCATCATTCACTCTTCCGCTATTCATGCTCAGAAAGATACCGTTCCGCCTCCAACGCAGCAGCGCATCCTTGGCCTGCAGCCGTAATCGCTTGGCGGTAATAATGATCCGCAACATCACCTGCGGCGAAAAGTCCCGGAGTCTTGGTCGCGGTCCGACCCGGCACCTGAAGAATATAACCATTTTCATCAAGATCCACCAAGCCACTCACGAAACCGCTGTTAGGCACGTGGCCGATCGCTACGAAAACGCAGTCAACTTCCAGTTCACTCTCCGAACCATCCACCAAATTTTTTAATTTGATCGCGCGCATCTCACCTTTTTCATTGGTGAGATATTCACTCACCCCGCTGTTCCATACCGGCTGAATCTTCGGATTTCCCAAAGCACGATCCGCCATGATTTTTGAAGCGCGCAATTCTTCACGACGGTGAATGAGATACACCTTGCTGGCGAAACGGGTGAGGAATCCTGCTTCCTCGCAGGCACTGTCACCACCGCCAATGACCGCCACTGGTACATCGCGGTAGAACGCGCCATCACAGGTCGCGCATGAAGTCAGGCCGCGGCCGATGAGTTCTTTTTCATTAGGTAAACCCAAATGCCTTGGCGCAGCTCCGGTCGCAATGATCACGGTTTTCGCCAGCAAAGTCTCGCCACTCAAATTCACGCTGAACGTGCCATCCGCATTTTTTGAAATCGACTCCACGGTCGCGTATTGGATGCGCGTGCCGAATTTCTCCGCTTGCTTTTGCATGTTCATCATCATCTCCGGCCCCATGATTCCCTCAGGAAAACCCGGAAAATTCTCCACCTCCGTCGTGGTGGTCAGCTGACCTCCCGGCTGCGTACCGGAAATCATCAAGGGATTCAAGTTTGCGCGGGCCGTGTAGATGGCTGCTGTGTATCCGGCACAGCCGGTTCCGATGATGATGACGTTTTCCATATAAGTGAGTGTTTGAGAGTGTTTCCGCCACGGATTATTCAGACCCCGCACCGAAAGAGTCAACCCAGTCATCAAATAAATTTCAATTCACTGATAGAAAACCCGCGTGCGTGTCGTAATTATCATCAGAAAAACGCTCAAGTAAGCTTAAGCATTTCGAAAAACCCATCAAGCCATGACCCCCAAACGCAAGATGAAAATGATCCTAAATAAACCAAACCTTCCAGTAGAAACCTCAGCAGCTGCAAAGCCAGCTCAAAACTGGGATGCCATATCCGTAGCCCGTTTGATTCGAGAAAACTCCACCGCAGTGATTTCTCCTTCTTTTCTCTATCTGGGTCGCACCGAGACGAAACTCCTTCGCGATCACCTGGCTGAGGCCTTTGGTGCAGCCTCCGTCATGACACTTCATGAAACCTACTATATGGGATTGAAAGTCGTCAGCGTAGATGCCGATTCCTACCTCCAAACCGGCGGCAGGAAGATCATCCGCAGCGAATATTTGCCGAGTTTATTGAACGCCTCGTGAGGTATTTCATTCACTCCACATGAATGACCACAAGAGTCGTGTCATCGACTCCCGAATTTTCAATGGAACGTTTGAGCAGTGCTTCAGCGATTTGTTGCGGAGTTTCACTCTTGGACATGGCATCGGAAATATGGCGTTCCCAGATGCCGTCGATCAAACCATCTGAACAAATAAGAAAGCGATCTCCCTTGCTATAGGAAATGGCCGCAAGATGAGGACAGAGTGAGACACCCCCCCCGCCCACAACTTCATAGAGCGCGGCGCGGCGGGGATGTTGGCGGTATTCGATTTCGGAAATCTCACCCCGTTTCCACGATAACCATGCGGCCGTGTGATCACGGGTCAACTGCTCGGCTTTGCCGTCGCGGAACAAATAAATCCGAGAATCACCCACATTAGCCAAATACATATTTTCCGGCGTGAACCAAGCAAGCGCAAGCGTTGCCGCCATTCCCTTTTTATCCTCCGTCTGCGATGCCGCCTGATTGATATGTTTGTGAACTTCTTTCAGAGCTTCTTCCAAATGCGCGATCGAATCCGGAAAAAAACCCGTGGCAGCCGCTTTGAAAGTTTGTGGAATCATCAGCGCCATCTGCTCAAGGATAAGCGACGACGCGAGATCCCCCGCGTTTCCCCCGCCCATTCCATCCGATACAGCAAACACCATGTCCTGGTTTGTCACTGAACTCTCGCCAGCCTCTCCCAGCACCTTAGCACCATCGAGATTTGAGCAAAAGACAATCCACGAATCGTCATTGCGCGGTTTACGCGTTCCACTGACGGTTGCACCCGCCCAATGAATGATGGGTTCTTGAGACACTGACTAAGAGGATTCTTTGGGATGGGGTTCTGGTAAAATCTCCGCTAACTCGAAGTCGATGATGCAAAACCTTCCCAGCTTGTCCGAGTAAGTGATGTTTCTCGGCTCAGCATCAAGATGCCGCACTCCGTAATCCCTCTCCAATGCCGCAAATAGGGAGTCCGCTTTTTCCTTGGAAAGCTGTGGGGCGGGACGCCCACAATTGGTCGATACGAAATAAAACTCCTCGGGATGCTCTTCTAGAACTCTGGGCACATAAGGACAGCCGCGCTTCTCGAGAACCTTCAATACCTCAACCTCGGTCGCATAGCGCTTCTCCACATCGCTGCCGCGCAAGCGTTTGTGCACATTCCCATAGAAATCAATCCGCACCAGGGACCTCAATCCGTCTTTGATGGGTTCGATCGACATCGCCGCCACCTTACACCGATTCCCCAACTTGAAAACCTTTTAGAAAAATTATGAGACCCAAAAGATTTAACCACGGAATGCACGGAATACACGGAGTGTGAGCTACCACACATTTGCAGTCGCATCAACAATACTCCCCATAACACAAATCTTCATTCCGTGTATTCCGTGCATTCCGTGGTTAAATTCCTTCTTCATTAGCGTCCATTCGCGTTCATTCGTGGTTAAAAATTTCACATCCGCGGTAAAAAATCCCCCCTCCCGTTCTTTCTTGAACTTTGAGCTTTGAAAATTGAGATTTGACCCAGTGAGAATCATCGCAGGAAAAGCCGGCCGTATCGCCATCAAAGTCCCATCGGCCGTCGCTCGTCCTACCACCGATTTTGTCCGGCAGGCAATTTTTTCAATTCTCGGCGAGCAGATCTTCGATGCCCGCGTTCTGGATCTTTTCTGCGGCTCCGGAGCACTCGGACTGGAAGCCCTCAGCCGCGGTGCAGCATCCTGTGTGTTCGTTGACGAACACCGCCAAGCCATCGCGGTCACCGATGAAAATCTGAAAAAAGCCAAGCTCGATGGCGGCCGCACGGTCAAAGCTGATGTCTTTTCTTTTCTCCAGCGCGACGCCGCGACCTACGATCTCATCCTTGCGGATCCACCGTATTGGAAAGGCTACGGCGACACGGATTTGGTCGCCAAACTCCTCCAAATCCCGAGCCTTGCTGATCGCCTTTCGCCCAAAGGTCACTTGATCGCGGAAATTTCGTCCAACCAACCCACGCCGGCCTTTGCTCATTTCCAGCTCATTGACCGCCGCGAATATGGCAGCAGTGCCATCCTCATCTTCGCTCATCCCGACGCATGAAAGCCTTTCTCACTCTCCTCATCTACCGCGCGCTCCTGCCACTGCTTTTCCTGATCGCATTTCCGGCTTGGATCGTGAAAATGCTGCGCCGCGGCGGTTTCGAAACTGCCCTCAACGAACGGATCGGTTTGTATTTTAGCCCTTCAGACTTCGAGCCTTGCCGCGCCATTCATCTTCATGCAATCAGTGTCGGGGAAACCATCACCGCCCTCAAACTCATCCGCGCATGGCAAGACCAACATCCCGAATCCCGCTTCGTGCTCGCCACCGGCACCGCCACCGGCCACCAAACCGCCACCGAAGCCGCCATCCCCAATCTGCGCGTCACATACGCTCCTCTTGACTTCGCATGGATGATCCGAAGTTACCTCAAACGCTTCGAGCCCTCGCAAATCGTTCTGATCGAGGGTGAAACTTGGCCGAACCTGCTTCGTTACGCAGAGAAACGCCACATCCCCGTCTCCCTCGCCAACGCCAGGCTCTCGCCCCGCTCCGCGCGTCGCTTCAACCACTATGCCTCCTTGCTGCGCCCGTTCTTTTCAAAGCTTGCTTGTGTTTGCATCCAAGAAAACGAACATCGCACGATCTGGGAAAACCTCGGAATCGCCCCCGAAAAGATCTATCTGACTGGCAGCATCAAGTTCGATCCCGAATCCACCACCCCCCCGCAGCAACGCGCCGATTTCTGGGAAATGCTGGACTCGTTTGGAAAAGGTCGACCCGTGATCCTAGCGGCATCCACATTTCCCGGCGAAGAAATCTTGATCGCATCCGCCATCCGCGAGGCTGATCCCAATGCCCTGCCTGTCATCGTCCCGCGCCATGCCGAGCGCCGCCTGGAAGTTTTCCAAACCCTCAACCAAGCTGGCTTTCACGTCACTCTGAGATCGGCTTTTGAAACTCCCCTGCAACCAGACCACGCGGTCTTTGTCATCGATACCACCGGAGAGTTGGCGACTTGGACCGCGCACGCGGACGTCGTCATCATCGGCAAATCCTTTCTTTCCAATGGCGGACAAAATCCGGCAGAAGCCATCCTTGCCAAAAAGCCTCTGATTCTCGGTCCTCACATGGAAAATTTCCAACCCCTCGTCCGCCACCTGCATGCTGCAGAGGGGGCTTTGCTGGCTTGCGACCAGAAGGAAATTTCCCTCGCGATTCGCCGGATATTCAATCCAAACCTTGCCGAAAAACTCGCCCAGCACGCAACGGAAGTCCTTGCCACCCACCATGGCGCCACCAAACGTCACCTCAAGGTCTTGCATCCCCAGCCGAAAACTGCCTGAATGCCCAAAACCTTGTTTGTCTTTTCTTAACCTACTTCATAATTTTCGCCCGTGAGTGACACTCCCAAAAATCCTTTAGAAGGCCTTCTCGACCAATTTGCCCTTGGTCCGGCATGGGCGCGCGCAAAACCCACCGGCACGGAAAAGAAATTTCGCGAGCCCAAGGAAAGTGATTTCGCCCCCCGCAGCAAAGACGATCGAGGTGGCCGTGACAACCGCAACCTACGCGATGATCGCCGTGATGACCGTCGCCAAGGTGGCAGCAGCGGTGGTAACCGTCGCTTTGAAAAAAACGGCCCGCGCCCCGAACCACGTCGCGAGGAAATCGCTCCCGCCGAGGGCGTGAACGTCACCCTTGTGCCGGACAAGGGTGCCATCCAACTCATTTGCAAGGAAATCCATCACGTCGCGCGCGTTTATCCGCTCTACGATGTTGCGGAAATCATCCTCGCCGAGCGAGCCCGCTGCCGCGCCCATTTCGAAATTTCAGCAAAACAAAGCTCGTTTTACCGCTGTAAACTCGAAGAAGCCGTCTTTCTTACTAAAGAGGAAGCCCTGCATTTTTTTCTCAAAGCCGATTGGAGAAATCAATTCATCGAGGAATCGACTGTCGAGATCGATCCCCCGAAAGGAAATTTCCAATCCGTCGCCAAATGCGGGATCTCCGGCGAATGGCTTGGACCGCCGAACTATCACGCTTACCAATCGGAAATCCGCCGCATCCACCGTGAGCGCTTCTCCCATATGCCGCTCGAATCCTACATGGCGAAAATCCGTACCGAGCGCTCCGAGGAAGCCGTCAACGCTTGGTTGGACTCCATGAAAATCCAAACCCGCTGGCGCATTCTAACAGCACCCGTGGCGGCGGATTACATCCGCCCAGCCGAAAACACAACCACCGAGCAAACTCCTCTTCCCGAACAAGCTCCCGCTCCTGCGGCAGAAGAATCCGACGGATCTATTCAATCCGACGGATCAGACGAATCTCCTCCAGTAGCCGCTGAGGAAACTCATGAAGCCTCAGAAGAAGCCCCCGCGCCCGTGGAACTCCCTACGCCAGCAGAAACCTCCGACATCAAATGGTTCACCGAACGCGCCGAGTTCGAACGAGCCATCGCAGCTGAACTTCTGGATAAAGTCTTTAAAACCGTTCGTAAGGCAAACGTCTCAGCAGCCATCTCCGCAAAAAACCTTTCTCCCGGTCTGCTTGTCCGCCTCAAAGGCACTGGCAACCACGTTCGCAAACACGCTGCGATTCTTATCCCGGCGGTTTGCAAAGCTCTCGAAGCCGAGCATATGGCGGTCTTCAAACGCAAGGGCAAGCTCTTCACCGGTCCGGCGAGGCCTCATGCTCTCGCTGCGGATGCCGTATTGGCCCCGCGTCCCGCAGAGATGGTGAAATGGATCCGCGAAAACTCTCCCGCCAAACTGGAAGGCCTGTGGAAAGCCGTTCTTCCCGAAGGAGCAACCGCTCCTCCTGCGGAATACGCTGCCGATCTTTTCTGGCTCCTTCAACAAGGTCACATCTTGCTCTACACCGATGACACCCTGATCGTCCAAGAGCCTCCGAACCCCCCTGAGCCTAAAAAGCCAAAAGCCCCCAAGAAAAAGGCCAAGCCTGCACTTGAGAAGCCAACAACCGAGGCAACTCCGGATGCTGCAGCCGAAGAGCGGACAGATCAGAAAGATCAGTCGGATCTAACAGAAAAACCAGAGCCAACCACCCCCGAAGAACCACCTCTTCCTAGGATTTAAGATTTAAAGTTTAGAGTTTCAATTCCCATGTCACGCCAACAAACGCTCGCCAGCTCCGCCACTCTGGAAGGAACCTCTCTGCATACCGGAGAGAAAGTTTCCCTGACTCTCAAACCTGCTGAAGAAAATCACGGCTTCAAATTCCGCCGCATCGATCTTCCTGATCAACCCTTCATCAACGCGGATGTCGATAAAGTTCAAACCGTGGAGCGCGCCACGACGCTTGCCGAAGGATCGGTCAAGGTTCACACCGTCGAGCATGTGATTTCCGCTCTAACAGGCATGGGGATCGATAACGCCCTGATCGAGATGGATGCGAACGAGCCACCCATCGGTGATGGATCCTCCCTTCCATTTGTCGAACTCATCAAGAAAGCCGGCATCAAGCAACAAAACGCCCCTCGCAAGGTTTGGGAAATCCGTGAACCCATCCATCAGGAAATGGGCGATGGCACAATCATCACCATCGTTCCCTGCAAAACCTTCCGCGTATCGGTTACCAACGTTGGTCCCGAGGGTCGTTTCACTCAATATTTCTCCACTGAGGTCAATCCCGAAACCTACGAAAAGGAAATCGCAGCAGCACGCACCTTCGTGTATTACGAGGATGTCAAACCTCTCCTTGAAAAAGGCCTGATCAAAGGAGGTTCGCTCGAAAGCGCGGTTGTCATCCGCGGCAACGAAGTGATGTCCAAAGAACCGGTTCGTTTCACCAACGAATTTGCACGCCACAAGGCCCTTGATTTGATCGGTGATCTCATGCTTTCAGGTAAGCGCATCCACGGCCACGTGATCGCGGTGAAACCGGGCCATGGCCCCAACACCCAGATGGCCGCGACGTTGAAAAAAGAATACGCCCGCATGCGCGCCATGGTTCCGGCACCCATCACCATCCCCGATGGCGAAAGCGTGCTCGATGTCAATGAAGTCATGCGCATCCTGCCGCATCGCTATCCTTTCCTCATGGTGGATCGCGTGATCGACTTCGGCGAAAATTCCTGCACGGGACTCAAAAACGTTTCCATCAATGAACCGTTTTTCCAAGGACACTTCCCCGGACATCCCATCATGCCCGGCGTGCTTCAACTCGAAGGCATGGCGCAGGTCTCATCCATTCTCATGCTGCGCAAACCCGAAAACCTCGGAAAAATCGGTTACTTTCTCTCTGCAGACAATGTCAAATGGCGCAAACCCGTCATGCCGGGCGATACGCTCATCACCGAGGCAACCACGACCAAAGTCCGCGGTAACATCGGCCAAACTTCGTGCCGCTGTCTCGTCAACGGCGAAGTCGTCTCCGAAGCGGATCTTAAATTCGCTCTCTTTGATCGATAGTCATCTGGAAATCAACTTGCCAACTCCGTCCAAGTCGTTTCATCTTCTCCGCCCGTCCCCTCAATCGCGCGCTTAGCTCAGTGGTAGAGCACATCCTTCACACGGATGGGGTCGCAGGTTCGAACCCTGCAGCGCGCACCATTTTTACAATCTCCTCTCATCCAGCCTACCTTCCGCATACGCGGTAAAGACTTTCAAAATCTCATCGCGGACGCGGCGGAAAACGGCGAATTGTTCCTCTTCGGTACCCGTGGCATGCGCCGGATCATCGAAGGGCCAGTGGTGGCGGTTCATCTGACCGGGAAACATGGGCATGCCTGGTCGGCATTGCCGCAGACGGTGATGACGGTTTCTACCTAGTCATCGAGGAAAAGATCCATGTGCTTGGAGTGGTGACCCGTGGCGTCTATGCCGATTTCCTCCAACGCACGGATGGCTGAAGGATGGACATAGCCAGCGGGTTTCGAACCGGTGCTTTCAACTCTAAAATTTTTACCGAGCGCGCGACGCAGGATGGCTTCGGCAAGATGGGATCGGCAGGAATTTCCGGTGCAGAGAACCAGAATGAAGGGAAGTTTCATGGGGATGAGAATTTATGGTTAGCAGTTTCGGCGCGGAACCAACCTTTGGTGCGGTGGCTGAAACGGACGAGCATGAGCATTAGCGGAACTTCGATGAGGACTCCGACAACGGTGGCCAGCGCCGCCCCTGAGCTGAGTCCGAAAAGCATGACCGCTGTGGCGATCGCGACTTCGAAATGGTTAGACGCACCGATCATCGCCGAAGGTGCGGCGTCTTCGTATGTGAATTTGAGAAGTTTCGCGGCGGCGTAGGTTATGGCGAAAATGAGTATGGTTTGTATAGTTAAAGGTATGGCGATCCAAAGGATAGTCAGTGGGTTGGTGAGAATGGTTTCTCCCTTGAAGCTGAATAACAGCAAGAGCGTAGCGAGCAAGGCTATGATGGAAATGGGTGTGAGGTATCGCAGAAATTTTTCCTGATACCAATCCGCGCCTTTGGTTTTCATGATCCATTTGCGTGAGAAATATCCAGCCACTAATGGTAATGCAACATAGATACCGACGGAAAGCAGTAATGCCTCCCATGGTACAGGCATTTGATTAATACCTAACAACCAACCGCCGAGCAGACCGTAAAGAAAGAGCATGGTTAGCGAGTTGACCGCGACCATGATGAGCGTGTGGCCTTGATTTCCTTTTGCCAGATAGCTCCATACCAGAACCATGGCGGTACATGGAGCGATCCCTAGCAAAATAGCTCCGGCGATATATGATCGATAGAGTTCCACTTCGGAACCGTCTTTTATGACTTCTGTTCCGGGTAGGTAATCTTTGAAAAGAATTCCGAGAAATAAAGTCGCGATAGCGAGCATGGTGAAAGGTTTGATGCACCAGTTGACGATCAAAGTGAGTAGCACTGGCTTGGGATTGCGGCCGGCCTTGACTACCTCGCCGAAGTCGATTTTCACCATGATGGGATACATCATGAAAAAAAGGCAGATCGCGATCGGAATGGAAACGACAGGGGCTCCGTTCACATAAATTGCCATACCTTCGAGGCTTTTGGCGAGATCGGGAGCAATTTTACCGAGTCCGATTCCGGCAATGATGCATAAGCCGACCCAGAGGGTGAGCCGGCGTTCGAACAATGACATCGATTTTAAGGACTCATTCATCTAGCATAAGTGTTCGGGAACTTGGAAATAATGAGTGAAATTTGCGAAACACAAGGCATAGCTAATCGATAGAAGATCATCTTGCCACGTTTTTCATCAGCGATGATTCCTGCGCTTTTTAGAACAAGAAGGTGCTGCGAAATCGTTGGTCCGCTGAACTTTGAAAGCTGACTCATTCTCATCAACTCACACACACAACGTTCGCCTTGAGCCAATTTGTCAACCATCGCCAAACGCGCCGGATGTCCCAGCGCCTTGAAAACTTGTGCGCGTTCTTTTAAATTCATAAATATATATTTAGCTAAATAACTAATAAATCAAGCGGTAGATTTGCTTTTTCTGGGAGAGTGAGGCAGGGGGTAGGGAGACGGCAAAACGGGGAAATCGGGTATGAGTTATCGTGGCTCGTTGATAGTTGCTCGGTTTAGCCTGGGGAGAGTGAGCGAAATGACGCCAGTGATGAACAGGAATGCTGCGGAGGCTAGCAAGCAGTAGGTGAGGCCTAGGGTGCCGTCTGTATGCATGCCGAGCTGATAGAGAAGTCCTGATAAAACCGTGCCGATTAAGCGACCGCAGGCATTCGCCATGTAGTAGATGCCGACGTTCATCGCAACTTTATCGTGATCAGTGTAATCAAGGATGAGGAAAGAATGTACGGCTGAGTTAAGCGCGAAAGCGATGCCAAATAGGATCAGTCCGCCAAGAACAATGGTGGCTGGATGCCAGCTGAAATACAGCCCAGCACCGATGAGAAGGGGAATGACAGAGAGTGAGAAAGCTAGCCACGTTGCCGTTTTACCGGTGGGATCTTTTCCTCGCAGAATTGTGGGAGCAAATGCTTGCACAAAACCGTAGCCAATCACCCACAGCGCCATGAATCCACCAGCTTGCCAGAATTTCCAACCGAGCACGGTGGAGAGGAACACAGGTAACGCGACAACAAACCAGACATCGCGCGCGCCGAATAGAAAGAAGCGTGCGACTGAGAGCAAATTCACTGCACGGTTTTTTGAAAAGAGCTTGCTGAATTTGGATTTGTTTTTCACGTCTCCCAAGCCGCCGCGCATCAACACCGCCGCTAAGATTAATGCAATTCCAACGATACCCATCAGCACGGCGCAGGATGCCTGGAAGCCAACCTGCGAGAGAAGTAAACTACCGATAAAAAAGCCCACTCCTTTGAGGGCGTTTTTACTGCCAGTGAGAAGCGCGACCCAGCGGTAAAGCCTGCCTTCTCCATCACCCGCAATCAATTTCACCGCGCTCTTGCTGCTCATTTTTGTCAGGTCTTTCGCAATGCCGGAAAGGGCCTGCGAGGCCATGACCCATGCGATAGTAAGCCCTGAAACTGGCATAAAAACAAGCATCGCCAGCGCGAGCATTTGTGTGCTTAGTCCCATGAACAAGGTGCTTTTAAGCCCGAAGCGTGAAGCTAGAACACCACCGACAAAATTGGTCACAATGCCAAAAAACTCATAGAACAGAAACAGCGAAGCAACTTGAAGCGCGTTGTAGCCGAGTTGATAGAAATAGAAAAGCACCAGCATACGGATCGCCCCGTCGGCTAGGGTGTCTGCCCAGTAAGCCATCGTGACAATGGCGTAGTTGCGCTTTCCGGATGCGGTGCTCATGGAATTGTTAGATAAGGTTGGCAACTTTTCTGGCAAGCTCGGCGTAGCGGCTCGCGTAACCCCATTCGTTGTCATACCAAGCGAGAATTTTCACCTGCGTTCCATTGGTGACCATGGTCGATGGAGCGTCGATGATAGAGGAGCGCGGATCGTCTTTGTAATCGATGGAAACCAGCGGTCTCGTTTCGTAGCCAAGAATACCTTTGAGCGCGCCGTCCGCTGCGGATTTCAGCAATCCGTTCACTTCTTCCACGGTGGTCGCTCTGGAGACTTCAAATACACAATCGGTGAGTGAAGCGTTGAGTAATGGCACGCGGACCGCGACACCATCAAGTTTACCTAACAATTCAGGAAAAATCATGGCAATCGCAGTGGCGGATCCCGTGGAGGTAGGGATCAAGGAAAGGCTGGAAGCGCGCGCGCGGCGGAGATCCTTGTGAGGGGTGTCGAGGATCGACTGGGTATTGGTCATATCATGGATCGTGGTGATCATGCCGTGTTTGATGCCGAGTCCTTCGTGGATTGTTTTTACTACCGGCGCGAGGCAGTTGGTAGTGCATGATGCGGCAGTGAGAATGTGATGCTTGTCCGGTTGATAAAGATGATCGTTTACGCCCATGACGACGTTGAGGGCAGCATCTGATTTCACCGGCGCAGCAACGATGACTTTTTTGACGCCTGCTTTGAAATAGGCTTCTAACTGCTCAGGAGTTCGGAATTTTCCACTGGCTTCCAGTACAATATCCACACCAAGGTCTCCCCAAGGGACATTTGATAAGTCTTTTTCGCCAGTGTGACTCAAGGATTTACCGTCGATGGTGACCTTGTCGCTTTCACCATGAATTTCCTTTTTCCATCGGCCGTGAACAGAATCGAACTCCGTGAGATGCGCTGAGACGTTGCCGTCGCCACCAATTTCATTGAGGTGAACAAATTCAATTTCAGGAAAGTCCCAGCCAGCGCGAAGTGCTAGCCTGCCGATTCTGCCGTAGCCATTGATGCCTATACGTATTGCCATAATTTCATTTTTTAAGTTTTGTGATAATTTTTCTAACAGCAGCCAGATATGCCGCATAAGGTATTGCCTTTTCCGTCGATTGCAGGAAGTCGGGTGATTGTAGGGAGCCCGCAGAGCTCCGGAGCCAAGCACTCGGTGTGTTTGTGGGCGAGATCGAGGATGATAGCTTCATCCGTGATTTCGTGATTGCTGATGATGTATTGGGAGATGACCTGATCTTCGTATTCGATCTCTACAGGAACCGTATCGTCAGGAATGACCGTTTTCCCTCTTTCAAGTATCGCAGCCATTTTTTCTGTCTCGATCCGATGGTTGTAATCTTCGCCGACCCAGATCTGGAGTTGGCAGGTTTCGATTTCACGGCGTGTTCCGCCGCAATCGAGAAAGGTTTTATGCACGTGGCCGATTTCGGTAACGTGAAAGGAAAGCGGAATCGCATCGCCTTCGGGAAGACGGATGCGAAAATGGCGATCCGAGTAATCGGTGAGCAGAGATCTCAGTTCGTGGAGTAGCATGGCGATGTGGCGAGTTTGACAGGGCCCGGGCAGCAACTGTTTTCCCTATCCTTGAGGCGGGCTTTCGCCTTCTTCAGATCGGCCTTGTGCTCCGGATTTTCAGGAAAATTTTTCATGATCTGATTGAGCAGAGAAAAATGATGGGAATGGATACGAAAGTAAGTCCATTTCCCACAGCGCTCACTCTCAAGCAGTCCGGCTTTACGTATGATCTGCACGTGACTGGAAACCGATGATTGTGGCATTTCCAGAATATCAGCGAGCTCGCAAACGCAGAGCGCGCGATCCATCACGAGTCGCAAAATACGCCAGCGTGTCACATCACCCAAGGCGCGAAAAAAGAAAGGTACGGAGTTTTTCGTCACGAAGTATATCGTGACGAATTATATCGTTGTGTCAAGCCATGATTGGAAGGTTTTTCAAAAACCAGCCCCACCGCGAAATGGCGAGTGCCTTTCCTTGCCAATCTGGCGTGTAAGCCGTCACGATCTTCGTCATTGCCATCATGGCGGCGAACAAAGAAATTCCTATCAGCATACCCACCCGGTAAATCACAATCCATTGCTTGCGTGAGTTGATCAACATGAAACTGATCAACGATAGAACGGAGCTTGCAAGAAACTTGTTACGAAAACGCCTTTCGCAAGGCGTTTTCAAAAGTCACTTTCCGGCACCCAAACGTCTTTACAGGAGCGGTGCGGAGACGTTGAATCTCCACCGTCATGTCTTTGAACATCAAACCGAAATCCGATTGTGCCTTTGATCAAATTTCCCTCGGCGAGGTCATGTTGCGCCTTGATCCGGGTGAAGGCCGGATCCGCAC
>JBIIFS010000097.1:0-6923 GCA_044237185.1 Luteolibacter sp.
CAAAAGCATAGCGCCGCTCCACAACCCGCGAAATACAATGGTAAATCGAAGGCTTCTCAAACGAATCCTTCCAAGGCGATATCCAACGCGCACGTCTCATGCGCCCTTTTTAATCCCTGAATCCAATATTGCAATAGGAAAATATATATAAGGACTGTCCCTTTATACTGAGTCGAGTCGGGAGACCATCTCTGCCCCTACCGCGCCTTGAACCGCCGGTAAAAAAAACTCAAATGGAAAACGCAAGCTCTCATGGTCGCACGGAAGAGAACTTTTTTCCGTTAAAATGTTAAAATTTATTGGTGCTGGTTGATCGGGCGATGTTCCGACATCGCCTGTTTGGAAAATAATTCAAACCAACCAACACCATGACCAAACAGACAGTATTGAAGGAAGCGGCACAAGCCGAGATTGAGGATTTTAACGGGATATTTCAGAAACAGGTTCGCAGCATCGTGCGCGATGGCCTGCTGACAATGTTCGATCAGGAGGTGACTGCACTGTGCGGCGAATCATACCGCCCTTCAGTGAGCTTGCACCGTCGCGCTGGGAACGAGACGGTCACGATCCAAACTACCTCGGGTAAAGAACGCATATCGAAACGCAGAGTCCGCGAGATGCTTCCAACTGGCCGAGAACGGGAGGTGAAGTTGAAGTCTTACAGCGAAGTCAAACGTCGCAAGGGTATGTTCGACGAAGTGCTTGAGGCTATCTGCCACGGGGCTTCTGGTAGTGGGGTAGGCAAGATGCTAGGCGTGAGCGCAAGCACGGTGTGCGAAGGTTGGAAGTTACGCAGTAAGGAGCTTCTGGATGAATTTCGATCACGGGATCTTTCCAAGATCGACGTGGTGGCGCTGATGGTTGATGGGGTTTTTCCGGGTAAGGAAAGCTGTGTGGTGGTGGCGCTGGCTATCGATATTGAAGGCCATAAGCATCTGTTAGATTTCGAGGAGGGAAGCAGTGAGAGCACGGAGGTGGTGAAGGGTCTTTTCGCGAGATTGCATGCTCGGGGATTACAGGCTGGCAACGCTCGCAGACTTCTATTAGTTCGTGACGGAAGTGATGCAATCGCCAAGGCGGTGAGGCATTTTTGGCCGGATGCGGTTCAGCAGGAATGTTTGGTGCATATTGAGATCGGCAAGGTTTGCCGCTGGAATGCTAAGACTGACCAACTGGCGAGGTGGATGGGAGTTGCGCCATTACGCGCCCAGGAGGGCTTTCGCCGGGTCAGAGGTCACAACGAACTGGGACGGTTGGCCGCCGCGCCGGAAAGGTCTGGCTCCGCTGCATTGTCGCTTCGCTCCTCTTCAGCTCCACCAGACGTTTCCGGCGCGGAAGAAAAGTGCGAGCTTGCAAGAGGGAATGAATCCTCGTATCAAATGTCCATCAGCCAGCCCGCTGACATTCTAACGATTTGACGGAAATAAAAATTCCCCCTTGGTTGCCTCACAGTGCCGTATATCGGAAAACTTCTGAGATACGCTCTAGGATGTTGGTGCGGACGTGAGATTCACCAGCTTGTATAACTTCAAACGGTCGCATAAGTGTTTTTATGCGAGTTTCGGAAATTATTTTTGGCAATGGGTTTATATCGGCGGCTTGTTTACCGACATGTGATTGAGCAACTTTTGGTTGAACTCATCTGCCATGTTGTAGCCGAGGCGGCGGAGTTGTTGGTCGAGAGCGGCGATGGCGACCATGCGGGCGGTGTCGCGGCCGGGGCCGACGGGGACTTCGACGTGAGCCACTTGCTGGCCGAGCAGTTCGTAGGAGCGGGATTCCAAGCCGATGCGATCAACTTCGTTGAGATCGGATGCAGGTTTGAGGGTGACAACGAGATCAAGGCGTTTGTCTGGGCGGATTGAGGCAAGGCCATAGAGGTTGGCGACGTTGATGATGCCGATGCCACGGATTTCCATGTAGCCGCGGGAAAGGTCAGGAGAGGTTGCGATGAGTTCGCCACCCACGTGTTTGATACGCACCATGTCGTCTGCGACTAATGAACCTCCGCGCTCTAGGAGGCCGATGGCGGTTTCGGATTTGCCCGAGCCACTTTTTCCGACGATGAGGACCCCGATGCCTCGCATATCAACCATGCAGCCGTGCATGGTGACGCTGGGTGCAAATTCATGCTCAAGGCTGATGGTTGCGGCATTGAGAAACTTCATGGTGATTTGCGAAGTGCCGAATACGGGAATGGAATGTTCTTTCGCCACGGCCATGAGCTCCGGACCGAGTATAGCTCCACGGGAGACAATCATGCAGGGGATGTCGCGTTCACACATGCGGCGGAAGCGATCGACCCGCATTTCTTCGGGTAATTTTCTGAGGTAAGCCATTTCGAGGTTGCCGAGGACCTGCACTCGTTTCTTGGCAAAATAGGAAAAGAATCCGGCGAGCGCGAGACCCGGGCGGTTCACGGCGGGCTCGCTGATGATGCGATCAAAACCCACACGTTCACCGAGCAGGGTGAGCTTGAGGCTCTCCGAATACGAGCTAAAGAATTTCTCTACGGTGATCGAGGCAACGGTTTTTACTCGAGGTGACATAAACAAGTAATAGCAAGCGATGTTGCCGATATCACGATGAAAATCTAGATTTCTGAAACTACGGTCGCTACGGGTAACATGGCCATGGCTTCTTCGATCCTTGGATTGATCTTGTGTTCAACCGTTTCGACTGCGACTCGGATGGCATTTTGCACCGCGATGCCCGTGGAGGAACCATGGGCGATGATGACCACGCCATTGACGCCCAGAAGGGGGCTGCCGCCGTAGGTTTCGTAGCTGCTTTTTTCTTTCAGAGCTTTAAAAGCTCCTTGAGCGAGTATGGCTCCAGCCATGCGTAGGGGGGTTTCCTTGATTTCGGTTTTCAGCCACTTTGAAACGGCTTTTGCGGTGGCCTCGACACTTTTAAGGACGATGTTTCCGACGAAACCATCGCAGAGCACGATGTCGAGTTGGGTCTCGAAGAGATCGTGCCCCTCAACATTTCCGATAAAATGGATGCCGGGTGTTTCTTTGAGTCGTTTGAAGGTCTCTTTGGTGAAAGTGGTTCCTTTTTCGTCTTCCTCGCCATTGGACATGAGCCCGACCTTAGGTTGTTCAACCCCGAGCACGTATTTGGCGTAGGCTGAGCCCATGATAGCATAAGCGACGAGGTGCTCGGGCTTGGCTTCAGGGTTGGCGCCCGCATCGAGGATGTTACAGATTCCGTGTTCGTTGGGTAGGGGAGAGGCGATACCGGCGCGATCCACTCCTTTGAGGCAGCGGAGCTTCAAAGTGGCGGCTGCAACAGCTGCGCCGGTGTTGCCAGCAGATACGAAGGCATCCGCGACGCCGTCTTTGACTAGATCCATCGCAATGCTGATGGAGGAAAGTTTTTTGCGTCGCACGGATTTCGCACCGGGTTCGGCCATGCCGATAACATCGGGGGCGTGGACGATGCTGACGCGAGGGTCGTTGAGATCCAGTTGGTGTTTGGCTGCCTCTGCTTTGAGAATTTCCTCATCCCCCACGAGATAAAGGTGGCTGAGTTTTTTATAGTTCTTCAGGGCCTGAATGGCACCAACGATATTGATTTGCGGGGCGTGATCGCCACCCATGGCATCGAGTGCTACCTTCATTTGTGAACCTTGTTTAGCGGAGAATCTGGCTTATGGAAGTACGAAGAAAAAACCCTCGCCGGAGATCCAGCGTGGGTTTGTTGCGACTATGCAGGGTTCAAATCAGAAACTCTCAACTTCGATCACTTTACGACCGCGGTAAGTGCCGCAGGAAGGGCAAGCGATATGTGAAGGAATTGTTGCTCCACAGTCGGAGCATGCGCTGAAGATAGGGGCTTTCCAGCGGTTTGCGCCGCGACGCATTTTCTGGCGGCTTTTTGATTGACGGCGTTTTGGTACGGCCATGGTGGTAGTAAGTTAAGTTTGATCGTTGAGACCCGTTAGGTCGTTGAGGGCGGACCATGGGTCGCTACCCTCGTTGCGGGGTGCAGGTGATAAATCATTATCTAAGGATTTGTCCACTGCTAAATATCGCGAATCTATTTCGCAGGGTTCCGGAACGTCTCCTTCGTCGCAGCGGGGATCCGTAGGAAATTCCAAAAGAATCTCTTCCCTTAGGGCTTCTGCGATGTCCATTTGGCCGGAATGTCCCGTTTCTATGGTAATTGCGGCGGATGGAATGCTTATGGATTGGATGAATTTTTTGAGGGTGACGACACAAGTGAACTCAAAAGGGGCTGAAATCGAGCCGGTGAGGAGGAGTTCCGATTCGAATTTTTGGGCCCAGAGGTCATAAGTCAGCGGGCCGGTGGCACGTGCATCGCCTTTTGGTAGGTCAAATATTGCGGCATCGAGCTCGCCGGAAAGCTCCATACCCTCCTCGGGGAGGGTTGAGAAATCGATGATGAGAGAGGTTTTCATGGGCTGTAGCTAAATTTCAAAATTGCCTGAGAGCTATGAGAATAGACTTCATCGGTAGGTTCGTTCGCCATCGCTGACAGGTCATTCAAAGTTCAAATTTCAAGTAAGATAAAATCACTCGGCTCGTGAGAGGGTGTTGAGTCCGCGCTGGAGAAGTGCAGCATCGACCATGTTGGAGATGGATTCATCGAGATGAACGGTGAAATCCTCATCCAGAAACTCAATCGAGTGGAGGTTGTCCTTATTAGGTTTTTTGAAAGCTTCGGTGAGTGATTTCATGTCTTTGATTTCCACTCCGTTGACTTTCTTGACGATGAGGTTGCGTAGGGATTCGTAGCCGACGGTGGCGGGGGTGGGGATAGATCCGCTGAGGAAAATGATACGGTCGTATGTATCTTCGTATTTATCTGGATTCTCGTAAGTATCGAGCAGGTTCAGAGGGGCGCGGCTGGTCCATTCTTTGCCATAAGCCTCCAACAAGGGGCGGTTGAGTTCTTGGAAGATCAGGCCTCCCTTGACGAGAAAGTTGGGAGCACGGTCAAATTGATATTGGGGAACCAGAACATCTTGCGGGTTGTCACGGGTGAGTGTGGCGGTGATTTCCTGTGTTTCTCCATTTCTCAGGATGGAAAGCTTGATAGTATCGCCAGCGGACTTTTCACCTTTGACGAGGTTTCCCCAGAATACCGATCCATAGTTCGGATGGTGGTAATAGCCAAGACGATCGATGGGGAATCCATCCGCAGCGAGTAACACATCTCCTTTTTTTACTCCTGCCTGATCGGCAGAACCACCGCGACGCACTTTGCTGATAAAGATACCACCCTGCTCGGGAGCGAGTTTGAGAAAGTTTCTTAAAATCGGATCTTTCGTTGCGGCGATGGAAACGCCGAGAGAAGGGAAGCCCGCATAATCACCATCAGCGGCATCTGCCAGAAAATGTTGGATGACGTCGATGGAAAGTACAGTTGAAATTTGGTCTTCGTTGTCGTAGCTCAGTAGGATGCCGGCGAGTTTACCATCACCGATAACAGGCAGGGAAAAACTGCTCGCCGCGCTCTGCATGGAGGCTTTGACAAGGTAACTGAGGAAGGACTGTCCTGTTAGAAAGCTTGCGCTGAGCTCGACGGATTGAAGTTTGCCATCTGTCATCAACGGAGTGCCATTGTCTTCGATTTGCAGGATATGGAGATTACCACCCATGGCTGGCGGTTTAGCCATGAGGATAGGGGTGGTATTGGCGAAGAAGGCTTCGGATTCCCCTTCGTTCTTCACAGATAGAAGGGCAAGGTTAGCCTCGTAATCGACCGCGATGGTTTTAGCCTCGATAGTCTTCGAGCTGTCAATGAGTTCGAACTCAAGATAGGTGGCATTTGCAACCATTTCAGCGCTGGTCAAAATCTGACCGGGTTTCACAATCACTCCAAGGGAGCGCAGGCTGCTGGGGGGATTTTTTTCCCATGGCTGGGCAGGGCTCCATGATTGGCTGGAGGAATTCACACGCACGGTAGAGCGAACGAGTTCGCTGTTCAGGGTAGATTTGGCTTCGGATGAGTCAGTGGATGTTGATGCGGGCTTACAGCAGCAAAGAAGGCTCCCAAGCAGGATGACTAAAAGTGGCTTCATGGAAAAACGATGGAATTACTTAAGATCAAGCACGTCCTGCATGTCGTAGAGGCCAGCGGGTTTGTCTTGCAACCAGAGAGCGGCGCGAACGGCGCCGGAGGCAAAGGTCATGCGGGATGAAGCCTTGTGGGTAAGTTCCACGCGTTCACCATCGGCGGCGAACATGACCGTATGATCTCCGACCACATCCCCACCGCGTAGGGTGTGCATGCCGATTTCGCGGGGCTTGCGAGGTCCGATATTTCCGAAGCGGCCATGTGCGATATCGTCTTGGTAGGAAGTGCCGGTTTCTTCGTTGAGAATTTCCAAAAGCCGCCGCGCGGTCCCAGATGGTGCATCGATTTTATGACGGTGATGCATTTCCGTGACTTCGATATCGAAGGTGTCTTGTTTTAAAATGCGTGCGGCCCGGCTGGTGAGCCAGAACAGAGTGTTAACGCCGACGGAGAAGTTCGGGGCGTGAACGATAGGGATGACTTTTGCTGCGGCGTGGATGGTCGCGAGTTCGGCATCGGTGTGGCCGGTGGTTCCCATGACCAAGGCGACTTGATGGCGCACTGCGGTTTCGACCAGGGTTGTGGAAAACGAGTGCACCGTGAAATCAATGATACACTTCGCGGCTTCTACGGCGGCATCCAGATCTTCACCGGCATCGTGGGTTGCGGCAATGACGGTTCCGGGATTGGCCATGGTGGCTTCGGCGACGGCCAGACCCATTCGTCCGGACTTTCCTGTGATGAGAATCGGTAGCATGTGCGGGGATGATGGTCGTGGTTTGGGAAAATGGAAATGAAATTTGCAGCTATTGCCTTGCCTTAAGGGCTGGGATGATGAGCCAGAGAGTATGTTCAGAAGTTTGATCTGGTTGGTG
>JBIIFS010000098.1:0-6829 GCA_044237185.1 Luteolibacter sp.
TAAAAACTTCCGCGCTGGCGCCTGCGGCCTACGCACTGCAGCGCGCATTGGGTGCCGCTGAACCGACCGACCGCAGTCTGGTTTTACCCAATGCCGCACAGCAGGCCTGGCACGATATGGAGCTGGGCATGTTCTTCCACTTCGATATTCCGATCTACAAGCAGGGCTGGAAATGGCGCACCTACAAGGACTTTCCGGAACCGAATCTCTATCAACCGCCATGCCAAGAACACAACGTCAACCCCCTTTTCCCCTTCCCAGACCGGCTCCGCAGTGTATTCTCCGCCGGGTGAAAAAGCAAATTTCTAGCATTCATTCATTCATTTAACCCTGCACTGATGTGGATTTCGGCTCGACAGCGTCATGAAATGATCCAGATTTGGCACTGTAATCGTAGAGAACCCTTAAATCTGACATGAAATCCAAATTCCTCGCTACTTTTCTTGCATGTGGTGCCATTATCGCAGTTGCCCAAGCTCGCACCTGGACCAACGCCTCCGATCCCAGTAAAACCTTTGAGGGTGAACTTGTTTCTTACGACGAGGCTGCTGGCAATGTGACCGTTAAGATGAAAGGTCGCGAGATGACATTTAAGCAAGAGTTGCTCTCTGAGGTAGATATCGCTTACGCCAAGGAAAACGGACCCAAACTTGCCGCAACCAGTAAAGTGGGTAATGCTGCTGCTGGTGGTGGTGCAAAGGTCAAGGGCAGTATTCCTGATGTGCTTCCTGATCCCGACGGCAAGGAGGCTGACATGAGTAAGCCGGTTCAGGTGTTTGTCATGATGGGTCAATCCAACATGCTTGGCTTCGGAAATACAGGTGCACTTAAAGGAGTCGCTGCTGCGAGCTATCCATATCTTGTTGACGATGGTGGAAACTGGATCGTGCGGAAGGATGTTCGCAATGTCTTTTTCTGTATGGCTCAACAGAGATACAATGATTGGTTAACCGCTGAAAATGGGAATGGTGGTGGGAAATTTGGCCCAGAAGTCGGCATCGGAAATTATTTGGGTCACGCGATTGATGCCCCTGTCATGATACTGAAATCGTGTGTGGGTAACCGCGCTTTGGGTTGGGATTTGTTGCCGCCGAGCGCGGTAGGCACCGGAGCAAAAGGTGGATCATACCAAGGAGACTCGGAGAGCTCAAATCGGAAAGTCAGTGAGGCAGCTAAAGCAGCAAATGGTGGTTGGTATGCGGGTCTTCAATATGACCAAGACGTAGGTGCGGCCCAAACTGCACTTAAAGATTTGGTAACCTATTATCCCGGTGCCACGAAATTCGAAGTTGCAGGATTTTTCTGGTGGCAGGGAAATGCTGAGCCAGGCAAGGGCAGCGTCGAGAATTACGACAAGAACCTAGCCTTTCTTTTCAACGACCTCAAAAAAGATTTCAACGCACCTAACGCGAAGTTTGTTTGCGCCACATTGGGTGAACACGATAAGTCCGCACCTCTGTCACAGAAGATGTTCGACTTCGCGGCTCTCCCAGAGAATAAAGATAAAGCTGCAGTATTCTATTCGAAGCCTGTCGCTAAGGGAGCAAGCGGAGGTCACTACGGTGGCGACCATGATACCTACATGAAAGTAGGAGAAGGCATGGGCAAACTGATGATCGAATTGCTTTCGAAGTAGTGATTGGTTTTGTTAATCGTTCCTAGTTCCTAGTTTGGCTGCGCTCCACTCCGTCCAAGCGGAATGCGTCCCTTGAGGGGACGAGGAAGGATTAGCTTTGCGCCCTCATCGCGCCTTGAACTAGTGACCCCATCGCTCGGCCTTTTACGCAAGGACTTTTGGCAAACAGTCTAGTTTTTAGAAGCCCGATACGCAAGCGTATCGGGGTAATATTCTAACAAATATAAAATCAACCATTGGAAATCAATAATCGCTAATCAACACTGATCTATTTTCAATGAGCCGCTAGCTCCCACATTTCTCTGAGTTGCTCGATGCTTTGCTCAAGAATGTTTGTGTTGAATTCATGCACGTCCACACCTTTTCCGAGATCGGAAAGGAGTAATACAGTGAGTTCGCCGCCGAGGTGTTCGCGGAATTCATCAAGGCCGGCGAGGACGCGGCGGTTGCCTTTCGCATCGGTCCAGTCGAGGGCTGGATGATAAGTTTTGAGTCCGAGTTCTTGAAGGACTTTGATGATGCGTTCGGCGTTTTCTTTGCTCAGGAAACCAATCTTCTGAGAGTAAATCGTATCGAGTGTGAGACCGACTGCTACCGCTTCCGCGTGGGAGAGTTGGTAGTTGGTGAGCGCCTCCATTTTGTGAGCCGCCCAATGACCGAAGTCGAGGGGTCTGCTGGAGCCGGTTTCAAAAGGATCGCCGCCCAACGCGATGTGGCGTGCGTGCAACAGTGCGGAACGTTTGATGCATTCTTCAAAAGGCTCGCGGTCGACTTGGGATAGTGCGGTGACGTTTGCTTCGATCCATTTGAAAAACTCTCCATCTTTGACGAGTGCGACTTTTATGGCTTCGATCAAACCCGAGATACTGGATTTCGGATCTTGGCTTTCGAGAAGTTTGAAGTCGTTGATCACGGCGAAGGGAACCGAGAAGGAGCCAATCCAGTTTTTTTTGCCAAAGGCATTGATGGCGTTTTTTACGCCGACTCCGCTGTCATCCTGAGACAGCGTGGTGGTGGGGAAGCGAACGAGACGCACTCCGCGGTGGGCGGTGGCAACTGCGTAACCGACCGCATCCAAAAACGCTCCACCGCCGATGGCAAGCACGTAGGAGTGGCGATCGATATGACTTTGATCTATTTCTTTCCAAATTTCGTGGATGAGAAATTCATCGGCTTTGCAGGCTTCACCGCCTGCGTAAATCCTGACACCGCGGAAATCCAGATCGGGTTTTTGAAAGTAGGTGTGGATTTGGTCCGGTAGGGCTTTCCAAGCTGCGGCTACAGTGTCTTCAAGAAAAACCAACACCCTACGTCCGCCTCCTTCGGAAAGTATATCTGCGAGTTCTGAATTTGCCACGGCAAAAGCATCGCGAGTGAAAATCACGCGATGTTTGAAAGTGATGGGAATGTCGAAGTCGTGGCGATCCATGAGATCCGGTGCGGTAGGAGCGGGTAGTAATCCCATTTACTGCTTCAAGCCAACCTTTCTTTCCCAAAAGTGGGAGACTCATGGGATGGTTTTTGCCCAGCGTCAGGAGGATTTTCACCAAGAATTTAACGAATCACAGAAATGAAGCTGATTATTTGCGATCCATCGTCCGGTGAGCATGGAAATTTTTAGTTTTTGACGATGCCGCGTGGATGCCCATTCTGCATGCATGTCCGATGAAATCACCCTCTTTGAAAGCCAATGGCTAGGCCTCTATCGCAAAGGGCATTGGGATTATGCGCGCCGACCCAACTCGGTGGCTTGTGTCGGGATTCTCGCGATCACGGATCAGGAGGAGATTCTATTGGTCGAGCAATTCCGGATCCCGATGGGGCAAAGAGTCATCGAAATTCCGGCGGGCTTGGTGGGCGATGAACCGGAATTTGAGGGTGAGAGTTTGGCAGAAACAGCGGGACGGGAGTTGCTTGAAGAGACGGGTCATCGGGCGGGACGGATCGAACTTTTAATTTCATCGCCGACTTCCGCAGGCATGACTCCTGAAATCACGTATTTATACCATGCCACCCAACTGGTTCAGGAAAGTGAAGGGGGAGGCAATGCCGGTGAGGAGATCACCGTTTATAAAATCCCCCTCGCGGAACTCCGTCAGTTTCTATCTGATAAGCAATCCGAAGGCTTGTTGGTGGATTTCAAAATCCATGCGGCATTGGCTGCAGCGAGATGGGTGTTTTAGAGAATTTAGACTTTCCTCAGGATGGTTTAGGGGTAGTGTGGTGATGCTATGAGTATCGATCAAATCGCCCCCGAAGCGCTCCGATTGCCAGCCAATGAGCGGGCCTTGCTTGCCGCTACTCTTTGGGAAAGTATTCAGGATCCTTACCAGCTTGCTGTGGATTTGGAGGATGACGAAGCTGTATCATTGGCCATCTTGAGAGATCGAGAAATTGAGAGCGGTGAGGTAGCAGCCTTGTCCCATGAGGAGTTCATGAAGCGTGTGCGAAAATGAGGATCGATCCAGCGTATGGAACTTATCGAAAATAAATCAGATCGGCTTTGAAAAACGAAGAGTCATCACATTTTCGTAAACTTCTCCCATAGGAATGAGCGTGGAATCGACAGGTAGGTATCTTTCCGAATAGATTTGTAGTTCGTGCAGGAGGATGGATTGCTGGTGATTTCCTGTTAGATTGAATTGTCCATTGGCGATGCGGTTTGCGAAGCGCCCGATCGTGCAGCCAAAATGCGGGTCGTTTTGCAGCCAGTCATCTTCATTTTCAAAGCCAACCAGGATGTTCGCGATCCGGCCCTCCCGATCAGGCACAAAAAGGCTCCTCAAGGTGGCACCAAACGGTCTAACGGTTGCGCTGATTCCGGATGGATGGGTTAGGGTCATTTATGGAAATGGTGAAGCGTGAATGGTGAAGAGTGAATACTAAACTCATTGGAGCGCGATCCAACTGCGCCGAGGCTACGACGGACATACTGGAGTCGCGCGGTCCATTTATATGAATATCTAATGTTTAGCAGCTTCCGGTCTTGTGTCTTCTGTCTCCGTGTCTTTCTGGTCTTGCGGTGCGGGCGAAGTTGCGTAACAATGGTTTCATGCAAGCGGTTACCGATAGATTAAAGAATTTCCTGCAGTTTGTGGCTGTAAAGCTGATTGATAAGCCTGAGCAGGCGCAGTTGAAAGTGGCTGAGCTCGGCCCGAAGCGCCTGAGGTTCAAGCTGGTGCTGAGCCGGGAGGACGTGGCGATGCTGATCGGGCGGAATGGGTTCACTGCATCCGCGATTCGCAGTGTTTTGAAGGCTGCCGCCGAGAAAGAGGGCGTGCAAGTGACCTTGCAGATCCACTCCCATGAAGAAGAAGCGGAGTTGATGGCTAGGGAGGCGTAATTTCAACGCACCCCACTTCGCTGAAGCTACGGGGGGCACGAAGCCGCAAAGCAAGAGTTCTTGGTTTGTTTAGGATTTAAAATTTAGAATTTAAGGTTTAGTTGTTGTTTTTTGCTGTAATTCCTCCGGTTTCGTGCAATCCATCCGCACGCGGCGGACTTTGGGGGTGATCCTAGTGGCTCCGCGATCAAGTTTTTCCCATCCATGTCTGTTGAACTGACCCGTAACTTTTCGATCATAGCCCATATTGATCATGGGAAAACGACGCTTTCCGATCGTTTGATGGAAATGACCAGCACAGTCACGATGCGTGAAAGTTCCGCTCAGCAACTTGATTCCATGGATTTGGAGCGGGAAAAAGGGATCACGATCAAATCCCATCCTGTGGCGATGGAATACAAGGCCAAGGATGGAAAAACTTACAAACTCAATCTGCTCGATACACCGGGTCACGTGGATTTCTCCTATGAGGTTTCGCGGGCGTTGGCAGCCTGTGAGGGTGCGATCCTGATGGTGGATGCCGCTCAGGGTGTCGAAGCACAAACCGTGGCGAACCTCCACCTTGCGGAGCAGCAGAATCTCAAAATCATTCCGGTTTTAAATAAAATCGATCTCCCGGCGGCGGATGTGCCAAAGTGCAAGAAGCAACTTGAGGACATTCTTTGTATTCCCGCCGAGGAGTGTATTCCCGCATCGGCGAAAGCCGGAATCGGCATTGAGGAAATTTTGGAGGCCATCGTCGCACGCGTGCCCGCGCCTGTCGAAAACCCCGACAAGCTCCTTCGCGCCACCGTTTTCGATTCACTCTACGACACCTATCGCGGCGTGGTTTCCTATGTGCGAGTGTTTTCCGGAACGATAAAACGTGGCCAGCGGGTCAAACTCTTCGCAACCGATAAAACCTATGAGATTAAAGAGGTCGGCGTGTTCACACCGAAAATGAGTGCGAGAGAAATCCTTCTGCCGGGCGATGTAGGTTACGTGATCGCGAACATGAAATCCGCCAGCGAGGTAAAGATCGGCGATACGATGACCGATTCGACCCACCCCTGCCCAGAGGCTCTGCCGGGTTACAAGGAAATCCAGCCCATGGTTTTCTCGGGAATCTATCCGGTAGATTCATCGGACTACGAAGCTTTGAAAATGGCGATGGGGAAACTTCAAATCAACGATCCGGCATTCACCTTTTCCCAAGAAAGCTCGACCGCGCTGGGCTTTGGATTCCGCTGTGGATTCCTCGGGTTGTTGCACATGGAAATTATTCAGGAACGGTTGCGCCGCGAATTCGATATGGACGTGATCTCGACTTACCCATCGGTCATTTATCACGTGGATCTTACCGATGGCACCCATGTGATCGTCGATAACCCGACCTTGTTTCCTGAAACCCAAGTCATTCAGGAAATTCGCGAGCCCATCGTGAATGTCTACATCATGGTTCCCGGAGAATACATCGGTGACATGATGCAGCTCGTGTTGGAAAAACGTGGTGAGGTGACAAACACCGAAACCATCGATGACATGCGTGTCATGCTTTCCTGTGTGCTTCCTCTATCGGAAATTCTTGTCGATTTCAACGATCGCCTGAAATCCCAAACCAAAGGTTACGGATCGATGGATTACGAGCATGCCGGCTACCGCGCGGCAAAAATGGTGAAAATGGACATGCTCATCGCCGGGGATCCGGTGGAGGCGTTTTCGACCATCGTCCACCGCGACAAAGCCGAGGGCTACGGTCGTAAACTCGCGGAGCGTTTGAAGGAAGTGATTCCCTCGCACCTCTTCGTCGTCGCGATCCAAGCTGCGGTCGGTGGAAAAGTAGTCGCTCGTGAATCCATCTCCGCGATGCG
>JBIIFS010000099.1:0-6773 GCA_044237185.1 Luteolibacter sp.
ACGCGATCTTCGGCTGGTGGGGTGAGGATAGGCTCGAGAATCGTGCCACCCATCTTTTTGAACATACCCGGAACAACGTGATGCCTGAGGAATTTCGCATTACGCCCGGGCCAACCTTTCTGAGGCGAGAGGCCGGAGTATGTGTTGCCGTTGGGTTTTTTCATAACGAATGGAATACCCTAAGCGCTTTGGTAGCCGAGTGCAATTTTCTCCATCCAGAATTTTGCACGTTCGCGGAAGCTCAGGCCGTCTTGGGCGTAGAGGATACCACGTGAAACGTTGATGACATCAGGAGCGATGCGCCCTGCGGCAGCGAGGGCTCCGAGATCGCCACCCTGCGCGCCGAGACCGGGAACCAACAGTGGCGCGTCCGGCATTTTCGGCAAGACGCTCTCTGAATTCGTCAGCCCCACGACATAGCCGACATCGGTCGCACGACCTTCGGATTTTGCGCGCGCGCCGAGAGCGGTGACAAGCTCGAACACCTTGCGTCCGTCTTTGAGATCCTGTTGTTGGAAATCCGCAGTACCGGCATTCGATGTCACGGCGAGGAGGTAAACCGCTTTTCCGGGGTAATCGAGAAACGGCTCAATGGAATCATAACCGAGAAAAGGGTTCAGTGTTACCGCATCGACATTCCAGCCGTTGAAATATCCCTGCGCATAGTATTTCTGGGTCTCGCCGATGTCGCTGCGTTTCGCATCGAGAATGATGGGGATATGGCTTGGGATTTGTTTGAGAATTTCTTCAAGCACGCGAATCCCGGAAATCCCCATTGCTTCGAAGTATGCCATGTTAGGTTTGAACGCAGCGGCATAGTCGGCGGTTTCTTCGATCACGCGGGAGAGGAACTCCTTCGCGGCTTCCGCTCCGCCATCGCCGGGCCTTGGGTCGAGCCCGACACATAATCTCGATCCGGTGGAAGTGATTTGCTGCTGTAGCTTTTCGTTAAAACGCATGCGCTAGGTTTTGCTGAAAAAAAGCGTTTCGCAATGCAAACTACGCTATATTAAGCGGATTCTTTAACCGTAAACAATTTCAACCGCGAATGAACGCGAATGGACGCTAATATTAAGAAAATGGATTATCTTGGAGCGTATAAATTCTAGGAGTCCAATTTTGGTAACTATTGGCAGGAATAAAAATCATCGTATTCGCGTTCATTCGCGTTCATTCGCGGTTGAATCCTCCACTCCAACCAGGCGATCCAGCCAAGTGCGGCCAGATAAACCGCGAATTCCACCGCCTTTTTCCAGTAAGAAATTTTTTCTGCCCCGCCCAGACAACCGCAGCTGATATCGAGCCCACGCCACCATGCGGAACCCACGGAAACGACAAACGCCATGACCAAGCCAAGCATGATCCACCAGGCGCCTTTGCGTAAAATTCCCAGCATGAAGCAGATGCCCGCAACAACTTCAAGCCACGGAATGGCGTATCCAGCCAGAGCCGCCATTTGTCCGCTCACGAGACGATAGTTTCCAATATCCAACACAAAACGATCCAGTCCGGTGATGAAAATTTTCAGCGCGCCCGCATAGACAAACCACGCGCCCATCAGCACGCTTAGAATGAGCGCAATTATCTCAAATTTCCGAGTCGGTATCATGTGGATCATCAGCTTTGGATTTTCTCCCGAACAGCATCACGGTAAAACCAAAAAAAAGCGACGCCAAAACCATGATCGGCCAAGCGCGGACGGGCGGCTCGACAAAAGGAGCGGAACAAATTTTCCGATCCCTAGCTTTTGTCTGCCGCCACACCGCTGATCAAAAGTTTCGCGGCTGTCTCAAATCTGCGGATGAATATGCCTTGGTATCCGCGGGCTGTTCCCGATGCTGGACAAATTGCAATCCGTCTACGAACATCCCCGCCCGATGTCCGAGTTAGCGAAAGCGTATGAGCCACAAGCCGTGGAGGAGAAATGGTATGCCGCCTGGTTGGCAGCCGATTGTTTCCATGCCGATGAATCTTCTGAAAAGGAGGCTTATTCCATTGTCATTCCGCCTCCCAACGTCACCGGTATTCTTCATCTTGGACATGTCCTGAACAACGCCATCCAAGACATTCTCGCCCGCCGCGCGCGCCAAGAGGGGAAAGAAGTTCTTTGGCTTCCCGGCACCGATCATGCTGGCATCGCGACTCAAGCAAAAGTCGAGCGCGAGCTCCGTGAAAAAGAAGGAATCACCCGCCGCGATCTGGGTCGCGACGCGTTTCTCGAACGGGTCTGGGATTTCAAAAACACCCACGGTGACATCATCATTAAACAGCTCAAACGACTCGGCTGCTCCTGCGATTGGTCGCGCGAGCGCTTCACGATGGATTCGCAATACACCCAATGGGTTAGCCAGGTTTTTGTCGATCTCTTCAATCAAGGCCTCATCTACCGCGGCAAGCGTATGGTCAACTGGTGCCCTGTTTCTCTCACCGCCCTTTCCGACGAGGAAGTGATCATGAAGCCCTCGCGCTCGAAACTTTTCACGATGAAATACGAACTTGCCGATCGCCCAGGCGAGTTCATCGAAATCTCCACCACCCGCCCCGAAACCTTGATGGCAGATGTCGCGATCGCGGTCCATCCCAAGCATCCGAAATACGCGAAGTGGATAGGTAAAATGGTGAAACGTCCTTTCCCTGAAGCTCTCATTCCCATTATTGGCGACGAGGCAGTGGATTTGGAATTCGGCACCGGCGCGCTGAAAATCACCCCGGCTCATGACAAGGTCGATTTTGAAATCGGCCTCAAGCACGGCCTTGATATCGTCGACACGCTTCATCCCGACGGACGCATCAACTGCCCCGCTTGTCCGGACCTCGATGGGCTGGATCGATTTGTCGCCCGCCGCAAGGCTGCCGCGAAACTGGAGGAAATGGGCCTCCTGATCGGCGTCGAGGAATATGAAAACAACGTCGGTTACTCCGAGCGCGCCGATGTGCCGATCGAACCGCGCATTTCCATGCAGTGGTTCCTGCGCTATCCGAAAATCAAGGAATCCACGGATGCCGTTGCCTCGGGTGAGATCCGTTTTCGTCCTGAGCGCTGGGCAAAAACCTATGCTCATTGGATGGAAAATCTCCAGGATTGGTGCATTAGTCGTCAGCTCTGGTGGGGACATCAAATCCCTGTATGGTATCGCAAGGACAAATTCGATTCCCTCAAGAATGCCGAGTCCCTCGAAACGAAAGACGCCGCTGCCGGAGACATCTACGTCGGCGTTGAGCCGCCAGCCCAAGGCGATTGGATCCGTGACGAAGACGTCATGGACACATGGTTCTCCTCATGGCTCTGGCCGTTTGCTACGATGTCTGACGTAGGTGAAAATTCCGCTACGCTGAAGAAATTTTATCCTACTACGGATCTAGTAACTGGCCCGGACATCATCTTCTTCTGGGTGGCGCGCATGATCATGGCAGGCTATCGCTTTGCCGGTGGCTTGCCGTTTAAAAACGTTTATTTCACATCCATCATCCGTGATCTCAAAGGCCGCAAGATGAGCAAGTCTCTGGGCAACTCACCGGACCCCATTGACCTCATGGACAAGTTCGGCGCCGACGGGCTTCGCTTCGGCCTGATGCGCATCGCTCCGGTTGGTGCTGATGTCCGCTTTGATGAATCATCCGTTGAGGAAGGACGGAACTTTGCCAACAAGCTCTACAACGCTTGTCGTTTCCGTCAGATGGACGGCAACGAGTTCGCGCCGCTCCCAAGCGTGCATGGGCTGCCAGTCTATCATGTTTTGGTCATGTCGAAACTCGACCAACTCGCCAACGATCTCGTTGGGATTTACGCTGAATATCGTTTCGGCGAGATCGCGCAGCGCCTCTATGAATTCCTCTGGAATGATTTCTGCGATAAATGGCTGGAAGCCGTGAAAGCGGATCTCCGCGAATCCGCCACAGCAGAAGCCCGCGCCGCCGCGCTTGGCACATTTGATGCCGTGATGAGTCGTTATCTGCAGTTGTTGCATCCTTATATGCCCCACGTTACCGAGGAACTTTCCGAGCGGATGAATTATGTTTCTGCCGGCGAGTTTTTGATGAAAAAATCCCTGCCAGACAAACCGCTGCTCGCAGAGCTCCCCGCCGCAGAACTTGAAGCCGCACAGAAGCAAGCCGCCGCGATTTACGAGACCGCTGGCCGCCTCCGCAACCTCAAGGCTGAATACAACCTAGGCTCACGCAAAGACGTGCGTTTCGTCATGAAAGGTTCGGTCGCTTGGCTTTCGAACGAGCTCAATGTCCTAGCCCTCCTCGCCGGATCTGCGGAGATTCTGGCAGATGATGCTTATGAGGCCCCAAAAGGAACTCCGGCCGCCGTGACCCCGGTTGGCGAGGCTTACATGCCGATGGATGGCCTGATCGATGTAGCAGCTGAGCGCGCGCGAATTTCAAAAGAAATCGAGAAGATGGAGCTTGAGGTGAAAAAATCCGAAGGCAAACTCGGCAATGCGTCGTTTGTGGATCGGGCTCCGCCAGAGGTGGTGGTTCAGGAAAAACAACGTCTCGAAGATTGGAAAACCAAACTCACCCAATTGGGGGAAATGCTTGCGGCTCTGAAATAAGCTATGCTTGAAATCAAGGAAATCCCGGGAATCGATTCCAACGCCGCCGCGCTGCTGGATATGGCAGGGATTCGCGATGCCAAGCATCTGGGCGGACAAAATGCAGAAAAACTGTTAGAAAAGCTCATGCAGGCGAATGAGATCTTCCATTTCGCGGGCGGAGTGCCGGACCAAGCCATATTGGAGGCTTGGATTCAAAACGCCATCCAAGCGTCCCACCATGGCAAGGGCCAGTTCAAAAGCCCGTCTCTTGAAGCGGCAGTTAATTACGAAGGCATCGCACAAGTTCTTGAAATGCTCGGCGCCTCCCCTTGTGCGATTCCGCTGCCCGGAAAGTTTTTGGCGGAGAAAAAAATCCGAGTTTCCGATATACCTGCCGGCTTGTTGTTGAACCGGTATTCCGGTGATTTGGATGTCCGAATCGTCAATCCGGAGCTTCCTCAAAGCAATTTGCCAAAGCGCCGGCAAGCGGGCTCGACAAAGCCTGATCAGAGGAGCCGGGAGAAAATTTTTGATGTGGCGGCTGTCCAAACCATCCGGCCGGATGACGCTCCGGTTCATCGGGTTGTTGATTTCAAGCAAGGCTCGCAAGACGAAAGGGTTGCCCTGATCTGTACGCCGCTGGAATCCACCAATCGTGGAAAACCCGCGGATTCCCGAAGGTTTGTGCGGGGTATTTTGCATCCCCATCCATGGCGTCTGCGCTTGGGCGCATTTTTCGCCCTGATTCTTTTGCCGTTGTTACCCACTGCGGTCATATCCGGTTTTCTGCTCTTGCTTTCCTCGGTTTATCCGGAGTCTTTTTTCTGGGTTCCTAAAGAGTTGCTCGCGTTCCCAATCGCACTGCCCGTCATCGGTCTCGGGTATCTTTTTTGGGGCGTAGGCGGAAAATGCCGCGTTTGTAGCCAGAAAATTTTCATCCATAAAAAGGCACTGAAGCATGGCAAGGCGCATCGGTTTTTACGCACGGGTTTTATTGCGCCGCTCAGTATTCACCTGTTGTTGTTCAGTTGGTTCAGGTGCTCTTCTTGTGGCACACCGGTTCGTTTGAAAAAATAAACCATGCCAAATCATTACAGAAACCTCCGTGTCATCGTCACATGTCTGGTGCTAGGCAGTTGTGCGGACGAGGGCGGATTCCGCATTGAGCAGGCTCCGATTCCGGCGGAATTACCTCAGGCCGCACTGCCGGAAACTCTAGGAACCATGAAAACTGCAGGAACAGCGGTCAATCCGGGAGGCAACGTCGGGCCGCGGCAGCTGAATTACACACCGGAAGAGGATATCTCTTGGACCGATCCGGATCGCCCGGATGCGGGCATTCCCGAGCTGGAGACCCTGATGGCGGCTCCAAAACGCGGGCCATGGGAAGAGAGCGAAACGATCGCCCGACAAACCGCTGCGCGCGAAGGCAAGCCCATCCTCATATGGTTTACGGACTCCTCCATGAGTCCGGCATGCAAAGCCCTTTCCGAAGAACTTTTCGCGACTCAGTCATTTGGAACATGGGCGGGAAAAAACGTGGTGCGGTTGCGGGTGGATTCCTCGATTGCCGTGGATGATCCGAATCTTTCTTTGGGCGAAAAAATCAGCCGTCAAGCCGAACTCAGGAGTTATGTACAGCGACTCAAGAAACGCTACAAAGTGTTGGGTCAACCCACCTTGCTGATGCTGAATCCGAGTGGTGAGGTGCTTTGGAAGGACAGCGGATACAAGCGTGGCCAGGCGGATTTCGTCTGGGGTTTGATCAAGCAAGCCGTTACTGTGACGGCCGCTCAGTATCAGGAATGGCGCAAAAACCTGGAATCGAAAGGCTACCGTGAGTGGCAGGGCTCAAACGGCCGGGAAGTTTTCGCCAAGCTTTTGACGTATTCCAAAGGAGACCTGCTGCTCATCGAGCCCGGTGGAGAGCGCTATAAAACTAACGAATCCCGGCTTTCCAAGAAAGATCGGAAATGGATTGCGGAACAAAAATCACTACGTGGAATCGAATGATGCGGATGGAATTTTTCAAGGCATCCATCTTGTTGCTCGCGAGCGGTCCGCTGATCTCTTGCGCATGCCGAACCCAAACTCCCGAGGCCGCGTTACGCACGGCGCAATCCTACGCCGATCTTGAATGGGTGCCCCAAGCGCGACACATCCGGCACGGCAAGGACAAGAAAGGCGTGACCGTGCATACGCCAGACTCAAGCCTCAAGGATCATGGCG
>JBIIFS010000100.1:0-6693 GCA_044237185.1 Luteolibacter sp.
TGCGGAGACGTTGAATCTCCACCGTCATGTCTTTGAACATCAAACCGAAATCCGATTGTGCCTTTGATCAAATTTCCCTCGGCGAGGTCATGTTGCGCCTTGATCCGGGTGAAGGCCGGATCCGCACCGCACGACAGTTTGCCGCTTGGGAAGGAGGGGGCGAATACAATACCTCACGCGGTTTACGGAAATGCTTTGGCTACAAAACCGCGGTGGTAACCGCTTTTGTTGACAACGAGGTCGGGCATCTCATTGAGGATTTCATCATGCAGGGTGGTGTGGCTACGGATTTTATCCAATGGCGAGAAGACGACGGGATCGGTCGTTCGGTGCGCAATGGCTTAAACTTCACCGAGCGCGGATACGGTATTCGCGGTGCGGTGGGAAATCCCGATCGCGGAAACACGGCGGCTTCACAAATCAAACCCGGCGATGTCGATTGGGATCACATTTTTGGCAAGCTCGGCGTGCGCTGGTTCCATACGGGGGGGATTTATGCAGCGCTTTCCGAGAGCACCGCCCAGGTCACCGTCGAGGCCGTGAAAGCTGCAAACAAATACGGCACCGTCGTTTCTTATGACCTGAATTACCGTCCATCGTTATGGAAAACCATCGGCGGGCTCGATAAAGCCCGTAAGGTAAATCGCGAGATCGCGAAATATGTCGATGTCATGATCGGTAACGAAGAAGATTTCACCGCTTCGCTTGGATTCGAAGTCGAGGGCGTGGATCACAACATTTCTAGCATCGAGCTCGATGCTTTCAAAGCGATGATCGAGACGGCGGTGAAAGAGTTCCCGAATTTCAAAGTCGCCGCAACCACCTTGCGCGGAGTGAAGACCGCGACGATCAACGATTGGTCCGCCATCCTCTGGCATAATGGAAAATTTTTCGAATCACGCAAATACGATGACTTGGAAATCCTCGACCGCGTGGGTGGTGGCGATTCGTTCGCCTCCGGCGTGCAGTTCGGCTTCATGGAGTTCAATGATCCGCAAAAAGCCGTCGAATATGGCGCGGCGCACGGCGCTTTGGCATCAACCACACCCGGCGACACCTCCATGGCAACCCGCAAGGAAGTTGAGAAACAGATCTCGGGTGGTGGCGCACGCGTGGTTCGGTAAACTTTAAGTTTTAAACTCCAAATCCCAATCAAGAGGGCTGAAGTTATCTCTTTTTGTCAACTTTGCGATCTTAGTGGCTTTGCGTTGAAAGATTCATCTAAGGTCGATCCGTCTAGACTCTGCTGCCCCTTTCTCCCAAACTATCAACGTATTGGAAACTAAACCTGAAATCAACAAGACGCCGAGGCTCCGTGAGGATCTCACGGTACTGATGAAAGTGCGGCTGAATTTCTTCGTCCTGGTGACGACGTTTTTCGGATACCTGCTGGCGCGCAAAGGCATGCCGATGGAATGGGGAACGCTGTTTCATACTTTGATCGGAACGGCGGCGGCGGCGTTCGGATCAGCCGCATTCAACCAACTCATGGAGATTGATCCGGATCGTCTGATGAAACGCACGGCGGATCGGCCCTTGCCGGCGCGTCGGATGAATCCGATCACGGCATTTGGCTTGGGTTGGATCTTATCGGCGATCGGAATCATTCATTTGGCCGTGATGGTCGGGCCAGGCGCTGCTTATCTGACCGCCGCCACGGTTGCGATTTATGTCTTTGTTTACACGCCGCTGAAACGGATCAGTTCGGTCAACACGCTGATCGGGGCCATCCCCGGAGCGATTCCGCCGATGATTGGTTGGGTGGGCGGCGGCGGCGGGATGTTTGATCCTGAGTCCTGGTTTTTATTCGGGATTTTGTTTTTCTGGCAACTGCCCCATTTTGTGGCGATCAACTGGTTGTGCCGTCAGGAGTACGAGGACGCGGGTTATAAGATGTGGTCGAACGGAGACATAACCGGAAAACGAAGCGGACTACTTTGCGTGTTTTTCTCGATGGTATTGGCGGTGTTTTCCGTGCTGCCGGCGATCTGGGGTTTTGCGAATGTCCTGTGGTTGATCGGCGGACCGACATTTGCGCTGGCAATTCTGGCGTTGGCGGTCCGCTTCATTCGTGATGGCGAGAGAACATCCTGCCGGCAGTTGTTTTTCGCCACCTTGATTTATCTGCCGGCCGCACTGGCTTTGCTTTTGATCGCATGGAAACGATAGCGGAGCAGTTGATCCGGGCGGGACATAAACTGGCCGATGAACTGCGGCCCATGCTTTTTTCCGATCCCGTGACCCATACTTACCTGACGGTTGATTACGCGAGAGCGGGCTACGAAGCCTATCTTGAAACCTACGGGAATTCTAAAAAGCGGGTTTTATTGTTAGGAATGAATCCCGGGCCATACGGCATGGCACAAACCGGAGTGCCGTTCGGTGAGATCGCCGCGGTCAGGGATTGGATGATGCTTTCTCCTCAAATTGGAAATCCCGAACACGAGCATCCAAAGCGTAAAATCCGTGGTATAGATTGTTCGAAATCCGAAGTTAGCGGACGCAGGTTATGGGGCTTATTTGCAGAACGCTTTCCTCGCGCTGAGGACTTTTTCAAAGATCACTTGGTGATCAATTTCTGCCCCTTGATCTGGATGAAAGAAAGCGGAGCAAATCTTACTCCTGATAAAATCCGCACTGCCGAGATGTCACCCGTCGATGCTGCCTGCCAGAAGCATTTGCGTCGCTTGATCGAAATACTGGAACCCCAGTTTTTGATCGGGGTCGGGGCGTATGCGGAACATCAAATGCTTGCTGCCCAAGAACAACTTGGAACCAAGGCCACGATCGGAAAAATTCTCCATCCATCGCCCGCATCTCCCGCCGCAAACCGTGGCTGGGCAGAGGTCGCGGAGAGACAGTTGAAAGAGATTGGGGTTTGGGGATAAGCCTAGAAACAGAAATGGAACCACGGATGGACACAGGATAGCTTCTGCAGACCCATCAGAGATAAAAAAACACCGGCGATCTCGTGGGAGAAAGCCGGTGATGATTGAGTCGATGGATAATCTCGATTACCTCAAAAACGCCTCGTGGAGGCCTCCGTCGACCGTGATGATTTGGCCGGTGGTTTTGCTGAGGCGTTTCGTGACAAGGAGGAAATAAGCTTCCGCTTGGTCAGCCGGAGTGATCGGGCTCTTGGTGAGCGTGCGATCGGCATAGAACTGGGCGAGCTTGTTCACCAATGATTCGGTCGCTTCATCTTCGGTGTATGGAATGGCGTATTTGGCGAGTGAGCCGATGACTCGATCGCGAGGGAACATGGCCGATCCGGAAACCACAGTTGCCGGCGCAACACCGTTGACCCGAACCAGAGGGGAAAGTTCGATCGCAAGCTCACGGACGAGGTGGTTTGCGGCGGCTTTTGAGGTATCGTAGGCGAGAGAACCCTTTTTGGCCACCGCGGCATTCGCCGAGGTGGTGAGGACGAGGTTTCCTTGGAGGCCTTGCTCTTTCCAGGTCTTGTAAGCCTCATCGGCCACGAAGTAGGAGCCGGTGACGTTGATTGAAAAAGTAAGCCCCCACTTATCGTCAGGAATATGGCCGCTGGTGTCTGATGGAACGAAGATACCTGCAGTGATGCAGATATGATCGAAGCCACCGTAAGCAAGCGCGACCTGATCGAGCATCGCGCGAATGCCGGCGCGATCGGTGATGTTGCCCTGAAGCGCAATGGCCGGTCCACAATTGGAAATTCCCGTTCCGGCGACTCCGATCCCGAGACCATACTTATCCGTGATTTCCTTGGCGGTTGCCTGGGCTGCCTCAAGGTTCATGTCGACGCAAACGATGTGCGCACCCTCTTTGACAAGGCGGTGGGCGGTTTCCTTGCCGATGCCGGAACCCGCGCCAATGACGATGACGACCTGGCGTTCGAGTTCTTTTTCAGCGGGCATGCGCTGCAGCTTCGCTTCTTCCAACAGCCAATATTCGATATCAAAGGCTTCCTGTTGAGGAAGGGAAATGTAGGTATCGATGGCCTCGGCACCGCGCATGACTTCGACGGCGCAGTTGTAGAACTCGGCGGTGACGCGGGATTCGGATTTATCCTTGCCCCATGCGATCATGCCCAGACCGGGAATGAGGACGACCGTTGGGTTCGGATCACGCATGGCTGGCGAGTTGGCATGCTTGCAGGACTCGTAGTAAGTGGCGTAGTCCTTGCGATATTGAATGAGTCCGGCAGCGAGATTTTCCTTGAGCGCAGCAAGGTCTTCGGTTTGCGGATTCCAAGCGACATAGAGCGGCTTGATTTTGGTGCGGAGGAAATGGTCGGGGCAGGAAGTGCCGAGCTCGGCGAGACGCGGGGCATCCGCCGAGTTGACGAAGCGTAAAATTTTCTCGTCGTCCTGAACCGTTCCAATGAAACGTTTTTGCTGGGAAACCTGACCACGTAACCACGGCAGGATTTTTGCAAACGTATCGCGGCGTTGCTCTTCAGGAAGCGTTTGATATTTCTGGCCACCGAATGCTTTCGCATCGCCACCTTTGGCTGCGTATTTTTCCTCGATGTATTGGGCAGCTTTGTCAATAAGGCGAAGAGTGAGCTCGTAGCACTTCTTATCATCGTTGTCCCATGAGATGAAGCCGTGCTGACCCATCATGATCGCTTGAGTGCCCGGCTTGGTTTTTTCAATCTCCTGCATGGCAAGGCCGAGCTCAAAGCCCGGGCGCATCCATGGCACATATTCCATCTCTCCCCCAAAGATCTCTTTAGTAAGTGCCTGGCAGTTTTTCGAGGCGGCGATCGCGATGATCGCGTTCGGGTGCATGTGATCGACGTGCTTTCCGGAGAGGAAACTGTGCAATGGAGTGTCGATGGAAGACGGGCGCGGGTTAAGATTGAAGGTGGTATGGAAATACATTCCGACCATTTCATCTTCTGCGGCGGTTTTCAGGCCGTTGTTCGGCTTGGTTGCGTAAACCGATTGCAGACCGATGAGTTTGTCCTGATAGAGGGAAGAAAAATTTTCACGCTTTGAGGTGCGAAGGTCGCCGCCCGAACCCTTGACCCAGAGGGCTTCGATGGGTTGGCCGGTCAGTGGATCCGTCTCCATGATTTTGGAGGAGGTATTACCGCCACCGGTGTTGGTGATGCGCTGATCCGCGCCAAGAATGTTGGAGCGGTAGACGAGGCGCGCGACGGGATCGAGATTGGCGGCATGGGCATCATCCCATGAATAAGTGACGTGTTTGAAATTCGACATGGTATATGGTGATTTGAAAGCTGCGAACGGCGGGAATGGTTGAACCCAAAATGCCAAACGAGCAAGGCTAAAACGGAGAGAGATGCGGAGTCCCCTCCAGGTTGTCACTTGCACTCAGAGATCAACAAATCCACAAGCGGTTTGGGATCGGCAAGTCCGTGAGGATGATAATAAGGAAAAACGATCGCACCGGGCAGATGTAATTTTAAAACGTGTTCAGGACAAACGCAAAAAACGGATTCACTCAAAGTCGTGCGGGTCCGGCGATCTGGCGCGAGTTTGCGTGATGGAGATCTCCAGGCGCCGCCACCTTTTGATCAAAGCATTGCTTTTGCCGCAGCCTTGATCTCGGCAAGCTTGCTTCGATCCGGCGCGGCTCCTCTCGCTTGGTCTGGCTTACCTCCTCCTTTTCCGCCAGCCATGGCAGCAAGGTCGCGGAGAAGATCGCCAGCTTTCAAGCCTTTTGCCAGAGCATCGCTTCCGCAATGGACGGCAAGGTGGAGTTTTTCGCCGTCATCAACAACAAGCAGCGCGGACCCCGCGAAATTTTTCTTTTTGAGGCCGTTCTGAAGTTCTTGGAGCAAGGACGCATCCGACTCGAAGCTTTCGATGATGGATTCACCTTTTTCAATGAGTTCGGAAAGAGCTTCATCGGCAAGCGCGGCGGCGTGGGATGATTGGATTTTCTTGATCCGTTTCTCAGCCTCAATCGCAGCCTCTTTGGTTTCTTCCAAGGTGCGCTGACCGTGGGCAAAGGTGGCGTTGATTTGCGAAATATCCGCGCGTTCCACCAACATTGCGCTCATGATGTGTGGGAAATCGTTCACACGAACCGCTGCTTCTCCAAGCTCAATGAGTTTGGCGTTGGCGATTTGCAGTTTTTCACGAGCCGCGCTGAGTTCAACATCCCATTTCTCGACCGATTCTGTTAGGTAATTCCATGCAGCATCTCCGCAAGCCGCTTCGATACGACGGACTCCGGAGGCAATCGCTCCTTCGGATTTAATTTTAAACAGACCGATCTCACCCGTGCGACGAACGTGCGTGCCACCGCAAAGCTCTTGGGAATAACCATTGATTTTGTTAGATTCACCGCCGATCTGAACAACGCGTACGAGATCGCCGTATTTATCACCGAAAAACTGCATAATATCGGCGCGACCTTTGATGTCGGCGTGTTTAACCTCGGTCCATGAAACCGAGTCATCGGCTTTGATCGCGGCGTTCACCATTTCTTCCATCGCCGCGAGTTGCTCGGGTGTAACGGCTGAACTGTTGAAATCGAAGCGCAGGCGGCTCTCATCGACGGAGGAACCCTGCTGTGCTGCGTCCTTGGAAACCACTTCGTGAAGAGCCCAGTGGAGAAGGTGGGTTGCAGTGTGATGAGCTTCGATGGGGCGGCGGCGAGAAGTATCGAGCTTGAGAGAGACTTTGTCGCCCGGATTGAGCGAGGAGCTAAGAGCCGAGAGCGAAGAGGAAGAGAGAA
>JBIIFS010000101.1:0-6649 GCA_044237185.1 Luteolibacter sp.
GGAGCAAATCGATCAACTCCTGCCAACTGCATGGCTGCAAGCAATGCACCAGAGCAAAATAGCGTAACCACCAGAGATACACTAATCTCTACCATCTCTACAAGAGCGGTTCTGTTGGGCGCTTACGTTCAATCTTGGAAAAAATAATATTGGATCCATTCACTATGATGTCCTGGCCAGCAGGAACGATCCTTACGGAATACTTTGCATACCTGATAATATTTTGAATATGATTCGAACCGGATGGACCTTGCATATCGATATAAATTTTGATTTGCTTGTGCAAGCGATTGAACCTCTTTGTCAAAGCCTGCTTAAATCGAAGTGAGCCACCAGAATTCATTAAATTACGCAATCATTGCTGTATGCCATGTTCTCAACTTTTCTCCAATAAGGGCATTTATCATATATGTTTTCTTGATCTAATTTGCTTTTAATTTTTTTGGTAATGGCTGAATTAGAGCTATTGACTCTCGTAGTAAATTCCTCTTTAGGTATTAAAGACACATCAATAAATTCAGAAAAGATTTTATTAAAATCATCTTCAAAGAATTCGTTGCGTATAAATTTTATTTTTTTTGAATTTAAAATTTCTTCAGGCAGGTAATATTTTGCGTAATAATCAGCTTCTGAAATCCTACCATCTGATTCCAAAAATTTTCCTTGAAGCAATAGTTCTGGTTGATGGTTAAGCGCAGGACTTCTTTTAACCTCGTAAGCATATCGACTTGCCAGCCAATCGTTCAACTTTCTGAAAGAGCAGATTACTGTTTGATCATTATATACAAATTTATGACACCATCTTATGCGATCAGCAATAGAATCATGCCATACACTACGAGAATATATATTAATGTCGATAATATCCTGATAGATATTTTTATTTTCAGAAAAATACTTCAGAAAAATGCTTTCTACCTTCGATCCTGCGCACTTTGGGAAATGCAGCCATATAAAATTATTTGAATAAATCATGTATTGCTATTTTTTAAAAATTCGCATCATTTTTTCTGAAAAATTACTTCCAAATATTCTCCTGCAATACCCTTCTCCGGATTTTCTGTAAGAACAATCTCAGCTGTCCCCGCCTTAGCCCGTTGAATATAATCCACGATATCACACCCCCAGTGCCACGTGACCAAAGATCCCTCATTGGACATGGGGTTTCCGTGATACTCCGGGGGATGTAGGTAAGCGATTGAACCATCTGGCATTCGCTTCGCCCACTGCTGGGTCGGTTTTTTTTTGTTGATGAGCGGTGTAGTAAAAATGTGGGCCCCGCCGGGTTTGAGGGTGCGGTGGATGTCCTTAAAGGCGGCCTCCGCATCGAAGATGTGTTCCATCACATCTTGCGTGACAACGATGTCGAAAGACTTCTCTGGAAAGGTTTGTTTTTCCAAGTCTTCGCTCCGGTAGCCGTTTTTGGGGTGCGTATTACCGAATCCCAATACTGGATCGTATTGACTCGCGACATAGTGCTTACATTGCTCACGTAATTTCACGCTCGCACCCCGGTTTCCAGGCGAGCTTTCGTGAATTCGTAAATCGCGCCACTTCGGATATCGCTCTTGGATCACATGCATGAGCGCTCGCTCGCGGGGAATCGATCCGCAGTCAGAACAAAGATAGTGATCCCGCAGCCACTCGTATTTAGCCGAAAAAGTGACCTTTTTTTCACAAATCGGGCACCACCCGGAGCTCTGCTTTAGAAATGTATTTTCCCCTCTTTTAACATTTGGTATAGATGATGAGGTGGAAATGTCTTCAAGTTTTTTTTCTAGAAGAAAGGCTTTAAGGAATTCTAAATATTTTTTTCCATTTAATGAATCAGGTTCCAAATAATTTCCCTCCGCCCACTCGTTCCATGCATTGATGAAAACCACTTTCTCTCCATCAAACTTAGAAGAATCCAAATAGCGGGTTGCGCTTTCGAAGGAATTTGCAAAGTTCTCCGGAGTGTTGTTCATGAGAATGATGCCATTCTCTCCACGGCGCGGGGTGCTGTCCCAGCCCACAAACACGGAGGGTTGGACCGGATAATCCAACTGATCCCGATATTCATCGATTTTTCGGCGCAAGTCCTTGGCATCGTAGAGACGCAAATTCGGTGAATCTACTCCGAGGGCCCTGTTTCTCGCCAGTCGCTCGGGGGAAGGATTATCCTCAAAGGCTTCCGGGAGAAATCCCAGCTTGGGTTGAAAATCCATCGTGCCATTGAAGCCAAGAGTTCGCATATCGGTGCCTTCGGCATGAGCCGAGCAGCCGAGGATGAAGGGATCGCCCACTCCGGCATCGATGCAGACTTTGCGAAGCGTGGTGAGGAAATGCTCCAGCACATCGATGTGGGTCGGGCGGTATACGATAAACAACGGGCGGTTGCCGATGCGAATGTAGCGTTTATCCGAAAATACTTTGGCGAGAAAATGCGCGTGATTGAAATTGTCGGCCTCGGAGTATGTTTGTGCTATCAGAATATCGCGTTCCTCGCCCAACCAGCGGCGCGACCAAGTTTCGTTGGCCCAGCACAGGCAAAAGGGGAAATCCGGCTCTCCACTTTCGAAAATCGCATCGAGCGGTTCTGTCATCAGGCGGTGGCCATGGAACCAGTAGTGGTAGTAGCAAAACCCATCTATACCATGATCGCGCGCAAGGTTGGCTTGTGCGGCGCGGACTTCCGGGGAGCGGAGGTCATAATATCCCAGATCGGAGGGAATGCGTGGCTGAGCGTGGCCGGGAAATAGCGCTTGATTTTTTCGAACATTGGTCCACTCGGTGAAGCCCTCACCCCACCACTCATTGTTTTCTCTGAAAGGATGAAATTGCGGGAGGTGGATGGCTATTACCTTGGTACGAAGGGGAGAATCGTTTGCCTCTATGGAGACTTGCGACTCAGTCACTGTTTCGGCTGGAATGGTTTGAAGCCATTTCTCACAGCGTTTGCGAAAGTTGCTTAGCAAAAGTAATTCTTCTTTTTTATCCACTCCCATAATGGATGCGGTTTCTCGTAAAACAATTTTCCCTTCATTCCATTCGGTCTCGCCCGGTGGCTTGGTGCGCGCATTGGAGGAGGCGAGGCGCCATAAGTTAAGCGGACGAGCACTGTATTCGAAATCGCCGCGCGCCAACAAGCGCACCCAAAAGAGCCAATCGGCGCAGAGCCGCATCGAATCCTCAACGAGATCTACAGTCCCAACAGAGCGACGAAAAAGAACTCCGCTAGCGTTTAGGATCGCATTTTTTTGTGATAGCACGTCCGCGATCATCTCCCTGCCCGATGCGGAAAAGTCGGACTCCCAGCGCTCTGCTCCGATATCTGAGAACCAATCGCGCGGAGTGCCGAGGTCTTTACCGCAGATATCGGTCATTTGTGGGCAGCAGGTGGCAAGAACAGCAGCGGGGTTCGCTTCCAGTTTGCCGACAAGGGTGGCCAGCAATTCGGGATGTGCGCTGTCGTCCGACTCCGCGATCCAGATGTATTTGCCGCAGGCTTCGGACAAACCTTTGCGCCATTGTTTGAAGGTTGAGCCACTGTTTTCAGAATTCAAAATGAGACGGGCGCGGGGCTCGCGGTCGGCAAATTCGCGCAAAATGTCTAGACTGTCGTCGGTGGAGCAGTCGTCCAAGAGGATGATCTCGAAATCCGCAAGGGTTTGCCTGGCGATGCTCTCGAGACGTTCTGGGAGGAATCGGGCATGGTTGTAATTCGGTACGATCACGGAAACCAGCGGTTGACCCGATGGGGGAGGCACAGGGGGAGCTTCAGCGGCGAGGTGTTTTAGGACCGAGAGAACGGCATCGCTGCCTTTGGCGGCATCGTGCTTCGCACGCACGGATTCACGGGCGGTGTGGCCGAGAGATTCGCGCAGGGATGGGTTGGAAAGAATCTCGGTCAAGGCTCGGGTAGCGGCATCGACATCCTCGAAGGGCACCGTGCGCCCGCAGGAGTTGCCGACAAAATCAGGCATGCCTCCCGCCCCGGCGAAGCAAACGGTGGGCAAGCCGGCGTCTGCGGCTTCGAGAGATACCAGCGGGAAGGGATCTTCCCTTGAAGAGAGGAGAAAAGCGCTTCCCAATGCCAGATAATCTCTGGGCGTCTCCCGTTCGCCGATGAAGCTGATGCGCGAATGATCGGCCAGTGCCTTGGCACGGGAACCGGCCTCGTCGTTATTATCCGCGCCGATCCATACGAAGCGGGCTTCGGGCACATCAGCCAAAACTTTGCGTGCGATCTCGGCGAAGAGATCGGGGCCTTTGCGCCAATCCATTGTGCCGCAGCCAAAGACGACCTTGTCGCTGGGTTGCAGACCCAACTCGGCGCGAAGCTCCTCCAATCTCGAGAAAGATACGAAGTGACGAGTTTTGATATATTCGTGGATAAGTGAAATTGCCGAAGTAGCGATGCCATGGTTGCGAACGAGATTATCCGCGACAGGAGAAGAAACGGCAATAAAGTGGTCGGAATCAGCGACGGTAGCAGCCATGATCTCCCCGGGAGCCCAGCGCTCGATGGACTTCTGGAGTTCATGCACATAGGTGACAATTGCTGCCCCGGTGGATTTCAACTCCTTGAGGAAGGGGCCGATCACGACAGTGTTCGCGAGAATCACATCAGGTGCCGGCTCGAAATAGTTTGCCAAGGCTTGGTTGCGCGAGGCCTCATCCACATGGTCCGACAGAACCAAAGTGCGGCATGCGTTTTCAAACTCGGGACGCAGCACTCCATCTCCGAGAAGAATGAGCCTACACTCGACATCCTGGCGCTGCTTCCACTCTCGCAAAAGGGCAAGAAGCACGATCTGTGCGCCAGCGCGACAGGCGTCGTGTCCCACAACAAGCAAGCGGCGGCGTGGCTGTTGAGGTGCGTGCGGCACGGCATTGGTTATCGCGAGGCGTGTGGCATTGAGCCAAGCGTAGCCGAATTTCTCATCCGGCTCGAGGTGGCAGCCTTCGGCCCATTCGTTCCAAGCGTTGATGAAGACGAAGCGTTGTTGAGGCGGAAGGGCTTGGCGGGCTCGTACTAGAACTTTAGATAGCCACTTGTGGTAGTCCTCCGGCGATGAATTCACCCATGAATGTCCGCGTTCCATACGCCGGGCGGTATTATCCCAACTCGGGCATACACCGGGCCAAAGATTTTTCCCAATGTTCTCCAAGGAATAATTCTCCGCACTAGCGCGGTAATCGTAGATTTCTCCCACAAAAGATTTGGGGTCGTTTAGCTGGATTGAAGTTTTGAGACTGGGTGAAAATCCCCTGCTGACCGGAGGAAATTGAATGACTGTATCATAGCCCGGATCCCGACCCTCGAGTTCCCAATCAAACATCTGCATCCGCGCCAGAAAAATTTCCCCAATGCCTTCGCGGCGGCATGTTTCACGCCAATGTCGGGCAGTGGCTGCTGGATCGGGCAGTAGGCCGGGGCGATACACAATCAGAAGCGGTTTACCCTCCACGCGAATGTAGCGCGGATCGCGAAAGGCAGGTAGGAGATCGAGGATGAAGCGCTCGTCGCTTTCATCACTGTGCTCTTGGCCGATGAGAATTTCTTTGTCGCCCCCATCCCAAGTGCGGGTCCAGTTTTCATTCGCCCAGCAGAAGCAGAAGGGAAAATCCGGCTTGCCGGTGGCGAGCATCCGGTCGGTGGGCATGTTGAGTAAGCGCCGCCCGTTGAACCAATAGTAGTAAAAACAGAAGCCTTCAATTCCGGCTGCGCGGGCCATCGCGGCCTGTTTTTCAAGAACAGAGGCGTCGTCCAGATCGTAATAGCCTATGTCGGAATGGGGTGTATGCGGTTGGTAATGCCCGGCGTATTGAGGTGTTGCGCGACGCACATTGGTCCATTCTGTAAATCCTTCGCCCCACCATTGATCATTTTCTGGAATAGCGTGAAACTGGGGCAAGTAAATGGCAATAGCTCGTATATCAGTATTTATCGGATCTTGAGAGGGAATAAAATTTTTCAAATTAGACTCATACTCGCATTCAACAAAATTTTTAGTGCAATATAATTTATTTATTCTACCCACCCCATTCGTAAAAAAGTCTCTCAGTGAGCCTGATTTCCTGTAAACAATTCGTTTAAAAATTTCACATGGCTTTTTGTTTATATAAATAATCAAAAACCTTACCCACCTCCTTGGTTTGCCAGATTTATGGAAAGCAATGCGTTTGATAAATGTCGAATGCCTAGACTTCATATTCGCACTAACGTCTTTAAATTTTCTAAATGCATATTAACTTCAAAAAGTTTTTCTTTTTTGTATGAATCAACTGAAATTCTAAATCAGAATAATTTTTTCTGATAATCGTCCGGCTCTCGCCAGCGATGAAATACGCGCGCAGCCCACGGTCTATTTTGCCATTGTTTTGCGGACTCAACGATACGCTCTAGGGCATCGCATCGTTCATCTAACTTTGAGATTTTTTGCTTAAGATAGTCGATCTGTCCCTCTCGCTCCGTCATCGCTTGGTTCAGCTTAGCCAATTGCCCGTCGCGATCTGTCACTGCCTGGTTCAGTGAAACGATCTGTCCCTCTCGCTCCGTCATCGCTTGGTTCAGCTTAGCCAATTGCCCGTCGCGATCTGTCACTGCCTGGTTCAGTGAAACGATCTGTCCCTCTCGCTCCGTCATCGCTTGGTTCAGCTTAGC
>JBIIFS010000102.1:0-6550 GCA_044237185.1 Luteolibacter sp.
TTGAAAATCCAGATCAGGTGAAACGCGTCATTCTCTGCTCCGGAAAAGTTTACTACGATCTTGTTGCCTATCGTAACGATCACAGCATTTCTGATACGGCGATCATCCGTATTGAGCAGCTCTATCCGTTCCACGGTGAAATGCTCAAAGCGATCATGGCGCAGTTTACCAAAGTTGATCGCGTCATTTGGTGCCAGGAAGAACCCAAAAACATGGGAGCATGGACCTATGTCGCACCCCAACTTGAGGCCACTCTTGGCGTTTGGCCGACCTATGTGGGTCGCAAACCCGGTTCGAGTCCAGCCGCTGGCTCGAAAGCCATGCACTACCGCGAACTGAAAGCATTTCTCTCCAAAGCATTCGAAATCTGATTTTTTATTCAAACTACCTCTATCATGACCATCGATATCAAAGTGCCGGCAGCCGGCGAATCCATCACCTCGGCGAACATCGCGAAATGGTATAAGAACAGCGGTGACTTCGTCAAAAAAGGAGAGGCTCTCGTGAGCTTGGAAACCGATAAGGTTTCCAATGAGCTTGAAGCCGAGGCTGACGGAATCCTCACGGTTTCTGTTGGCGAGGGCGAAGAGGTTTCGATAGGAACCGTCATTGGAAAAATCGCACCTGCTGCTGAAAGTTCCGCTCCAGTTGCTACCGCACCACAAGTTGCTGCCGCTGCTGCCCCAGCGCCCGCAACGGTTCAAGTTACACCTGCTTCTTCTTGCGCAGCGGTCGAAATTGTGGTCCCTGCCGCCGGTGAATCCATCACCTCAGCCAACGTTGCAGCATGGCGTAAAAAAGATGGCGATTACTGTGAAAAAGGGGAAATCCTTGTGACCTTGGAAACGGATAAAGTTTCCAACGAACTCGAAGCACCCGTTTCCGGAACCCTGCAAATCCTTGTCCACGAAGGAGAAGTTTCGATTGGAAAAGTCATCGGCATGATCGCTCCTAGCCATGCATCCGCTGCTGCAGCACCGGCTGCAGCACCGGCTCCGAAATCGGTTTCAGCTCCAGTCGCAGCACCCGCAGCGGCGGCAGTTATTAGCGAATCGCGCCCGAAACCCGATCTTTCCGTGCTGTCGGCACCGAAACCCGCAGCCGCACCCGCCGCTGTGACCGAAGATGGAAGGACCACCCGTCGTAAGATGTCGATGCTGCGGCGTAAAATCGCAACACACTTGGTCAACGCTCAACAAACCGCAGCAATTCTAACAACTTTCAACGAGGTCGATATGACCGCCGTGATGGAGTTGCGTAAAAGTGTGCAGGATGATTTTCTCAAAAAGCATGGTGTGAAACTCGGTTTCATGTCGTTTTTTGTCAAAGCCGTGGCTCAGGCGCTGAAAGACGTTCCCTCGATCAATGGTCGCATTGATGGTAACGACGTCATCGAAAACCATTTCTATGATATCGGTGTCGCCATCGGTACAGAGAAGGGTCTGATTGTTCCGGTGTTGAGGGATTGCGATCTGAAATCATTCGCAAAAATCGAACAGGATATTTTGGATTATGCAGCGAAAGGGAAATCCGGAAAACTCGCCATCGAAGATCTTCAAGGCGGCGTGTTCACCATCTCAAACGGTGGTGTTTACGGTTCCTTGCTCAGTACACCCATCCTTAATCCTCCACAGAGCGGTATTCTCGGCATGCACACGATTCAGCAGCGTCCGGTTGCGCTGAATGGTCAGGTTGTCATTCGTCCGATGATGTATCTCGCGTTGAGTTACGATCACCGCCTTGTGGATGGCAAAGAAGCGGTGACCTTCCTGATCCGTATCAAGGATTACCTCGAGGCGCCTCATCGCCTGATGCTTGAAGTGTGAGCTTCACGGCCTCATTCGACAGACACCACGCCGATGTTCATTGGGCAAAAACCCTGACTAACAGATTTGAAGAATTTCCTTCCATATTACGGCCACCTCATGAAGGTGAAGGGTTGCTTTTTGATCGGTGTTGCAGCGGGCCTGGTTTACGCTGCCGCATCGGGAGCGGGTATGCCCTTGATGATAAAAATCGTCTTCCCGATCTTATTCAGTGAGAAGGTGGATCAGACCAATCCTTATGTCATCTGGCTCGTATCAAAACTGGGTGAAATCTCAAGAAATGATCTTCTGATTTACACCTGCTTGTGGATTCCAGGCGTGTTTTTGATAAGGGCCGTTGCCGGCTATACGAATGCGTATTTCATCCAATACACAGGAATGCGGGTGGTGGAGTCGATTCGAACCGATCTTTTCATCAAGCTGCAAAGCCTGCCACTCGCTTTCTTTAGAAAAAACACATCGGGTGATTTGCTGGCGCGCGTCATGAATGACGCACAGTTGCTCCAACAGGTGATCGCGCAGGCATCGAGTGATCTGATCAAACAACCTGCCACCATGCTGTTCGCTTTGGCAATGGTGGGATGGATGTCATACCGAGATAAGAGTTTGTTCATCGCTCTCATTGCTCTGGTTTCTGTGCCGCTTTGTATTTTTGCGATTCGGTTTGCTGGTAAGAAACTCACAAAAAGAGCCGCCGCCCTTCAATCCCGTGGCGGTGATCTTTCTGCCTCATTGTCAGAAAACCTGCAATCCGCATTGGAGATTCGCGGATACAATCTCCAGCAATCGCAAATCGATCGATTCAAAATGCGGATCGCGGAAATTTTGAAGTTGGCAATGAAAGTGGTGAAGTATCGCCAAATCATTTCCCCTTCGATCGAAGTGGTTGCGGCTACGGGTTTTGCCGCGGCGCTGTTTCTCGGCGTGCGGGCCGGAATGACCCGAGATGGATTCCTAGCTCTCGGCATGGCGCTTTACATGTCATATGAACCGATAAAAAAACTCGGCAACATGCATTCACTTTTCCAACAAGGCAAAGCCTCGGTGGATCGGTTGAATTATATTTTACATTCCGATGATACGATTTTGAATCCCGAGTCACCCAAGCCATGCCCTGAGTCAGCTGTTGGAATTGAATTCGATCACCTGACTTTTGCGTATCATGAGGAACCTGTCTTGCACGATGTCAATTTGACCATTGCGGCCGGACAGGTTGTCGCGTTGGTCGGACCGAGTGGTGCGGGTAAGACAACGTTCGCACATTTGGTGCCAAGATTTTACGATCCACAGCATGGAGAGGTTCGTTTGAATGGAGTTTCCGTTAAGGATTTTCTTAAACATGATCTTCGTGCTTGTATTGCGGTCGTGCCGCAGACTCCCGCGCTCTTCATGGGCACACTCGAGGAAAATATCCGTGTGGGCAAATTGGATGCAACGCGTGAAGAGATCGAAATTGCGGCAAAAAAAGCGTTTGCTCACGATTTCATCATGGGTTTCCAGCAGGGTTACCAAACCCCAGTGGGCGAGCGTGGTGATCTGCTTTCCGGCGGACAGCGTCAACGCATCGCGATAGCACGAGCGTTTTTGAAGGATGCGCCGATTCTGATTCTGGATGAGGCGACCAGCGCTCTCGATACCGAGAGTGAGGCGATGGTTCAGCACGCTTTGGCTGAGTTGGTAAAAGGCCGGACAACTCTTATTATCGCACACCGTTTCAGTACGATTCGCATTGCGGATCGAATCCTTGTCTTCAGAGACGGAAGGATTGTGGGTGATGGCACTCATGAGGAGCTCCAAAATACCGATTCGATCTACCAGGCGATGGTATCGGCTGAATTCAGGTAATGGTATGTCGTGAAGCGCTGCCCCAGTGTCTGAGTCGTCACCACGTCGTCATTCGTCTTTGCCGGAGCGAACCATCACATGTCATCGGGCATCTGATGGGGGTGTCATTTCGTTTTTGCAAAGTGGCTCAAAACCCCGCACCCTCGGAGCGGATTGAGCGCGCCACTTCAGATTCTTATTATCAGCGACGGTAAGGCGGGTCACGAGAACCAGTCTCTCGGGCTCGCTGAGGCGATGGCTCGTCGTGTCGCCATGGAGATTCATCTAGTGCGATTGGAGATGGATAGCAATCCGATCACACGGATAATGAAAGCACTGGCGGCGAGTCGGAAATTTCCAACTGCCGATTTTGTCATCGGAGCGGGCCACCGCACGCATTTATCGTTACTGGTGATCGCCCAGTCATCCGGTGCGCGCAGCATCGTCTTGATGAAGCCTGGATTGCCGATGGGTTGGTTCGATTGGTGCGTGGCACCGGAGCACGATTTTAAAATAAATCCCGACAAGCCTCGCGTGATTTTAAGCAAAGGTGCGTTGAACCGGGTCGTTCCCGCGAAAGGGAATGGATCGGAGAAATGGTTTTTGATTGGTGGTCCCTCAAAGATTCATGGCTTTGATGAAGATCGGCTGATCTCGCAAATCCGTGATCTTGCTTGCGATGGCAACTGGCAGGTTACCGATTCGAGACGGACACCGGGTGATTTCCTTGGGAAGCTCGGACATCAAATCCCGAATCTTTCCCTTTTTCCGCACCAAGACACGGGGTCTGGTTGGTTGGCAGGAAAACTATCGGGCGCGGCTGAAGTGTGGGTGACCGAGGATTCGGTATCCATGGTTTATGAGGCGCTCACCGGCGGAGCGAAAGTTGGGGTCCTGGAAATGCCAAGGCTCAAGCCGAATGCGCGGGTGGTCCGAGGTCTGGAAAAGCTGAAAGAAGATGGATATTTGGCTGGAAATGGAGCCTTTGAGCATAAGACGCTGGCTGAGGCGGATCGATGCGCGAGAGAGATTTTGACAACTTGCGGTATTCCTAGATAATTGATTTTTGTGGAGGAAAAGGAATACAAGAAGGGAACGTTTCCACTATTATGGTTAGTATTCTTTTTTCATGGAATGGCGCCGGGATTCTGGATACCTTCCCTCACGAATGTGCTTAACGCGCATGGGCTTGGAAATTGGATCTATTGGGCGTTTGCGATGCCGCCGATCGCATCATTGATTTCTCCTGTCATAGGCGGTGCTCTGGCGGATGAGCGTATGGCAGCGCAAAAAATCATGGCGTGGAGCTCGTTGTTGGGTGCCGTGATGATTGTTTTTTCGTTCGGGGCGCTGGATTATGGACTGCATCCCATTTGGTTTTTGATGGGAATATTGGTCTATTCTTTGGTTTCGGGTCCGACATGGGGCTTGATGGCGACCATCAGTCTCAAGCATCTCACTCATGGAGAAAGGCATTATCCCATGGTTCGGGTTGGGGCTACCTTTGGCTGGATGGCCGCGGGTTACATGATCAGTTACGTATTGCATTCCGATCTTTCGTTTGCCTCCGGATACGCTGCGGGTGTCGCGCGTGTAGCGGCGGGAGTGTTGGCGTTTTTTCTTCCCCACACACCTCCGCTTGGATTGGGTACATCCTGGAAAAACGCGCTTGGGCTGGGCGGTTTCAAACTATTCAAAAATCGGGATTATGCGGTTTTGTTTTCGGTCACCGGATTGTTTTCCGTGCCATTGATCGCCTTCTATATGTATTCGGCCGAGCTTTTCAAAGTACTGGGAAACAAAGCGCCTACCGCATCGGTCAGCGTGGCTCAATGGAGTGAAGTAGCTGCGATGTTTCTGTTAGGAGCCATGATGCTGAAATTCCGGCTCAAAACCTTGCTGATGTGGGGGCTAGGTTTGTCAGCCGTACGTTATGCGATGAGTGGTTACGCGGGATTCAGTGGAATCATTGCTTGGCATTTTGCCGGCGTGGCATTGCATGGAGTTTGCTACACCCTTTATTTTGTCACCGCGCAGGTTTATTTGGATCGGAGAGTCGAACCGGCGATGAAAGGCCAGGCTCAGGGTTTGCTTGGTCTAATGTCATCGGGAATTGGTCCAATGGTCGGCGCTTATTTTTGCTCCAAACTCCATGACCTTTGTGTCGGTGCGGATGGATACGGATGGGAAAATTTCTGGTGGGTGCTGGCTGGAATGATTGCCGTTTGCTGGGCTGCGCTTGGCTTACTCTACAAAGGCACGAAGGTCGCTGAATGATTCGCAATGACTTGAAGTTTCAGCCGATCCAAAAGCCGATGCTGGTGCGCGCATTGCCATTCATAAAGGAATTTATGATCCCAAGGCGGACTATTCGAAGCTGACTCCGTCAAAAACCGCTGAGTTTGCTCACGGTACGGTCGCGGCAAGGATACCCGAGATGGATGATCCTTGCGTGCCTGTCGCGAATGCTTTCATCGATGTTCCGGAGACTGGCAACCACCTGATTCACGTCGGCTTTGAGGACAGCTCTCATGCGCTTGCGCTCATCGATGGCAAGGAAGTCTATCGCAAGGATATCGACGGAAAGCCCGTGCTGATGAAAATCACCCTTGAAGCAGGCAAACGTTATCCCATTCGAATTACCTATTTCAAAGGTGGTAAGGTGACCCTTGGCTTGGCAAACAGTCTAACTACCCGATGAACGATTGGAATCCGGATTACTTCATCCCTGCGATTGGGCCGTTAAGTATGTGGGTTGAGGAACAGAAAATTCCGCCTCTTAGCGTGACGCCATAGGGTCGGTTCTAAATCAGCTCACAAGCAAGCTTGATTGCGGCGATCATGGAGGAGGGACTAGCGATCCCTTTTCCAGCGATCGCGAAAGCGGTTCCGTGGTCGGG
>JBIIFS010000014.1:0-21965 GCA_044237185.1 Luteolibacter sp.
GATCCAGCAACAGAATTCCGTCTGCGCCGGCAGCCACGGCGTCTTTTTGGAAACGCGAAAAGCCATAGGTGAAAATCGGGTTGAGGTAGGTAAAAAGAACGATGGGGGTTGTATTGTTTTTTTCGCGAAAAGCTTTGATCAACTCGAGTGCGCGCGATGTGTTCATGCCTGCTTTCAGGGCGCGGTCTGCAGCCATCTGATTGACAATGCCATCCGCAAGGGGGTCGGAAAATGGTAATCCCAGCTCGATCACATCGGCACCTATGTCCGCAAGCACATTCATGACCTCTAAAGAAAGATCAAATGAGGGATCACCGGCCGCCACATAGGCAATGAAGGCTTTTTGATTCCGTTTTTTGAGATTGGCAAAGGTATCTTCAAGACGCATGCGGCGAAGCTAAGCCTTAAATTTTAGATTCCAAATCTCAAATTTCAAAAGATTTGACGTGCGAAGCGCCTGATAAATCGCTGGATTTATTGAGATTTGGGATTTGAAATATGTAGGTTCAGAAACTCCACCAGGTCTTTCCTCGATTTTTTGAGATCCGCCGGGTTGGTGTAGAACATGTGTCCGGCATCATAGTAGGTGTATTTCACCTGATTGTGGAAAGCGGGGGACGTGCCGGTGAGTTGGCGGAAGGAGTATGAAACGCCTTCTGGTGGAGTTGCGAGATCGGTATGTGCGCCCATGACCAGAACTTTCATTTTCGGGTTGTCGCGCATGGCGGTGGCGAGACTGGTGGTCAGGTTCACAATACGGTTATCGGCACCATAATTCCAAGGGCTCACATTGGTTAGAATTTCGTAAGGTTGATCTTCCTTCCAGCCGAGTTCGTCGCCGAGGTAGGTCAGCATGGCAGTGGAAAATGCCTGATAGGCTAGGGAGTAGGACGGATCATATTCGGCGGATGAGGCCGCAGGATCGGTGACATCCCAAGCGACTCGTGCATCGAAACGACCGATGACTTTTCCTTCGTTTCTGAGGAGTTCGGCGCGGAAAGTGGATGGATCCAGGCAGAGTTGGTGTTTTTTCCAGATCTCCGCCGAAACACCGGTTAGTTCGGCCAGTTTCGCTGCGGCCTTGTCGAATTCCTCAGGCTTGATTTCATTGCCTTTCAATAAAGCCAGGGCGTAATCGCCGTAAGCAAATTCCTTGGCTGCTTGATAAACGGCATCGCGTTCGCCCTTGATTTTTCCGTGATGTAGGGCGGTGGTGGCAAAGGTTGGTAGGAAAACCTGATAGGAAAGCTGGCTGCCTTGAGCTGCCACTAGAGTCCGAAAATCCAGCAGCGATGAAAGCAGAATGACACCGTTCAGGCTCATCCCGTAGCGTTCCTGCAAATGATCTGCCAAACCAGCCGCCCTGATGCCGCCATAGGATTCCCCGCAGAGATATTTGGGCGAACTCCAGCGATTGCTATGGGTGATCCACATCCGGATAAAATCCCCGACGGATTCTATATCCTCTTTGATCCCATGAAATTCCTTCTCATCCGCTTTACCTGCCGCACGACTGTAACCAGTTGTCACGGGATCAATGAAGACGAGATCGCATACGTCCAGAATACTCTGATCGTTATCAACCAGACGGGCAGGGGGAGTTACCGGCTGCGTGCCATCACCCGGCAAATCCAAAATACGCGGCCCTAAAATTCCGAGATGCAACCATACCGCTGACGAACCAGGACCACCGTTAAACGCAAACATCACTGGCCGTTTTGAGACATCTGCCGTATTTTCACGTGTGTAGCTGGTGTAAAAAATCGAGGCGCGAGGCTCGCCTTTTTTGTTCTTTAAAATCATTTTGCCGACCGTCGAAACATAGTCGATATCCTTGCCATCAATCTTTATAGAGCTTTTTTTCTGAATCGGATCGACGGCTTTTTCTTCAACGATAGGGGGCTTTTTCTCCTCAGTTGCGGGCTTTTCCTGGGCATATACCGTGGCTGAAATGAGGATCAGCAGGGGCAAAATCGTTTTGAGCATGGGATGGGTCATATTGTAAGGTTGTTTTGATCTTCTTCGGAATCGGCGTTCTGGAAAGTGGTAAAACATCAAATTTACATGGTTTTGAACCGATCACAGCTGCATTTATTATCTAAATTTTTTCCGACATGATGGTTTGCACAGGTATATCGGCATCAGCTCGTTTTTTGACTCAAATCTCCACCATGACCGGTACAGCTTGTTTTGTATTTAACTTGTTACAATATATGTAATGCCAAATAATAAAATGAACAAAGGATATAGGCCCAATTCCCCCTTAATTAGCCGATCAAGAACTCAATGTCTCAATTGGTGCCTCCTGAAAACTCTTGCCCCTCTGCTTTATCCTTCATTTTACTTGCGATTGGCCTTCTCATCCCCATGAAGGCCGATGATAAACTGCTCGTCCAACTTTCAAAAATAGATCCCAAAGACCTCTCCCGTGCACTGCCCGGTGATCTGCTTGAGCTGCAAGACGGCAAACATTCCGTTGATCAAAAAGCCACCAGTTTATCCGCTGGTGGACAGGCTATCAAAGGCACCGGTGGTGACCGTGTCTGGAAAGAGTCCTTGAGAATCCCGAAGAGCAGCGCGCGCTGAAAAATTACTTCAAATAAAAAGAAAACGCACGGCTCAGGTCACCTTTCCATCCTTGATCACCAAAGTCCGATCACCTACCTCTGCCAAGCTGCGATCGTGAGTTACAACAACTAATGTAACTATATGTTCATCAGCTAGTTGCATAAGTACTTCCATGATTTCTTTACTCGTATTTGAGTCAAGATTTCCAGTGGGTTCATCCGCAAAAAGCACAGCCGGTTGATTCACAATCGCTCGGGCAATTGCCACCCGTTGCTGTTCTCCGCCGGACATTTCCGATGGCAAATGTTCGGCTCGTTCTTTCAAACCAACCCGTTCCAGCGCTAGCAGAGCCGCCTCGTTGTGATTGAGCCCGGCAATCGCACCCGGTATGGCGACGTTTTCCAGAGCGGTCAACTCGGGTAGCAAATGGTAATTTTGGAATACATACCCGATTGAGCGGTTCCGAAATGCCGCCTGTTGCTTGCGGCCAAGCTGATATATGTCAGTACCGGCAATATGTACACTGCCGCGCTCCGGCTTCTCTAATCCAGCCAAAGTGTAAAGCAGGGTTGTCTTGCCGGCACCACTGGGGCCACAAAGAAAAACCTTCTCCCCTTTATCGATTTTAAGATCAATTCCATGCAAAACCTCAATCGATTTTTTGCCGATCCGATAGCTTCTATACAGATTTTTCGTTTCTATCATGATATCGCTCACATACCTAGGTTGCCCTGCATCCCAGCTAAGTGTCCACCTTTCTCCTCGCTGGCTTGATGGAAATTTCCTCAATCACGATTTATTCAAACAAAAAATCCTTTCCAAAGCATCCCCATCACTGAATTCGCAGTTCCGCCTTCAACAATTATTGTCACAGCCAGGACAATAATTGTAAAAATCAGGGTTCAGGTGGGGGCTTGAGAATTACAATCCTTGTCACAGCCAGGACAATAATTGTAAAAATCAGGGTTCAGGTGGGGGCTTGAGAATTACAATCCTTGTCACGGCCGCGACAAGGATTGTAATGCGGGAAACTGGATGGATAGGGTGAGGATTTTAAGATCATTGAAGTTTTCAATCTGGAATTCTCACGATACGTTCTTCCGCGTGGTCGAGAAAAGAGACTTGCGTGCCGTGCTTCAATATATTCCCCAATTCCGGGGAAAGGTCTTTTGCGTCCTCATCGAAGCGGATCTTCTGCCAGAGCCAGCGGTTGCGGAAACCTTGCTGGATTTGGCGGTCCTTGAAGATCTTGGAGTAAAACTCGTGCTCGGCGTGCTTGGTGGCGATCTCAAGGATCTTTATGATTGGACTCTTGAATGTGAAATCATGGCTGCTCGCGTTACCCTGCCGATTTCCGATGAACTCGCTGCAAAAGAAGTGAAAGACATCCTGAAACGGGGCCAGTCTGCCATCATTGATGCATCGGGCATCGGTCCACTCGATCCCGAGGTCGTTGATTTCGCAAAACGCATTGGAGTCTCCAAAGTCATCGCACTTTTACAGCAAAGTATTCTGGTCAACGGTCAACCCGCACACGCGATTCGCGCCGCGGATGTTCCGAATGTATTGAAATCTGAAAATGTCGAGGGTCGCGAACTTCTCGCCGCAGCGGCAAATGCCTGCAATCTCGGCGTGCCACGTGTACACGTTCTAAACGGCCGTCAACAAGGAGTCCTAGTTGATGAACTTTTCTCTAACGAAGGTGTCGGCACGATGGTGCATGCCGATAGTTATCGAGTTATCCGTGAGTTGCGCGACGAGGATATCCCCGAACTGCTCGGGATGATCGGACGTGTCGTTCGGCGGACTAAACTCATTGCCCGGACCTACGAAGACATTCAAGCACGGATTGGCGATTACCGCGTCATGTCCATCGATGACAACGTCGTCGGTTGTGTCGCGTTGCATGAATATCCATCCGAAAATTGCGCGGAAGTCGCCTGCCTCTATGTCAAACAAGCCCACGAAGGACGTGGCTACGGCTTTGAACTTGTCGAGCATGCGGAAGCTCTAGCTAGACAAAAAAACATCCCGCGTGTGTTTGCCTTGACGACTCGCGCGGCGGATTTTTTCATTCGCGCGAACTACACTTCGTCCGATCTGTATATATTGCCTGAAAAACGCCGTGAGCAGTATATTGCCAGCGGGCGGGATTCACGGGTGTTTGAGAAGTTAATCGAGGAGAAATAAGCCTTAAAGATCTTGCATGACTTATTTTCATTGCAGCGGTTGGATTCAAAGACAGGATTAATATATGAAAGTCAATTTCTGCGGTGCCGCAGGCACTACCACAGGTTCGCAGCATCTGCTTGAAATCAATGGTAAACGTATCCTTCTGGATTGCGGGCTATATCAAGGCCACCGGAAGGATGCCTATGAAATTAACTGCCGATTTCCCCACTTCGATCCTAAATCCATCGATATGGTCGTCCTTTCCCATGCCCATATCGATCATAGCGGAAACTTGCCGAATCTTTCCCGTTCAGGTTTCAAAGGCAGTGTTTTCTCCACCCATGCCACTCGTGATTTATGTCAGATCATGTTGCGTGATTGCGCAAATATTCAGGAGAGCGATATCAACTGGCTTAACAAACATCGCAAACGCGAAGGTTTACCAGAAGCCACCCCTCTCTATACTGAACAAGATGCGGAGAAATGCCTTCGCCAGTTCATCACACTTGGCTAGTACATGGGGAACCCGATGGCGCAAATGCACTGCGCGATGCCCTATTGAGAAATGGCAAAGAAGTCACCGTGGCTAAATTGGGAGACGAGGTGGAGATTTGATTCTCTATCACATCCGCCACAGACTCGGGACTGTGGCATTTGTAAACTTTTCCTCATTTACCCAGAGCAGTTAGCGCCTTTTCTATCAACTGATCCGCCATACCAAATGAAATTTCATGAAATAATGTGCATGTTACCATATCGAATAATAAATTGGCATGGCGGATACAATTCACCACGAAACACTTCTCGCTTGGACTTTGTCATTTGAAGTATAAAGTGCTACCAAACATGCGAATCGCCGTATTGAACATTGTTGGTCTTTCTCGATCCCTGCTCGGAGAAAACGCTCCAGGGATGACTGCGTTCGCTGAAAAGCATGGCTTGCAAACCTACAAGCCGGCTTTCCCCGCCCTGACCACGACCGCTCAGTCGTCGATTCTAACCGGCACCCCGCTGGAGAAACACGGCATTGTCGCCAATGGCTGGTATGACCGCGAGGCTGCTGAAGTCCGTTTCTGGAAACAATCCAACCACATCGTCCACGGCGAAAAAATCTGGGATACACTCCGGCGTGACTTATCCGAAAAAGTTCCGGCCTTCACCTGCGCGAAGTTGTTTTGGTGGTATAACATGTATTCCTCTGCGGACTTCACCATCACCCCGCGCCCACTCTACCCGGCTGATGGATCAAAACATTTCGATATTCACACGCAGCCAATGAAGATGCGTGAAGAAATCAAGGCCGATCTCGGTCCTTTCCCCTTCCCCGCTTTCTGGGGTCCGGGCGCGGGAATCGCATCATCGGATTGGATCGCCGCATCCGCAAAATGGGTGGAGAAAAAACACCAACCCACCCTCTCACTCGTTTATCTTCCACACCTCGATTACTGCCTGCAAAAGGACGGACCATCTGCTCCTAACATCCCAAATGAAGTCCGCGCGATCGACCGAGTCGTCACCGATCTCATTTCTTTTTACGAATCCCGCAACATCCGTGTGCTGCTCCTATCTGAATATGGCATCTCACCGGTTGATCAACCCATTCACCTGAATCGCCTGTTTAGGGAAAAAGGCTGGCTCTCGATCAAAAACGAACTGGGCAGAGAAACCCTTGATTACGGCGGTTGCAAAGCATTCGCGGTGGCCGACCACCAGGTTGCACACATCTACATAAACGATCCATCGATTCAAAACGAAATTCGTGAATTGTTAGAAAAAACCTCAGGTATTGATGAAATCCGCGAACGCAACCACGAACGTGCCGGTGACCTCATCGCCATCGCCAAACCGAATGCATGGTTCACTTATTATTTCTGGAATGACGACTCCCTGGCACCCGACTTCGCACGCACTATCGATATCCATCGCAAACCCGGCTACGATCCTTGTGAGCTTTTCATCGATCCAGCGATCTCTTTCCCGAAACTGAAAATCGCGAAATTTTTACTTAAAAAGAAACTCGGGATTCGCGGTCTGTTGGAAGTGATTCCCTTGGATACGAGCCTCGTCAAAGGCTCACACGGCAGAGACGACGTTCCGGACTCTGAAAAACCTATCTTCATCGGTTCCCCTTACCCCGTTCAAAGCGCACACGATCTCAACGCGGCGATCCGTTCGGAGTTTTTATAATTCCCTTTTCGATCTCTCCTCCCGAATCACCGAAAGCGCATCCTGTAGCGCAAAAATCACGAGCATGAGAGTGAGGAACATGCACACACCCCACCAGACAAGGAAAATTGAATCGAGACCATGAAATATGGCTTGGATGAGAGGAAAGATTTCCCCACCATCTCGGCGTCAGACCTTTTAAAACATCATGAACGATATCAAAATCACACTCCACACCACTGCAGGCGACATCGACGCGACATTCTACGCATCCAAAGCTCCCGTCACATGTGCCAACTTTCTTAACCTATCGCAGCGTGGTTACTACAATGGCGTGGCCTTCCACCGAGTAATCGAAGGTTTTATGCTACAAGGTGGCGATCCGACCGAGAGCGGCCGTGGCGGCCCGGGTTATAAGTTTGCCGATGAATTCCATCCCGACCTCCGTCACCGTGCTCCTGGTGTTTTCTCCATGGCAAATGCCGGTCCAGGAACCAACGGCTCCCAATTCTTCATCACCACCACTCCGACTCCGTTCCTAGACAACCGTCACTCCGTCTTCGGTCAAGTCACAAATGGCTTGGACGTCGTCGAAAAAATCACCGGTAAGAACAACACCGGAGAGCGCGGCTGCAAGTTCAACGGGGTTGGAGATAAAATCACCTCTGTCACCATCCATGACGATACCACTGAGCTTTTTGCAGATCAAAAAGACAATATCGAGCACTGGAACTCCATTTTGGACAAAGCCTGATTCGGATTCACTCAGCTCTTCATTTGGAATTTAGAGTTTAAATTTTTCTCAGCCATGCTCCTCGACGTCAACCACCTGACCACTCGCTTCCACACTCGAAACGGTGTGGTTCATGCGGTTGAAGACGTCTCATTCCAACTGGAGCGAGGTGAAACACTTGGAATCGTCGGGGAGTCGGGATCCGGAAAATCGGTCACCTGCTATTCTCTACTCGGTCTGATACCGACACCTCCGGGTCGCATCGTTCGCGGCACGGCAATGTTCGATGGGATCGATCTCCTCAGCGCGAACGAGAAACAGCTTCGCGGAATCCGAGGAAAAAGGATTTCGATGATTTTCCAAGATCCCATGACATCGCTGAATCCCTACATGCGCATCAGCGACCAGATCACCGAGCCGCTGGAGTTACATGAAAATATCAAAGGTAGGGCTGCATTAACCCGTGCGATTGATGCTCTAGCAGAAGTTGGAATTACTGAACCGGAAAAGCGCATACATTCCTATCCACACGAGTTTTCAGGTGGCATGCGTCAACGGGTCATGATCGCGATGGCGTTGATTACCAAGCCGGAACTTTTGATCTGCGATGAGCCTACTACCGCGCTTGATGTCACAGTTCAGAAACAAGTGTTGGAACTGATCAAGGACCGCCAAAAGCAACTCGGCACGTCAATCATCTTCATCACCCACGATTTGGCCGTGGTCTCCGAGGTCTGCGATCATATCAATGTCATGTATGCGGGACGCATCGTCGAAAGCGCCCAACGCAAAGATCTGTTCAGTCATCCTCTTCATGCTTATACCCGATCCTTGTTGAAATCGATTCCTGCTGCCCAACCCAAGGGCCAGCCACTAATGACCATTCCCGGACTGCCGCCAAACCTTACAAATCCTCCCAAAGGCTGTGCGTTTCAACCCCGTAACCTGCTGGGAAAACCTGAGCTTTGCTTGACACTTGTCCAACCCCAACTCTCTGAACTTCAACCCGGTCATTTCGCGCAAAGCTGTCCGGGTTGCCTCGCTTGAATGATAAAGAACTTACAAATGTTCTTCCCTGCCAGTTGACATTTATTTCGCTTACCTTCATAGCCAATACATGTCCACCGCACTGCAGCCCAAACCAAGGATTATCGGCCAGAAGGCTAAGGTCTCTATTGTCGCTTCAAAATACAACGAGCAGTATACGGATTCACTTGTGGAAAACGCCATTTCCGAACTCGGGGAGCTTATTCCCATGGCACGTATCGATCTCATACGCGTTCCCGGTGCTTTTGAAATTCCGGTCGTCGTCTCCAAATTGATGCAGCGCAACAACATCAATTGCATCATCGCTCTCGGTGTCATCATTCGGGGTGATACCCATCACGCGGACCTCGTCGCATCCTCGGTCACACAGTCACTTCAAAATCTCGCCGTCAGCAACTGCGTTCCAATCATTCACGAAGTCCTGCTCGTCGAGGATGAAAAACAAGCCCATGCCCGCTGCATTGCCGCCAGCATGAATCGCGGCAGAGAAGCCGCCAAAGCTGCCGTCGGCATGATCGACATCTTCGCGCAAATCGAAAAAACGATTCCCAAACCGTCCAAAAATATTTCCAGATAAAGACATGCCAAGCCGCAGGCAAATACGGGAGGCCACCATCCAATTTCTCTACTGTTCCGATATTGAAGGAGGAGCCTCGCCAGCAGAACTACGTGAACCATTCTGGCAGTTTCTGACGGAATCGGATCGAAAAAATCTATCGTTTGCGACATTCCGGACCGTACAACACTTGTCGATAGGCCGCCAATCCAGACTGATTGAATTTGTAGAGCGCGCCGAAGTTGCCAAAGCTCATATCACCGCCCTTCCCACCGCTGAGGCCTTGGTCACGGATTTGAATCGCCTACTCGCGCTCGAATCCTCATGGAGCGTTTCCTACGCTCAACTCGAAAAAACCCCCAAAGCCGGCGAAGATCAAGACGTTGCCGACGAACTCGATTCAGCGCTCGCTCGTTTCTTTGCAATCGACCAAGACCTCGCGTTCAATCGCGATAAATTTCTCAAATCCAGCGCAGACTTCCCCCAAATCAAGTCCCAGCTCGAGGCTCTCAACGCAACCATACGCCGTTTGCAGCGCATCTCGAATCGCCTCCGTATGGTTGAGACTCCAGAGAGTTTCCCCGACCAAGCCGACCTCGCAAAAATCCGCCAATCCAAGGCCGAGATTTCCTTACTCATCTCCCAGACCGATGCATTGGTGGATGCCGTGCTCGCCTGCAAACCTGAGATTGATGAAAAACTTTCCGCCCTCGTCGAGAACTACTCACCTGAGCGGATCGACCCCGTGGACCGCGCGGTGCTTCGACTCGGCGCCTACGAGCTCATGAAGACAGAGACTCCCAACAAAGTCATCATCAACGAAGCCATCGAACTAGCAAAACGCTTCGGCACAACCGATTCCAACCGCTTTGTCAATGGCATGTTAGACTCCATCGCGAAGTCGGTGGTTTAAAGGTAGGGTGACAGCGTTGACCTAACTGACATTGATAACAATACTGTCATTGACGTCAGCGACGTCAATGAAGTCAATCCATAGGCTTCGTTCCTTTGCATGCCGGATAGCCGGTGCAACCCCAGAACTCTCCTTTCGCGGATCTGCGGCGGCGCATTGGTTGCTTGCACTGTGGGCATGGTGGAGACGGCTCTGAGTTACGTTGTTCCTCTCGGGCTTCGAGACGGCGGGTGGTGAGTCGTTCGTTAAAGCCGCCGGTTTCTTCAAAAGCCTTACCTTGCGCGGCGATCTGGCTTTTCAGCATGTTCAAAGCTCTGCCTATGATGAGCAGCATGGCGTTGACGACCCTTGGGATCGTAGAATTTTGCACTCGCGTCACGGTGATCGTGCGTAAGGAATCGTCGACAAAACCGCAGGGTTTCGAGCTGAACGAGAGTAGCAAGAGTGAACGAATGCAACTTGCGGAATCCGCCATGTTTGTCAAAAAGCTCAGACATGGCGCAGAGATATTAGATTGGGGGACATGATCAAGGGGAGGCTTATCAATCCCATGCTATTGACTGAATAAAACGCGTCAACCCCGTCATCAAAAATCCACGTCTTGCACTTCCCCGACCACCGGTGGCACACTGAAAAATTCAATCGGCTTAAATCCAAATCCATTCGCCACCAGATTGTTTGGGAAGCTCTCGCATTTATTCCGATAGTCGCGGACGTTGCCATTATAAAACCTGCGCGCTGCTTGGATGCGGTTCTCGGTATTGATCAGCTCGCCCTGCAGTTTCAGGAAATGCTGATCCGCCTTGAGCTGCGGATAGTTTTCCACCAACACAAACATATGCTTCAACGCATCGATCAATTGGGTTTCATCACGTTCCTGCGCGCTCACCGAACCATGATTTTCCGCACAACGATTCCGCAACTCCACCACCCGCTCCAGAGTCTCGCGTTCATGAGCCGCATAACCTTTCACTGTCGAAACCAGGTTCGGAATGAGGTCGTAGCGACGTTTCAGCTCCGTATCCACATTGCTCCACGACTCGGAGATATGGTTTCGCAGGCCGACGAGAGAGTTGTATTGCAGAATCACCCAAAGCAACGGAATAAGAGAAATCAGGAGCACAGGAAGTAGATTGACGATACTATTCATATCAGTGTTGGTTGAAGAGATATTCAGGCATCATGCGGCGAAGCTCCAACAACCTGCCCAGGTTGTATTCGATTTGTGGGATAGACATTTGTCCGTTGAAAACCAGAGCCAGCGTGTCGCCTTCGATCTCAAAATTCAGATCGGAATTCGCCAGTAAGAATTCCATCATCTGGGTGTGGCACACATCGTAAGCGAACTTTTTATCTTGGGATCGCACACAGAAAAACCGGGAAAACTCGGCCGACTCGAAGTCGATATCATCGTAACCAAATGCCTGCGCGAACTTGGAAAGGAAGCCTTCACGGGCTATGGTCAGCTCAGGAAATGAAATCGGCAACTGCAGCAAAAAGGACGAGAGATAATGACTGTGCGTCTGCCGACGACCCTTCGAATCTGTCGAGCTGGTTTCGTAATGATAGTCAAACGTGTGAACCATTTCTCCCTGATAATTGCCACGTAGGATGTTGAACGCATATCGGTTACTACCCTCAGCCAATCGATTGATAAATCCATAGGCCGAAGCAAGAGTCCGGCTATCATCTGAATAGAAACTCAAACCCAAACGATCCGCCAACAACTGCAATGCTTCCCGACGCTTCTTGGCAGTGATGATCCCATAGACAATCGCAAAAGCTATCCCGATGAGGGCGAGTATGAAGAAGATTACGGGGAATTCCATCGTTTCACGAACTAGCGGTTACTGATTACCCGCACGATTTCAGAAATTACTCAGCCACCCAACAAGTTTATTTCTCAATTTCTCAGAGAAATAATGGCACGAAACACATATGCATGGTCGAGAAGCTTCAGAAATCTCCAAACATTATCGTCAACGACATGTTAGACTCCGTCGCGAAGTCAAAATTCTTGACGCGCGATCTTTCTGACAAGCGCATAACCTTTCTTAAGCACCAACCATTTTGATTTCACGGTCAACAAGGCGTGTTGACCCAACCTATCAGAAATTCATCTCACCCCCGCGATTTCGCATCAACCTCGATCCACTTCCACAACGCCTCGATCGCATTTGCAACCTGTTGTTTCGTCGCTGCAAGATCTCCGCTGACTTTGGATTTTCCGTAGAGGTAATATTTGATTTTCGGCTCCGTGCCAGAAGGGCGCACCGCGAACGAGCGGCCATCGGCGAGATCGAAGAACAACATTTTCTCTTTCGGCAACAAATCGCCTTCCTGGTCGTAGATGTCCTGCGCGGAGAAATCACGGAAACGGACGACTTCGGATCCGTCGATCACTTGTGGAGGATGGTTGGCGTAGGAATTGGCGAGTGCTTGGATTTTCGCGGCACCGTCCGCGCCCTCCATGGTGAGGGATTTGCCGACCTCCAGATAATAACCGAATTGTGCGTAAAGCTCGTCGAGGAGCCGGGGCAAGGTTTTGCCAACCGACTTTGCGTAAGCCGCAACCTCCGCGAACATGAGGGTCGCGCCGTTGGCATCCTTATCGCGCACGGAATCGGAGCCGAGGTAACCGTAGCTTTCTTCGCCCCCAAAGACGAAAAAGCGGGAGTATTCCAAGCGCAACGCTCGCGTTTGATCTTCACTCAGGCTGCGGTAGTCCCCTTTCTTATCCGCCGGAATCGCATCTTCGTATTTCTTGAGCTTGGCGGATATGTATTTGAAACCTGTCAGGGTATCAACCACCGAGACTCCGAACGAGTCAGCGATGGCGGTTTGCAACTCGGTGGTCACGAAGGTTTTGATCAATACCGCGCGGGTGCGGTTGGAGTGGCTGATCCAACCCAGTTCGAACATGGTTTTCAAACGATACCACGCCATCAAGGAACCGATCTGGTTTCCCGTAAGCAAAACCATTTTACCCTGATCATCGCGAGCCGCCACACCCATACGATCCGCATCCGGATCGGTGCCGATCACAATCTCCGCGCAGGAGGATTCGGCAAGTTGGATCGCCATCGCAAGCGCGGGACCGTTTTCAGGATTCGGTGAATCGACGGTTGGAAAACGTCCGTCCTGAATATCCTGTTCGGGAACGGTTAGAACATCGAAACCCAAATCACGCAACATCGGCACGTTGATGTGCCCGCCCGTGCCGTGAAGGTTGGTAAAAACCATTTTCGTCGTTGCGGTTTTCAACAAATCCGGCTGCAACAACAAGGTTTTTAGACGCGAGACATAAATCTCATCGAAATCGGCATCTAACGTCTTGATCGATCCTTGTTGATCAATCGGCAAGGGCTCGTAGCGTTCGCTGATCACGGAATTTACTTCACCAATGATCGCGGTCGCGTGTGGCTCGACGATTTGCGCTCCGTCATTGAAATAGGCCTTGAAACCGCAATCGTGCGATGGGTTGTGGCTGGCCGTGATCACCACACCTGAATCCGCACGCAGCTGGCGGATTGCAAATGACAACTGCGGGGTCGAGCGTGGACCATCGAACACATACGCATCACAACCATGCTCAGCACAAACTTTCGCACAGAAATCCGCAAAATCTTTCGAGAAATGCCGGGTGTCGTGAGCGAACACAAATGTCACTTTGCCACCGCTTTTCGTGCCCACCGATTTCATGTAGGCGATCAAGCCACGCACCGCGCGGGAGACGTTGTAGTAATTCATCGTCGCGGTGCCGACGCATGGGAACTCCGGACGTCCATTTGGTCCGCCAGCACCTTGCTCGGATGCGGTGATGGTGCGGCCGATGGTGCGCCCCCTCAGTCCACCGGTGCCAAATGCGAGAGTTTTGAAAAAACGATCGTTAAGTTCGGAAAACATTTCTGCTTCCAAAAGCTCACTAACCGCGCGTTTCGGCAAATCGCTAGCAGATCCTGCCAGCAAGGAATCGATGTTTGCTTTTGCGGAAGGCAAAAGTTTCCCGGAAGTAACGGCGGTGGCAAGAGATTCGGAAAGGTCGTTCATGGGTGTCGATTGAAAATAAATTTCGGAACTAAGAGACCGTATTTTGGGCTGAACAGGTAGGCTAAAATAAACAAAATTCCGAGCAAGATCACAATCGCCGGACCGGGTGAAATTCCAAAGTAACCCGATAACAAAACCGCGACAACGGAGCCGATCCCACCGATCAGTCCCCCACCCCAAAACAAGGCGGAAGTTTTATCAGTCAGCAATGAGACCGTCGCAGCTGGCGTGACGAGTAACCCGACGGATAGCACACAGCCAACGGCTTGCAGAGACGAAACCAATGCCAGCACCAGCATCATGAAAACGAGGTATTGCATCGTACGGGTTGGAACACCCTGGGCCGCTGCGACGTTTGGTTCAAACAAGGTCAGCAGTATCGGCCGCATCAACAGATTGCCGGCAATCAAAATCACAGCACCCATTGAGTAAGCGAGCCAAAGATCGGAATTTCCAATCGCAAGGATATCTCCAAACAGCCAATGCTCAAGCTCACTGCGGGTTTCTAGTTTTGGAAGGATCGCAACACCTGCTGCAAACGCCGCGGTATACAGCACCGCCAACGAAGTTCCCTCCGCAATCCGTTTTCCGCGTGCGACCGCAACCGAGCCCAGACCCACAAGTAAAGCCGCGAACAGCGCACCGATGAAAGCGTTCCATTGCGAGAGATAACCCGTGACCCATATCCCCAAAGCAATTCCCGGCAGCATGGTGTGGGATAAGGCGGAAACCGACAGGGCATTTCTGCGCAATACCACAAACCCACTGAAAAATCCATTGGTGAATCCAATGAACGCCGCCGCAGCCAAGGTGCGTTGGTAAAAGGGGCTGTTTAAAAGTTCTTCAAACATGACTTTGGGTTTCTGTGACCGCGAACGTTTTCGAAATCAGTGACGGGGTTAAAACCGATGCAACATCGCCGAAGCCGACCTGTTGGGTATTGAGCACAAGGACTTCATCAAACAACAAGGGCGCCGATCCAAGATCGTGATGCGAGGCGATGATCAGACGTCCCTCTGCTGCGAGTTTCGCGAGCAGATCACCTAAGAGAATCGATGCGTTGCGATCCAGTCCGGTGAACGGTTCGTCTAACAAAAGCACATGCGCTTCTTGAGCCAAGGCTCTCGCGAGGAACGCGCGTTGCTGCTGACCTCCGGAAAGCTCGCGGATCTGCCTGCTTTGCAAATCCATCAGGTTCAGCGATTCCAACGCCTTGTCCACCGCCGCTTGATCTTCATTTGAAAACTTGCGCCACCAACCCGTTTGCGGATACCTGCCCATTTCCACCAAACCCCGAACCGTGATCGGAAATGACCAATCGATTTCCTCACGCTGGGGCAAATACGCAAATTCGCGCGACCATTTTTGAACAGAAGTTCCGCGCCATAAAATAATTCCCGACTGTCGCGGCACCAAACCAGCGATCGCTTTCAGCAAGGTCGATTTTCCCGCTCCGTTCGGTCCAACCAGTGCAACGCGATTTCCACAAGAGGTCGCGAAGGAAGCACCATCCAGCGCCAAAATATCCCGATACGATACCGTCAGCCCCTCGATCACCAACTCGTGGTGATGGCTGTGATGCGCGCAACAGTCGTGATGGGTTTCCTCTTTCAAAATGTTAGCTCTAGAAATTCATCAAGGTTTCCCTTCGCATCGAAGACCTGCGTCACGGTCTCCTGCCCCGTTGCCTCGATGACCAATTTTGCAAAACCGTGTCGGTCGCCCAACTCATACCAATTCACTTTCAGGTATACCACCGGCTTGTCTGTATCGATGATGATGTCGCCCGTCAGTGGCTCGATCCCGCTCTCAGAAGATAAATTCCACGAAGATGGCTCACCCGCACTTTTCACTTCTACGAATGAGGCACGCTCGGAAAGCGTCAAAATGTAGCGAGCACGAATCTGTTTCTTGGTTTTAGGCTCAGTCGTTCCACCGCCAACTGCAGGCTTCGATTTCGGCTCGGCCGTTAAATGCGAAAACACGAGTCCCGAGGCAAGGATCGCCAGTAAAATCAATGCCGTGCGTATCAGCGGGGACCCTCTCACGCAACTAATGTGCATTAATAAAATACAGCTGCAAGCGTAGAGTTCTCAACTGGGTCGGGTCGTTTTAACAAAACCACCGCCACCTCGCATTTTCGAACCACCCATTTTCAATTTGACTTACGCGTCACGGGCCTTAGCGATTCAAATCAATCCATACCCATGTCAAAAAATATCCTAATCATCGGCGGCAATTCTGGAATCGGTCTCTCGACCGTGAAACGACTCCAAACCGAAGGTCATCATCTTACGGTTGCTTCGCGATCCGACTCCGCACTCTCAGAACTAGGCATCTCCACACAGCCATTTGATGCGGAAAATCCAGCGCCCCTCGATTTGCCCGAGTCACTGGACGGAATGATCTACTTTCCTGGCACCATCACGCTCAAGCCATTCCATCGTCTGACCCGCGAAGATTTTCTCAGGGATTTTCAAATCAACTGTCTAGGAGCGGCTCAAGCGATCCAGTTCGCTCTGCCCACTTTGAAAAAATCTAACAGCGCTTCCATCGTGATGTTTTCCACGGTCGCCGTCGCTCAGGGCATGGGATTTCACGCATCCATCGCCTCCGCAAAGGCCGCCGTTGAAGGATTGACCAAGTCCCTGGCTGCTGAACTTGCCCCGAAAATCCGAGTCAACACGATCGCCCCTTCGCTCACCGATACTCCCCTCGCCCTGCCGCTTCTCGGAAACGAGGCGAAACGCGAGGCCGCTGAGAAACGCCACCCGCTCCAAAACATCGGAAATCCCGACCATATTGCCGAACTCGCTTCTTTCCTGCTTTCTGATGCCTCATCTTTCATTACTGGCCAAATCCTCCATGCGGACGGCGGTTTGTCTTCGGTCAGGACGTTTTGATAAGATTTTTTAACCAAGAAAAACACGAATTTCACGAAAGGAAGAGGAATGATGGACCGCGCGGCTCCAGCCGCGCTGCTGCCTAAGAGCGCGACTGGAGTCGCGCGGTCCATGTGGAGTCGCCGCCCCCACAAATCGACCTTCCTGATTTTTTCGTGAAATTTGTGTTTTTCGTGGTTCCTAACTCTTTATCTCGGTTCAACAAGAGTTTTTAGTGCGCTCCTACTTCCACGGCTTGACCAACCGCCTCGGGTGTGCAACCTCGCCGCGTCCATGATTTCAGTCCAAGCACTTCGCGTCGAGTTCGGCCCGCGCATCCTCTTCAATAACCTTTCCTTCTCCGTCCAACCACGCGAACGCATTGCCTTCGCCGGACACAACGGAGCCGGAAAATCGACACTGATGAAATGCATCGCCGGAATCATTCCCCCATCCGGTGGAATCATCAGTGCCCCGAAAGGAACTAAAGTAGGCTATCTCCCACAGGAGGGTATTCACGTCAAAGGCCGCAGCCTATGGACGGAAACCGAATCCGCTTTCGGCGAAATCATGGCGCTCAAAGAAAAAGTTGATCGCTTGTCGGATGAATTGGTCAAAATGGATCCGCGTTCCTCGCCTTACGGCGATCTCTTGGAGGAAATCGGTGAGCTCGAGCTGAAACTTTACGCAAACGATCCCTCGTTGATGAAACCGAAAATCGAATCGGTTCTCAAAGGTCTCGGTTTCCAAGATAAAGATTTCACTCGCGATTGTTCGGAGTTTTCCGGTGGCTGGCAAATGCGGATCGCGATGGCGAAGCTTTTCCTTCAACAACCCGAAATCCTTCTCCTCGACGAACCGACCAACCACCTTGACATCGAAACGCAGATTTGGGTCGAGCAATACCTTGTCAACTACCCTGGCGCGATCCTGCTCATCTCCCACGACCGGGCGCTGCTGGATACGCTTTGCACAAGAACGATTGCTTTCGCCCATGGCCGCGCCGAAGAGTACGCCGGTAATTTTTCCTACTTCGAGAGGGAGTCCGTCTTGCGTAAAGAAATCCAGTTGAAGCAATACACCGCGCAACAACGGGAGATTGCGGAAACCCAACGGTTCATCGACCGCTTCCGCGCCTCTGCGAACAAAGCGACCCTCGTTCAATCGCGGATCAAACTGCTCGCAAAAGTCGTCCGCATTCCGGAACCCGAGCGCGATGACGCGGTGATGAATTTCAGATTCCCACCCCCACCTAACTCCGGCCACACGGTCGCCAAAGTCGAGAACGTCGCGAAAGCCTACGGCCCGCTGCAGATTTTCAACGGCTTCGATTTCGAAATCAACAAAGGCGAGAAATTCGCCATCGTCGGCCCGAACGGCGCGGGTAAATCCACTTTCTGCCGCCTCGTTACCGCTCAGGAAAAACCCGATTCCGGCAAGGTCACACTTGGCCACAACGTTTCGCCATCGTTTTTCTCCCAGAACCACGCCGATGAGCTCGATCCCGACCTCACGATTCTCGAAACCGTCCAAGCTGTCGCTTCCCGCGATGCGATGCCGCTCGTCCGGAACATTCTCGGTTGCTTCCTTTTTACCGGCGATGACGTGTTCAAAAAAATCGGCGTCCTTTCCGGAGGTGAACGCTCACGGGTCGCGCTGACCTGCATGTTGCTCAAGCCTGCCAATTTCCTCATCCTCGACGAGCCGACCAACCACCTCGACATGCAATCCCAAGGCGTTCTTCAACGTGCTCTGTTGGATTATCCCGGCAGCGTCATGATCGTTTCCCACAACCGGGATTTCCTTGATTCCCTCGTCACCAAAACCCTAGAATTCCGCCCCGGCGAAGAACCGCGACTTTTCCACGGAAACATCGCTTACTACCTCGATAAGAAAGCCGAGGAGAAATCATCAGGCACCACACCCTCCCGCAAACCACCCGCCACCACGGCAGATGGGGAAGTCGGTAGGGTCGTTTTGACAAAACGACCGAACGAAGCAACCCCCGGCGTGAACCGCAAAGACCAACGACGCCAAGAAGCCCAAGCCCGCGAAGCCCGGACCAAAATCCTTACTCCGCTCGAAAAGGAACTCGAATCCCTCGAGGAGAAAATCGCCGAGCAAGAATCCGCCCAATCTACCCTCACCGCTGCACTTTCTAATCCCGATATTTCCAGCGATTCCGAGAAACTTCGCGCAACCACCAACGCCGTCGAAAAAGTCACCAAAACTCTAGAACTCGCCTACACCCGCTGGTCCGCGCTGACAGAGGAAATCGAGCAGGTGAAAGCCAAACACGGGCTGTAGCGGCAATGTGGCGGCGGATTGCATCCGCCATGCCAATGAAGGTAATTTCTCGATAGCATATCATTACAATTCGTGTGATTCGTGAAATTCGTGGTTAAAATCCCCCAATATTCCCAAAAAAATCATTCCTACTGGAGGTCAAACCACGCTAAGACCTCTCAAGCAACCATTCAAAACCATGCTCCAAAAAGGAATCCTCAACCCCGACGTCCTCCACCTCCTCGCTCGCATTCGTCACACCAATACCCTCGTCATCGCTGACTGGGCGTTTCCCTACTGGGACGAAATCGAAACGGTTGATCTCACCCTTTGCCGTGGCATTCCCACGATTACCGATCTCCTCGATCTGCTTCACGATAACTTCAAAGTTGGCCAGATCTGGCAAGCCGAGGAATTCCTCACCACCAACCTAACCGAGGTTATTCAAAAATTCGAAACCTGCTTCAACGGTTTCAAAGGACTCTACCCAAAAGTCGAAGTCACCCGCCTCCCTCACAACGATTTCAAAAAACTCGTCCCCAACGCCATCGGCCTCATCCGCACCGGCGACACCACTGCGTACGGGAATGTCATCCTTGAGTCGGTGTAGCCATTACCAAATTGTGAATGGTGAAGAGTGAATAGTGAAAACTGAAACTCCTTCATCCTTCACTCTTCAAAATTCACTCTTCAAATGCGCACCGCAGTCACACTTAGCCAAGTTCCGGAAGCCGCCTCAGGCCCCTTCGTTTTCCGCCAACCTCTTCCCGAGGCGTTCGCTCTCGCGAAAGAAACCGGCTTCGATGATGTCGAACTCTTCCTTCCGGGGCCCAACGCGTTTTCCATTCGTGAAATCCAAGCTCTTGCAGAAACCCACGGGCTCGGAATCGCAGCCGTCGGCACCGGAGCCGGCATGGTGAAACACGGGCTTTCTCTAACCGATCCATCCCTCGACAAACGCGTTACCGCTCTCGATTTCCTCGAACAAATGATCGCCTTCGGCGGCCAGCTCGGTGCACCTGCCATTCTCGGTTCGATGCAGGGAAAATACGGCGGCGAGGTTTCCAAAGACCAAGCGCTCGAATGGCTCGCTGAAGCCCTTGTCATCGCTGGTAGAACCGCTGCGAAATACAACGTTCCTTTCATTTACGAGCCACTCAACCGCTACGAAACCAACCTCATCAACCGCCTTACCGATGGCGCGGATTTCATCGAAGCGAACTCCTTGGAAAACATCGTCCTCCTCGCCGATCTGTTCCACATGAACATCGAGGAAGCCGACCTCGCCGCATCCCTCCGCGCCGCAGGCAAACACGTCGGCCACGTTCATTACGCCGATTCCAACCGCCGCGCCATGGGCCTCGGCCACACCGATCCCAAACCCATCATCGCCGCCCTGAAAGAAATCAACTACACCGGCCACCTCTCCGCCGAAATCCTCCCCCTTCCGGACGACAAAACCGCCGCCCAACAAACCATCAAATCCATCCGTTCCCATCTTTAATTTCAACGCAAAGCCGCAAAGTTCGTAGAGTTACGCAAAGGGGTAAATGAGTTACACTCCCAAAATTTATTCATCAACCCGAGCTTAGCGAACCTTTGCGTTTTTTTGCGCCTTTGCGTTGAACTCTTCCACCTTTCCACTTCCCACTCACCCCATGCAAACCAGAAAACTCGGCAAATCCAACATCGACCTCCCCATCCTCTCCTTCGGTGCATCTTCACTCGGCGCGGAATTTCGTTCGATCACTCTGGATGAAGCCATGCTCTCCACCAAGGCCGCCCTCGATCTCGGTATGAACTTCATCGACACCTCACCGTTCTACGGTCGAGGCATGTCGGAAATTATGTTAGGATTGGGTCTCAAAGGAATTCCACGTGATTCCTACCTCCTCGGATCAAAACTCGGTCGCTATTCCGATGTTCATTTCGATTTCTCCGCAAAACGCGTTGAGGAGTCTTTGCACATTTCCCTCCAGCGCTTGAAAACCGATTACCTCGATATCATGTTGCTGCATGACGTGGAGTTCGTGCCTCTCGAACAGATCTGGACTGAAACCCTCCCCGCTTTGGTGAAACTCAAGGAACAAGGCAAAGTCCGCGCGATTGGTTTTTCCTGCTACCCACTGAAAACTTTCAACACGGTTCTCGACCATATCGAGGACGAGATCGACTGCGTGCTCAGCTACAACCGCTACACACTGCAAAACACCAGCTTCGCCTCAGAAATCCTTCCACGCCTCAAAGCAAAAAACATCGGCGCCATGAACGCGGGACCGTTCTCAGCAAGACTCCTCACCAACGCCGAACTTCCTGGATGGTTGAAAGAACCCGAAAACGTCAAACAAGCCGCACGTGATGCAGCAAAACTCTGCGCAGACAACGGGGTCGATATCGCCCAACTCGCTATTCAATTTTCCTGCGAGTATCCCGACATCGCCACTACCATCGCCGGTTCCGCCAACCCAAAGAACATCGCCAAATGGGCCGAATGGCTAGCCGCCCCCATCGACCGCGATCTCATGAAACAAGTCCTCGCCATCTTCGAACCCGTCAAAGACATCGGCCACAAAGAAGGACTCGCGGAGAATA
>JBIIFS010000015.1:0-21747 GCA_044237185.1 Luteolibacter sp.
ATTGTGTGGCTTCTGCATGATTGGGGGGGACTGGGAGCGCGAGTCTGTGACTCGCTGGTTGATGAGGGGGAATATGGATTATTTCATGATGCTTATTTGCTATTCATGAGGGTGCGAGTCACAGACTCGCGGTCCCAATGGAAACTATCTATATTCCAGCCCATTAATCGTTTTTAGCAGGTTTAATATATTCTGATGCGCCGCATCCACTTCATTGGCTTTCAGCGTGCGGGTGGAGTCGCGGTAGTGGAAGCGGTAGGCGATGGATTTGCGATCCGCTGCAATCTTTTGGCCGGATGGATCGGTGAAGAGGTCAAAGCATTCGTAGGAGACAAGCAGCGGCTCTTTTGCATTCCCGAGAACCGCTTCGATTTCAGCGTTCGGGGTGGCGAGGGAAAGCTCCATTGCCGCATCGCGGGTTGAGCCTGGAAACTGAGGCAGATCCTCGACCTGTGATTTTGCCGAAATAATTTTGCGGAGTTTGCCCAGATCAAGTTCCGCGACGAAGGCGGGTGAGATGAAATCCAGATCGCGTTCGCGCTGGAGCGAGAGCCGCGCGAAGACGCCTATCGTTTGATCACCCGCTTTGATCTCGGCACCTAGGACGAAGTTTTCGCGGTCTTTTGGCTTAAGAGAAATTGTCTGACTGGGAAGTAGGGCGGAAAGAATGGCTTTCACATCGTACAGATCCGCAGCGCGATCTTTTACAGCCCATGAGGACGGTTGGGAGTTTCCGCTGATCAGGATGGCGAGGCTTTCGCTTTCTTGATCGGTGGCTTTGCCTCCGCCTGCATTGCGGAAGACACGGCCCATTTCGAAGAGTCGAATGGATTTCGCCTGTTGGCGGGCATTGCGTTCTGCGGATGAGACAAGACCAGGAACGACGGATGGGCGCATGATAGCGTGATCTTCGCTGAGTGGAGATTTGACGCGAATCAAATCGCCTTCCTGAAGTGGACGCAGAGGCAAGATGTCAATGAGTTGGCTTTCGGCAATGAGTTTGATCGTCTGGCACTCGTATAACCCGATCGCTGCGAGGCGACTGCGCAGAATCATGTCAGCATCGTATGCACCATCGACTTCACTGGTTGGAACGAGCGTCGCGCGGAAACGTGATGGAACATTTGCGAGGCCGTGTACGCGGGTGATTTCTTCCGCGAGGTCGATGTGACGGGTAAGGTCTTGACGGAACGATGGAATGATCCATGTGTCATCCGCTTGTTTGGTGAGACCGAGGCGGGTGAGGATTTCTTCTGCGGCTTCGGTGGAAATGGAGTTTCCTAACAGATGATGGAGTTTGTTGAGATCAAGGAAGATGGGAGCGGGCGCTGGAGGGAGTGTGCCTGCGGATTGGGTGAGGCAGCAGTTCGGAGAACGGCTATCCAGTAGGCTGACGGCCAAAGATGCGGCTGGGAGGACGCCTTGTGGATCGACCCCGCGTTCGTAGCGGTAAGATGAATCCGATGAAAGGGCGGTGCGGCGTGAGGTGCGGCGGATGCCGGAAGGAGTGAAATAGGCGGATTCGAGAATGATGGACGTGGTGGATTCGGTGACGCCGCTATCGAGTCCTCCCATCACGCCGGCGAGGGCGAGGGCAGCGCCGGATTCATCGGAGATGACGAGGTCGTCGCTTGTCAGAACGTGCTCCGATTCGTCGAGGGCTTTGAAGCGCTCGCCGTCTTTTGCCTGACGGATGACCAGGGCGCCGACAACTTTCGCGGCATCGAAGGCATGAAGGGGTTGTCCGGTTTCGTGGAGAACGTAGTTGGTGATGTCGACGATGTGGTTGATCGGGCGCAGACCGATGGAGGTAAGGCGTTGTTTCAGCCAATCGGGACTTTCGGCGACGGTGATGTGGTCGATGCGGGTTGCTGCATAGAACGGGCAGGCAGCGGTGGCTTCGAGTTTGATGAAATTCGCAGAAGCATCCGTGGTTTTGATCTGAGGTTTCGCCGGTGATATAAGAGGAGTTTCGAGCAAGGTCGCAAGCTCACGCCCCATACCTGCGTGGGAAAGGAGATCGGGTCGGTTTGGGGTGACTTCGAGTTCTAACAGAGTATCGGAATCGAAAAGGGTTTTCACTGGCACGCCGATCGGCGCGTCCTCAGGAAGAATGAGCAGGCCGTCTTCGCCTTTTGGGAGGCCGATTTCTTCGGCTGCGGCGAGCATACCTTTGGATTCGACTCCACGCATCTTGGTTTCACCAATCGTGAAAGCGCCGAGGTTCGCACCCGGAAGGCAGCATGGGACCTTGTCACCGACTTTGTAGTTTTTTGCTCCGCAAACGATTTGGCGAAGCTGGCCTTCACCTGCATCGACTTGGGTGACTTTGAGCTTATCCGCATCCGGGTGCTGAACGGCCTCTTTAATTTGTGCGACGACAATTTTATCGGAGGCAATGCCTTTGGTGATAATGCCCTCAACTTCAACGCCCGCGAAGGTGAAGAGATCGGAGATTTCTTCAATGGATTTGCCGGAGAGATCGAGGTGAGTGGAGAGCCAGTTGAGTGAGATGTTCATAGTCTTGGGATTTGGATAGAGGATTGAAGATTGATGATCGTGGATGGAAGAATGTTTTACGCGCGATCTTCATTGTGGTGGAGTTCCACGCCTTTGGTGAACTGATAGATAGAACTGGAAAGATGGGTGAGGCGCTCGCTTAAAGTGGCGAAAAGTTCCACGTTGATTAGTGATTCAGTTTCATGAAGCGTTTCGATATGATCGATGGTTTCCAGAGCGGAGGCGTATGAGAAATCTAGGAAGCGGAGATATTCCGCTTTGTGGCGACGCCGGCCGAATCCTTCCACGATGTTGAATTTAACTGATTTCATGCTGCTGCGTATCTGCGAGCCTTCTTCATACATCTCGAATTTAGGAAGTTCTTTGAGAGTCATTTGATGAATCGCAATCGTTAGATCTCTGGCGTCTTGCCAGATTCTAAGTTTCTTGTATCCAAACGGTTCCGATTTCATCGTCTGTTATCTACTATCATCAATCATCAATCTACTATCACGAAGTCAGGCGAACTGCGTGAGGAAGCGGGTATCGTTTTCGATGAGGAGGCGGATGTCTTTAATGCCCCAACGAATCATCGCGAGGCGATCCAAGCCCATGCCGAAGGCGAAGCCGGTGACATTTTCAGGATCGAGGGCGTTGTCTTTGCGGGTGGCGTTGATGGATTCGAAAACCGCGGGATCGACCATGCCGCAGCCTGCGACTTCGATCCATCGTGGTGCTTGGCCTTTGATCTGCAGTTTTACATCGATCTCAAAAGATGGCTCTGTGAATGGGAAGAAGTGCGGGCGGAAACGGACCTCGGTTGAGGTTCCGAACATTTCACGGAAGAAATATTCGAGCGTGCCTTTGAGGTCGGGTAAGGTGACATCGGTATCGACGAAGAGGCCTTCGAGTTGGTTGAAGACTGAGAGGTGGGTGGCATCGATTTCGTCGCGGCGGTAGGCAGAGCCGGGTGCGATGATGCGGATTGGCGGGGTGGAGGTTTCCATCGTGCGGATCTGGACGCTGGAGGTGTGAGTGCGGAGAAGTTTGCCTGAGTTGAAATAGAATGTGTCTTTTTCGTTACGCGCGGGGTGATCGGCGGGGGTGTTGAGTGCATCGAAGCAATGGTATTCGTCTTCGATTTCCGGGCCATCGGCGAGAGCGAAGCCCATGCGGCGGAGGATTTGGATTGCTTCATCACGAATCAGAGTAAGTGGATGAAGTGCGCCAGTTGGGAGTGAGCGGGGTGGAAGGGTGAGGTCGATGCCTGAAAGCGCGTTGGTATCCTCAATCGCTTGCAGGATGTTTTCTTTTTGCTGAAGAGCAGCGGTGATCTCGGTGCGGGCGGCATTAAGGGATTGTCCGAAAGTCGCTTTTTCCTCATTTGGGATGTCTTTGATGAGAGCGCCGGCGAGCGTAAGAGTGCCTTTTTTCCCGAGAACCGCGACGCGGGCGTCATCGAGCGCGCGCGCATCGTTGGCGGCGGCTATCAATTCGAGAGCGGAAGATTGGATGGATGCGATTTGCTCGTTCATGGGCGGGATATGGGATAGCGGAGAGTTTGCTGCTGGGCAAGAGTTTGGTGGAGGTAGGAATTCTGGAAATAAGTCTTATAGGACTTATAGGACCTATAGGACTTATTTTTCTAGAGAGTCACCTCGGTACCAATCCCGCCGTCCGTGAAAATTTCCAAAAGCAATGCATGAGGTAATCTTCCATCCACAAAGTGGACTTTTCTCACGCCGGCGTTGAGAGCGTCGATGGCGGAGCGGATTTTCGGGATCATGCCGCCGGAGATCGTTCCATCGGCGATGAGGGCGTTGGCTTGCTCAACGTTGATGGATTGGATCAGCGAATTCGGGTCTTTGGGATCGGCGAGCAGGCCGGGGACATCCGACAGGTAAACCAGTTTTGAGACACGTAGGTCTTTAGCGAGAGCAGCAGCTGCGAGGTCGGCGTTGATATTGAGTGGCTTGCCGGTGGCGATTTCGGAAGCGAGAGGAGAAATGACAGGAACGATACCGGCTTTGTGGGCGGTATCCATGTTATCGAGTTGGCAGCCGATGACCTCGCCAACACGACCGAGGTCGATGGGATTTCCGTTTTTGTCGAAGGATTGAATTTTTTCACCGAGGAATATGTCGGTTCCGGGAATGCCAATCGCTTTGCCACCGAAGTCACGGATCATGCGGACGAGGTTGGGATTGATTTCGTTGGAAAGGACGCGAGCGACGATATCGATGGCTTCGTCACTGGTGTAACGAAGGCCATTGATGAATTTTGCTTCGATGCCCGATTGTTCCATCGCAGCGGAAATGGCTTTTCCTCCACCGTGGACGACAACGGGATTGATACCCGCGACTTCTAGAAAAGTGATGTCGCGCATCACGTTGGCAACGAGTTCGGGATCTTCCATTGCGGAGCCACCCATTTTGATGAGAACGGTCTTTGAGCGGAAGGCCTGTAGATAGGGCAGAGCTTCGATCAGTGCGTTGGCTTTTTCGGCGGGATTCATATTTGGAGACAGAAGACTATGAGACAAAAGACACAAGAATAGAATGTATTTCACCATGGAAGCCGGAAGCGTCCGCGACGATACTGGTTAGTTTTACGACGGGTAAAATAGATGGAGACGCAGAGGGTTGCTAGAGCGGGCAGAGTGGGTATCCATGTCGCGGTCAGATGCACGATTGAAAAATGAAGCAGGATCCATACAAAGGTGAGGACAGTCAGTGGTCGGCGGCCTTCGCTGCCGGGGTAAAGGTTTTGGATGCCAAAAATCAGGCTCAGTAGCGCAGCGATAAAGAGAAGTTCAATATCTTTAGAGAGGTAGCCATAATACTTGATCGAAAATCCATGGGAAGGATTTGAAAGCAAAGTGATGGCCTGGATGAGTGAGTTGGAAAATTCCGTAGATGAAAGATCCTGTGTCGATTGGGTATTACGAATAACGGCCGACGGAGAGCGATGCTGGGCGAACGTTTGCGCTGACGCATCAAGCAGATTTTCAGCGGGAAAAGTTTTGGGTTCAATGCTTTTGAAAGTGGCTGGGAAATGGCTCAGGCGGCCATAGGAGTCGATCGGAATGTAGCATGAGTTTTTACCCAGATAGATGTGACGACCCAGATTGACTTGGATCGAGGCTGGAGAGATCTTCAAGTGATTGAGTGCGGCAAGAAGGTGAAAAGAGAGAACCACGCGATCATCCCAGATTGCGATGAGGGGAAGCGAATTCCGGTCGGGTTCGGATTCGAGTGTGGTGAAACCGGCGAGTGATTTTTCATTTCCCAGGAGGACTCCCGGAATGGGGATCCGATTCACGACGGGAACGAGGGCCGTATTTCCGTGGACTTGGGAAAGAGAGATGGAACCTCGGCGAAACGCGGCGGGGAGCGGCGAAGGAACAGAGCCTCTGGATAACGGGGCTGTGGTGACCAAGTTTGCAATGCTATCCAGCTGCTGGTCTAAAGCGGCGAGAGGAATCGTTTCCGGATCAGTCCAAGTCAGAGGAATGCCGATGGATACGGAGTTTTGGCGAAGCCGTATGAGATTTTTGAGAATGATTGCGAAATCCACCGGTGAGGGAGGGGATTGCTGGAAAATCCGATTCGGGTCATCGGTGATCGTAATGTCGAGCGGTTGAGTGATTTTTTTGAAATCGGGTTTTTTGGATGTTTTGTTGGCGTAGGGTTTTTCGGGTGATCCATCGCCATCGATCACCGATTCCGATCCTGTGAAAGGAACGGTTGTAACAAGGAAGGCGTATCTTTCGACCTTGCTTCCCGGAATCAACCAGCACGCGGCGAATCCCGCAATCGATGAGCAAATGATGCTAGCGTAACGACGGGGAATCATGGGGCAAAAGGGATTAGGGTAGTTTGGATATGAAAGAGGAAACTGCTTGTAGGACGCTTTGGGTGACTTCGTCGGCGTTGCTCTTAGCATCGATGATTTTGACGAATGGTTCGTCTTTTAGGGAGAGGAAAATTTCCCGGCAGCGGGCGAGATTGGCGCGTTGTTCAAACTCGTTTGCCGTATCGCCGCGCGAGCCGATACGGGCATGTGCGGTATCCACGTCGAGGTCGAGGATAAGCAGGAGATCGGGAATGGGCGCGAAAGCCTCGTTGTCCTTGCGGATCTGAGAGGGATCGAAGCCGCGCGCGCCTTGGTAGGCCATGGTTGAGAAATAGTAGCGATCCAGAATGACGACGTGGCCGGCGGCAATAGCGGGTTTGATGAGTTCATCCACGTGTTGTTTGCGATCATTGAGAAAAGCCTGGAGTTCATCCTCGGGTGAGAGTCTGCCGGTTTCCGCGGACTTGCGGAGCAGGGTTCCCCATGGTCCGTCAGTGGGTTCGCGCGACAAGGTGACCGTTTTTCCCTGGGCTCTGAAATATTCGGCGAGACGTTTTGATTGGGTGGATTTCCCGGTGCCGTCGATGCCTTCGAGGACGATGAACATGATGATGAAGTGCTAGAGATAGCGTCTTGTAAGGTGTTTGAGGTAGTCGTGGGTGTCTGGTGCGCGTCCCGTTGCAAGTTGCATGAGATCTGTAGGATCGTGAGTCGCGCCGTGATGGTGGATGTTTTTGCGCAACCATGCGAGCAAAGGTGTGTAGTCGGCTTCTTCGGTTGCGGATTTGATTTTTGGATCGGAAACAGCGGCTTGGAAAAGCTGTGCCGCGTTGATGTTGCCGAGCGTGTATGTCGGAAAGTAACCGATTCCACCCATCGACCAATGGATATCCTGAAGGCAGCCGTGGGCGTCGTCTTTGGGCTGAAAGCCAAAGGATTTTTCGAACAAAGCATTCCATGTCGCGGGGACATCTTTGATGGAAATTTCCTTTTTGAGTAGCATGCGTTCGATTTGGAAACGCAGGATGATGTGCAGATCATAAGTTGCCTCATCCGCTTCAACGCGGATTTCGGAGAGTTCTGCGCGGTTGATGTAATGAAGGAATTTTTCGAGAGGAAAGTCTTTGAGTTGCGGAAAGTATCCTTTGGCGATGGGATAGAATTTATTCCAAAACGCGGCTGACCGACCGATCTGATTTTCCCAGAGCCGGGATTGGGACTCGTGGATGCCGAGCGAGACAGCAGAGCCGGAGGGCAGGCCGAAGTCATCGCTCGGAAGGCCTTGTTCGTAGAGACCGTGGCCGACTTCATGCATGATGCCGAAGAGGGATGAGGTGAAATCGTTGAGATCGTAGCGGGTGGTGATGCGGATATCCTGCGGACCGAGGGTGGTGCAGAACGGGTGGGTGGTTGTATCAATGCGACCGGAGTGGAAATCAAAACCCATTTCCGCAGCTACGGCCGCGTTGAAATCCTGTTGGGCTCGAAGCGGATAGATTCCTTCTGGCAAGCATGGGTTCAACGATTTGGATTTTTCAACCGCGACAGCTGAGATGGGAGCGAGGCGAACCTGTAACGTGTCAAAGAGCTTTGCAATTTTCTGAGCCGAAGTATTTCTCTCATACCCTTCAAGCAGCGCGCTGTAGGGCTCGTCCGGAAAGCCCCAGAGATCGGCTTTTTGGAGGGCGATATCGACGAGGCTCTGGAGGTGCGGTGCGAAAATCGAAAAGTCGGATTGTCTGCGCGCCTCAATCCATGCGTGGTGGGCGGCGGATTCGATAGAGGATTCGCGGGCGACGAGTTCGGTAGGGATTTTTGCGGCACGATCCGATTTGCGACGAAGTTCGCGAAGGTTGGCGGAGTGGGTCGGGTCGGTTCCCGGATTTTCAGCTTCCGCTTTCGCGAGGGCGGCGAGGTAGGATTCGGAGGTCGAAAGCTCGTGGGCGTGAGCGGCGAGGTAGGAAAGTTGTTTGGCGCGGTATTCGGCGGATTTCGATGGAAGATAAGTTTCCTGATCCCAGGAAAGTACCGAGCTGATTTGCTCGATGAGGGCGATCTGGCGGACTTGATCGGAGAGATTCATGCAGGAAGTTTGAACGTTGGAGGGAAAAGGTCGAAGTTTTTTGATAAAGAAAAAGCCGGGCAGCCCCGATGGATCGGGGTGCCCGGCTATGGATAGGATCGGCGACCGAAGATCGCCGCCACGTTACATCATGCCGCCCATGCCGCCGTGGTCATGGCCGTGACCGCCATCAGCTTCTGCCTTTTCTGGAAGATCGGTGATGAGGGCTTCGGTGGTAAGAAGCAGACCGGAAATGGAAGCTGCGTTCTGAAGGGCGGTGCGGGTGACTTTGGTTGGGTCAACGACGCCGGATTTGATGAGGTCTTCGAATTTATCAGTCGCGACGTTGTAGCCTTCGCCACCTTTGCCGTTTTTGACTTTTTCAACAACCAAAGCGCCTTCGCGTCCAGCGTTAGCGACGAGCTGGCGAAGTGGAGCTTCGACGGCACGTGCAACGATGCCTGCGCCGGTAGCCTCATCGCCTGTAAGGCCGAGATCACCGAGAGCGGCTTGGGCGCGGATAAGCGCTGTACCACCGCCGGGAACGATGCCTTCTTCAACCGCTGCGCGAGTGGCGTGGAGGGCGTCCTCGACGCGCATTTTCTTCTCTTTCATCTCCGTTTCGGTAGCTGCACCGACGTTGATGACCGCGACTCCGCCTGCGAGTTTTGCAAGACGCTCCTGGAGTTTCTCGCTGTCGTAATCGCTGGTGGTTTCTTCGATCTGGCGACGAATTTGGTTAACACGGCCGCTGATGGCATCCGAGGAGCCACCACCTTCAACGATGACGGTGGATTCTTTGCTGATGGTGAGGCGCTTGGCTTGGCCGAGGTCGCTGAGTTCAACAGACTCGAGTTTGATGCCGAGGTCTTCGGTGATCACGCGGCCACCGGTGAGGATAGCGATGTCTTCGAGCATGGCTTTGCGGCGATCGCCGAAGCCGGGCGCTTTGACAGCGGCGATGTTGAGGATTCCGCGGAGTTTGTTGACCACGAGAGTGGCGAGGGCTTCACCTTCGACATCTTCAGCGATGATGAGGAAGGGTTTGCCGGATTTCGCCACTTTCTCAAGAAGCGGAAGCATGTCTTTGAGCGAGCTGATTTTTTTCTCATGGATGAGGATCAGTGCGTTGTCGAAAGAAGTCTCCATGGATTCCGGATCGGTTACGAAGTATGGGCTGAGGTAGCCTTTATCGAACTGCATGCCTTCGACCACATCGAGAGTGGTCTCGATGCCTTTCGCTTCTTCAACCGTGATGGTTCCGTCTTTACCGACTTTATCCATGGCCTCGGCGATAATGCCTCCGATTTCGCTGTCCCAGTTGGCGGAGACTGTGGCGACTTGGGCAATTTCTTTTGTGTCCGATACCTTTTTGGAGATTTTCTTGAGTTCGGCAACAAGAGCCTCTGTGGCTTTCATGATACCGCGCTGAAGGGAGATCGGGTTCGCGCCTGCGGTGACGTTACGGAGACCTTCCTTGTAGATGGCTTCCGCAAGGACTGTTGCGGTCGTGGTACCGTCACCTGCGATGTCGGATGTCTTGGAAGAAACCTCACGGATAAGTTGGGCACCCATGTTTTCGTAAGGGCAATCGAGTTCGATTTCCTTTGCGACCGACACACCGTCTTTGGTGATGGTGGGTGAGCCGAATTTTTTATCGAGGATGACATTGCGACCGGATGGTCCGAGGGTTGCTTTGACGGCACGTGCGAGTTTTTCAACACCGCGTAGGAGTGCTTGGCGTGCTGCTTCGTCGAATAAGAGTTGTTTGGCCATAGTGGTAATTTATATTTGAGATTTGAGATGAGATTTGAGACTTAACTGACAATGCCGAGGATATCGGATTCGGAGATGATGAGGACTTCTTGTCCGTCGAGTTTGACTTCTGTTCCGCCGTATTTGGAGATCAGAACCTTGTCGCCGACTTTGACGGAGAACTCGATGGTTTTGCCATCATCGTCTTTGCCGCCAGTGCCTAGGCTAATGACTTCAGCTTCCTGAGGTTTTTCTTTTGCGGTGTCAGGAAGGACGATTCCGCCTGCGCTGATCGCGTCTGCTTCGAGGCGTTTGACGAGGACACGTTGTCCGAGTGGTTTGATGTTAGCCATATGTGTTTTGCGTTTCTTGGTTATTGTTTAGTTTGAGAGGCCACTGCTACCCGAGGTAGCAGTGGAAATTTTTTGTTAATGTGGCGGCGGATTGTATCCGCCATGTCTATGTTGTTAAACTTGATTTGATTGGTTTGGCTGGGCGGATGTAATCCGCCGCCACGTTTTCATTAATCCACGACCTCAGCGTCCACGACTTTACCTTTGGCTTTTTTCGGTTCCGTGGATTCGGATGCATCGGCGGGTTCGACTTCAGGGTTGTCGCCCATGGATGCACCAGCTTGTTGGGCGGCAGCAGCGAGGGCTTGGAGTTGGCTTTCGAGGTCGGAGGCTGCGGCGTTGATTTTATCGACGTCGTCGCTGGTGATTGCGGCGCGAACCGCTTTCACTTTTTCTTCGAGAGAGGATTTAAGCTCGGCCGGAGCTTTTTCGCCAAGTTCCTCGAGTTGTTTTTCGACAGAGAAGGCGATGTTCTCGGCCTTGTTGACCGCATCAACTTTTTCCACGCGTTTGCGGTCTTCCTCGGCGTGTGCCTCCGCATCGTTTTTGGCTTTTTCAATTTCTTCTTTGGAAAGCCCTGAGGATCCTTGAATGGAGATTTTTTGCTCTTTGCCAGATTGTTTGTCCTTGGCGGAGACATGGAGAATACCGTTCGCATCGATGTCGAAAGTGACTTCGATTTGTGGTTCGCCACGTCGTGCGGCAGAGATGCCATCGAGTTTGAAGTTTCCTAACAATTTGTTATCGGCAAACATCGGGCGTTCACCTTGTGAGATCCGGATATCAACTGCGGGTTGATTATCGGACGCGGTGGAGAAGACTTGTGATTTTTTAGCAGGAATCGTGGTGTTGCGTTCGATCATCGGTGTCGCGCGGGAGCCCTCGGTCTCGATGGAAAGAGTGAGCGGAGTCACGTCGAGAAGGAGGACGTCCTTCACGTCTCCGCGGAGGACGCCGCCTTGGATGGCTGCGCCGATGGCGACGACTTCGTCCGGGTTGACGCCTTGGTGAGGGGTTTGGCCAGCGAGTTCACGAGCGATCTCGACGACTTTCGGCATCCGTGTCATGCCGCCGACGAGAACCAGTTCATCGATATCTGAAGCAGAAACACCTGCTTCCTTGAGGCAGTCTCTCACAGGCTTTTTGGTGCGCTCGAACAGTTTGTCCGTGAGTTGCTCGAGTTTGGAGCGGGAAAGGGAAAGCTGGATGTGCTTGGGTCCCGTCGCGTCAGCGGTGATAAAGGGCAGGTTGATATCGTAGGACTGGCTGGAGGAAAGGGCGATTTTTGCTTTTTCAGCTTCCTCCTTAATGCGTTGGAGGGCATCAGGCTGGCCGGAGAGGTCGATGCCTTGGTCCTTTTTGAACTCACCAACGATGTATTCGATGAGGGCGTTGTCCCAGTCGTCACCACCGAGTTGGGTGTCGCCATCGGTTGCGAGAACTTCGAAGACACCATCACCGATTTCGAGGACGGAGATATCGAAGGTTCCGCCGCCGAGGTCATAGACCGCGATTTTTTCGTCGGATTTTTTATCCAGACCGTAAGCAAGAGCGGCGGCGGTGGGTTCGTTGATGATACGGAGCACTTCGAGACCGGCGATTTCGCCAGCCGCTTTGGTGGCGTTGCGCTGGGAGTCGTTGAAGTATGCGGGAACAGTGATGACCGCTTGGGTGATTTTCTCGCCGATTTTGGCTTCAGCATCGGCTTTGAGTTTGCCGAGAACCATGCCTGCGATTTCCTGTGGGGAATAAGTTTTGTTTTCGCCGGCAACTTCAACTTGGATATGAGCATCGCCGTTGGAAGCCGCGACGATTTTGTAGGGCATGCGTTTGTCGGCATCAGTGAGTTCTGAGAACTTACGTCCGATCAGGCGCTTGGCTGAGAAAATGGTGTTTTTCGGATTTGTTACAGCTTGACGTTTTGCGGCTTGGCCGACGAGGCGCTCGCCGTTTTTGGCGAAGGCGACAACGGAAGGGGTAGTGCGGGCACCCTCGGAGTTTTCAAGAACGGTAGGTTCTCCGCCATCCATGATGGACATACAGGAGTTGGTGGTGCCGAGGTCGATTCCTAGAATTTTTGACATAATGTTAAGTTGGTTGCTATGAGATCCTGTTGCAGGGTACGTGCCTATTGGCGGAAATGATTTTTTCCTCTGTTTTTTCAAGGAATTTCCGTGTAGTGGTGGATTTTAGAACTTTCAGAGTGGACAAAATGTCACAGCTAAGGGTGCGTTTTTGGCGCAGTGTGACAAGGATGAGGGCCGGGGCGAGAAAAACAGGTCTTATGGGTTCTATGACTTGTTTTTATGAAATGCCCACTGGACTGAGATGTTGGGTATGGCGGATAGAATTTGCGGAAAACATTAAAAATCAGAAAGTGCCGCTAGATTGCTTTGCTGCATGGTCATCGCGAGCACCCGACTGGATTGCGGCCCATTGCCGCCATCCGGTTTGCGACCTCCGGTCGATTAAAGATGGTGCACCAAGAGTGCACCCGACTGGATTGTGGCCCGTGCCACCATCCGGGGTGCAGCCTCCGGCTGGATGGATAAAACGGCTGCATAAGTGCACCCGACTGGATTGTGGCCCGTGCCACCATCCGGGGTGCAGCCTCCGGCTGGATGGATAAAACGGCTGCATAAGTGCACCCGACTGGATTCGAACCAGTGACCGTCCGCTTAGAAGGCGGATGCTCTATCCAACTGAGCTACGGGTGCTGAGTGGAGAAAGGATGGATGGGGGTTGGGGGGGAGAAAGTCAAGAATCAGTCTTTGGTGGTAAGGATGATGTCTTTGAATTGAACCTGCATCGGAGGGCCTGCGTGCATTTGGAAGGCGATGACGCCGCTCTTAGGAGCTTCTGCGGTTTCGTCGGTGACATCTGCAGTGAGTTTGCCGTTGATGAAATGTTGGACGTGATTTCCTTGGGCGACGATTTTGTATTCGTTCCAGTCATCTTTGTTGATGGCGGCTTGGATTTCCTTGTCATCACCCGTTTTGCCAGTGATTTCGAGGATGGGCTTTGCAGGTTTTTCGCCTTGTTTGATGACGACTTTTTGGCTGCGGAGGGCGAGAATTCCACGACCTTTTTCCTCGTAAAGAATACCGCTGTATTTGTCTCCGTATTCGAAGTCGGCTTGGTAACCTCCTACGATAAATTTCGAAGCGTCGACCACCTTGCTGCGGTATTGGATGCCGCTGTTGGTGTATTTTTTATCGTCACCCGGGGTCATTTTGAATTTGAGGTTGAGGGTGAAATCGGCGGGTTCGCCACCTTTCCATGTGATGAAAGTATTGTGGGGGACGGGATTTTCTGGGGTGGATTTCGCAGTGATAGCACCGTCGACCACAGACCAGAATTTTGGATCGCCTTCCCAGTTGGTGAGGTCTTTGCCATTGAAGAGTTGGGTTTCTCCAGCGAGTGCTGGGACGGCGAGCAATGCGAGCAGAAGGATGGTTTTCATGATGATTTTTTTTGTTAGATAAAGCGAATCGCGTGTTTTTTTGAGAGTTTCAAAGTATCTCCGGAGGTTGGACTGAGAAGGAATGTTGGATCGATGAGTTTTTCTCCATTCAGTTGAACCGAACCTGAGAGGATAAACTGTTTACGCAACTCGCCGTTGGATTTTTCCAAATCGAATGCGGTTTTGAAAGCGAATGCGGTGATGGAGAGAAGGCTTAGGTCCGTGGGTAGCTTGGAAATGTCGAGTTCCGGTAGTTCGGCGGCGTTGAGGTCTTTTTTGGAGAAGCGGGTATCCCAGTCGTTGCGGGCGGCAGTGGCTTCGGTTTGACCATGGTAGCGGGCGGTGAGTTGCTCCGCCAGAGATTTCTTGGCTTCCATGGGGTGGATGGAAGGATCAAGTGATTTGCCCAGGAGGAGAATGTAATAACGCGCCATCAGTTCATCGGATACGCTCATGAGTTTGCCGAACATTTCCTGAGGCGGCTCGGAAACACCGATGTAGTTACCGTAAGATTTCGACATTTTCTTGACGCCATCAAGGCCTTCCAGCAACGGCAGCACCATGACAACTTGTTGCGGCTGGCCCTCGTCTTTCTGCATGTCCCGGCCTACAAGAATATTGAAAAGCTGGTCGGTTCCACCGAGTTCGACGTCGGCGCGGATTTCGACGGAGTCCCAGCCCTGCATGATGGGGTATTGGAGCTCATGGAGACGGACTTCCTGACCTGCGTCGAGGCGATTGCGGAAATCCTCACGTTGGAGCATTTGTTGTAGGGTGACGCGGGCATTGAGTTTGAGGATTTCCTCGTAGGTCATTTTGCGAAACCAATCCCCGTTGTAGACAATCTCGGTTTTGTCGCGGTCGAGAATTTTGAAAGCCTGTTCCGTATAGGTCGCCGCATTCACGAGCACCTCGTCTCTTGTAAGCGGCGGGCGGGTGGCAGATCGTCCTGAAGGATCCCCGATTGTGGCGGTAAAATCACCAATCAGGAGAACGGCTTGGTGGCCAAGGATTTGAAACTGGCGAAGTTTTTCGAGAGCAACCGTGTGGCCGAAGTGGATGTCCGGCGCTGTGGGATCGACTCCAAGTTTGACCCTTAGCGGGCGGCCTAGCTTAAGTTTTTCCAGGAGTTCTTTTTCAGAGAGGACTCTGGCGGCTCCGGAGGTGAGGTGGGAGAGTTGTTGTTCTGGGGACAAGGGAAAGGGAGGTTATTTGTCTTTATCTTTTGGATTTCCGCCTTGGGCTTTTTTCATTTTCTCGAGGTAGTCGATGGCTTTTTCGGCGCGAGTAACCGCCGCAGTCTCACTGGATGTTTTGACGATATGGTTCATGATGTCAAAGACCCATGGATCGGCAGAGTAACTGGCCAGAGCGTTAATGAGATCGATTTGGTCTGTTTGGCTTTTGGCTTGTTCGGCGATTTTCTTCCAAGCTTCTTCGGGTTTGTCTTCGGTGGCCGTCGCATATTTGATTGCGGCGCTGTAGGCGAGTTTGCGGTTGTCGGCATTCGTTTCGGAGGCGACATATTCCATGAGCAGTTGGAATCCTTTGTTGTCCACCCAGTTGCCGAGGGCTCCGAGGGCGGCGACTTTGGTTTTGTAGTCACCGCTTTTGAGGTTTTGTTTGACGAATTCGAGAGCCTGATCACCGCCGACACGACCCAGTAGGCGAAGCACTGAATGTTTGACGGCATCGTTCGAGGAGCTGCTGTAAGTGTTGAGTAATGGGGTGCGCAAAGAGCTGGCGGAATGACTTCTACCGATAATGGTTGCCATATTATTTTCGGTAGCTTTGCGCATGGCTTCATCGTGGGTGTCTTTGAGGATGTCCAGGAATATTTGGAAATGCGTTTCCGAAGCCATGGGGCGACAAGCTTCGATTGCGGCAAGAGCGGTTTGCGGCACGCTGGCGGACTTTGCATAATTCACCAATGCATGAACGGACGAAGGATTTTTCCGGACTGCGATGACTCTCTGGAATAGGATCACACGAATGTCCTTGTACATATCGCGGGTCGTGGCGTATTCCGTAATTGTCGCATCGACATCGGTCTTATCGACCGCTTTTGCAAGTGCTAAGGCGTTGTAGATGGCAGAACGATCTTCTTGTCCGGTGGTGGAAGACGCGTTGATCAGAAGGAGATTAAGCTTGTGTTTGTCAACTGGGACTTCCGTCGTGCTTTCTTTGGCGGCCAACAAAATCATTTCGTTGAAAAGAGCGATCTCTGCGTTTTCTTTTTTTCTATTGAGAATGAAGAGAATCAAGAATGTCATGACGATCGTGAGTACGATTGCCATGACAACTTTAACACTGTTAGGTATGTTTTTTTTCGGAGCATGATCTGCCAGCGGAGCATGGGAATCCGCGGCAGTGGGGTGGGTTTCGGTGTGAGCTTTTTGAGCGGCAGGATCAGAAGTAGGCTTGGCGGGATGGGCTGAGAGCGAGGTAAGCTGAGGTGTGTTAGAGGCTCCTTTGAGAACGGGCATGAGAAGGGGTGATGAGGAGGCGGATCCTGTTAGAGTGGCTCGAGTGAGCGCCGGTGCCTGTTTTTCCGTGGGGGCGGAAGTTGCCTGTATAGTTGGATTTGGAGGTGTGAGTACCGGAGTTGCAACGGTTTGTGGTAAAATGGGAGCTTGGATTGGGAGTGGAGCAGGAGAAGTAGGTGGGGCAGGTGGGGCTTCAGGTGCGAATGGCTCCGGTAATGGATAGGATTGAGTCGTTTGATGCACACTGGGCTTCGATCCCTGGGGAGGAGTAAGAGGCTTTGGAATCGATGCGGTTTTTTTAGGAGATGGCCCGGGTTCGGGTTCCGCGATGATTTCTGGCGAGGTTGCGGCTCCGGGAATCAGAAGTTTTGGCCGCTTTGATATCGCTGCCGGCATAACCGGAGCAGGCGCGCCCATGCTCAATTCCGGTGAGATGTAAGCGCCATCATTTTGCATAAAGACGAGAAGCGCATCGCGTGCGGATTCGGGTCGGTCTCCAGGCTGACGATTGATAAGCCACATGATCCAGTTACAAACCCAGAGGGGGATTCCTTCACGGACTTCTTCAATGGGTATGACGTGGTGTTGGAGGTGAGAGGCCATCACCTCGACCGCGCTTTCTCCATCGAAGGGGTAAGTGCCGGTCAATGCGTAATAGAACACACAGCCGATAGCGTAGAGATCGACACGATGATCGATGGGTATGCGCTCGAATTGTTCCGGGCCCATGAAGTAGATGGAGCCAAAAACGCCATCGGTTTGATCGATGGTCTGGAGTGAGGGTTTGGTTGAGAGTTTTGCGAGGCCGAAGTCGAAGACTTTCACCTGGAACTTGCCGGAGGGAAGCCAGGTGAGCATGATGTTGCCGGGTTTGATATCACGGTGAACGATATGAAGCTCTTGTGCGGCGATGAGAGCCTCCAAGGATTGCATGGCAAGTTGGCGAAAATCTTCCCAAGTAAAAGACGCGTTACAAATGATTTCCTCGAGGGTTTGGCCGGTGAGCAATTCCATGACGACAAAGGGGCCATCTTCGTCTTGTCCGACATCGTATATGGTAACGATGTTGGGATGTTGGAGGGATGCGAGAGCGCTTGCCTCTTTGATCAGCTGGCGAGTGGCCTCGTCCGTCATCGAAGAGTCGCCCGCACGGGTGGCAATGCGTTTGAGCGCCACATCCCGGCTCATGCGTATGTCATGAGCTTTGTAAACCGAACCTAGGCCGCCCTGGGCGATTTTTCCTCTGATTTCGTAGCGATCTTCCATGGATGCAGGACTTGTCTGGGAAAAACTCAGAGCTTGGTTTCGATCATCGCACGTTTGCGCCGGACTTCGATCCAGCGTTCATATTGGGCAGAGGTTTTATTGCGGGTGACGCGTTCTTCGATCATTGGGCGGACTTTAGAAAGCGGGGGCGCGGGTCCGAGATCCTTGCTGATAATCTTGATGATGGTAAAACCTCGTGGGTCAAGGAGGGGGCCGACGGCCTTATCTGTGGGAGACTCAAAAATGATGGCTGCGAATTCCGGGGCGAGGTCGGTTCTCGGAACATTCTCTTGGAGTCCGCCTTGTGCCGCGAAGGCATCTTTTGAATAGGTTTTTGCGGTCTCGGCAAAGTCCGCACCTTTGTTGATTTTATTGGTGAGATCTTCAGCGAGGGCGAGTTGTGAATCCGGAGTGGCAACCGCGTTATCGGGATCAGCCGATGGAATGAAGATTTTTCGGAATGTGATTTTGTCCTGAGCTACCTCACGGAGCGTGTCCTTGACTTTATCATATTCGTTTTGAACTTCGTTCGGGAGAGCGGGTGGGGCGTCTGAAAATTGCTGGGCTCGCATCGACTGGACCACCATTTTTTCACGGGTCATTTCGCGATAGCCTTCCATGGTGAGGCGGGATTTTTTCAGTTCGTCGCGGAATTTTTTTTCATCGCCGTTGTAAAGTTGATGGATCTGGCGTTTGACTTCCTCATCGATGATGGTGGAGTTGATCGACGCGCCGAGTTTCTTGAATTCATCGAGGATGATTTGTCGGTCGATGAGTTCTTGTAGAACATTTTTTTGAGCTTCGGTGAACTGTTTGACGAATTCCGGACCACGCCTTGGGAATTGGGTGGAGAGCTGCGCGAAGATCGGAGCCAGCAGGAAAGAGACCTCGTTTTTGGTGATGACTTGTCCATTGACTTTGGCGGCGATGCCATTGACTTCGACAGGCTCGGCAAGAGCGAGGCTGCTGAAAATACCCAGCACAGAAAGCGGAAGTGTAAAGATTTTGGACATATGAGAAGGAAAAATGAAGGGATTTTTAAAATCAGGTGATATGATGAGTTTCAATGCATCGCCTGAGATTGCAAGCTGGGAAACTTGCGGGACCGGAATCAATTTCGCAGGCGGTTCAAATTTCTCAAGCATCCAATCTGAGAGCTGCCTTTTGGGCGGCTGATTTGGCGTCGGCTTTGGTGTCCGAGGAGGCGGTCAGACGCATGCCTACGGGTTTCGAGACGCCGAACTCTTCCATGGTTACGCCATACATCACATCCGCACGAGCCATCGTACGCTTCGAGTGGGTGACGATGATGAATTGTGAACGGTCAATGAAGCGATCGAGGACCTTGACGAAACGATTGATGTTGGATTCATCGAGAGGAGCGTCGAGCTCGTCGAGGACGCAGAACGGGGAGGGTTTGATCATATAGATCGAAAACAGAAGTGCGACGGCGGTCATCGAGCGCTCGCCACCGGAGAGGAGCGTGATGGATTGGAGTTTTTTGCCTGGGGGTTTGGCGATGACTTCGATGCCGGATTCGAGTGGATCATTTTCGTCGATCAGGGTGAGATCAGCTTGGCCCTTTTCACCGAAGAGTTCTTTGAACATGTCGCGGAAGTTGATGCGGACTTGGGCGAAAGTTTCGGAAAAGCGGCGTTGAGTTTCTTCGTTGATACGTTCGATGACGGCGAGCAGTTCGGTTTTCGAGGACACGAGATCGTCGTGCTGGTTGCGAAGGAAGCTGTGGCGCTCTTCGAGTTCGTCATATTCCTCGATGGCATCGACGTTGACCGGACCCATGGACTCGATTTTGCGTTTGAGGTCCTGGACAAGGGCTTCGATGTGGTTCCAGTTCGGTTCTCCCGGCAGGTCGGAAATTTCCTCGGAGTCATCCGAAGATGTATGGGCGATTTCGACTTCGGGATCGGTTTCATCTGCGCCGGAGGCGTTGCGAGCGTTTCTGGTTTGCAGCGTAATGAGAAGCAGATGAGCGTCTGGCTCGAACGATTCGAGGGTGATTTGGTGGCGATCCTCGGTGGTGGAGAGTAGATTTTCTAGGCGAAGATCGAGCTTGGTCGCGGCAATTTCTTCACGGCCCTTTTGTTCGTTTACGGAAGCGAGTTGTTTGCGGATTTCGGACAGGCCGGCTTCGGCAAGCTCGATGTTTTTAATCAACTCATTGCGACCCTGAGAGCGGGATGAGAGTTCTTGTTGGAGATCCTCCGCCTCAATCCGGTGGGTTTCGACTTGGGATTCCAGCGAAGCATTTTCATCGATGGATGATTGAATGCGCTGTTGGAAATTTTCGATTTCTGTCTCACGGCGAATGGCGATTTCGCGCAGTTCGGAGAGGCGGGCCTCCATCGGGCGTTGTTGTTCCTCGGCCGCTTGCTTGGCGCGTTTCTCGACTGCGAGATTGGTGCGGAGTTCATTGAGTGAGGCAAGAAGTTCTTGTTCCGAGGAGATGGCGGAATCCGACTGGGATTGAAGCGAGCGGGTTTGGTCTTCGATGGCTTCAAGGCGTTCGCGGGTGGTACTGAGTTCGGACTCAAGGGATTGTCTTGAATCCGTGGCAGAGGTTTCGCGTTTCTCTAGTTCCGAGCGTTCCCACCGGACATTCTCGATGCGAGTATTGAAGTTTTCGACTTCGCGAGTGGCAAGCGAGAGTTGACCTTGGAGGGTGGAGAGTTCGACTTTTTGGCGTTGCAGGCGCTCGCGGGCGGTTTCGACCGCTTCGCGATGGCTTTCGAGTGCGCTTTCGAGAGAGGTAACGCGCTTGCGAGCGTCTTCATCGGCTTTGCGGAGTATGGCGACTTCTTTTTCGAGTGAGCGAACCTCGTTTTGGCGTTCCAAAAGAGAGGTTGAATTTTCAGAAGCCGCACCGCCTTGAATCGTTCCTTCTGGGGAGAGCATTTCACCCGCAAGAGTCACGAAGGTGAGAGTGGAATAATCGGAACGCAGTCTAAGAGCAGTTGTTAGATCTGGAACAATCAGGGTTTTTTCTAACAATTGTTCAATGATCGCGGCAACTTTTGGTTCGGATTTGACTTTATCGAGAGCCCATGCGGTGGCGCCGGACGGGAGTGTTTCGATTTGAGTTCCCGCGGCGACTGGAATGAGGTTTTTGGGCAGGATTGCGGCTTGGCCGAGTTTTTTCTCAGTGAGTCGTTGGATTAGGATTTCGGCGATTTGTGAATCGGAGACGAGAACGGTTTGGAGTTTGGCACCGAGAGCGGCTTCGATGGCGCGTGCAGCGGTTTCATCGGCACGGATGAAGTTGGCAAGCACGCCTTCGATGGAAGGTGTGAATTGCTCTGGGGTATCGAGTCCTTTGAGCAGGTTTTGAGTGCCTTTGGCGAAGCCCTCACCGGAGGCGACCAGTTGTTTTACGGCATCGAAGCGAGCGGCACGTTGAGCGAGAATTTCGTTGGATTCGGTTGCGGCCTTGCGGGATGCGTCGAGATCGCCACGGGTGTGTTGGTAGGTGCGCTCGGCGGCTTGGAAATTTTCCTCGAGTTCGGTCAACTTGTTGCCGGTTTCGGTAACCGAAGTGTTGATCAGCGTTTGCTGCGCGATGTGTTCTTCGATGCCGATGTTGAGGCGCTGTTCTTCCTCTGCGAGTTGGCGTGCGCGGTCACGATTGCCTTCCAGTTGAGCGAGGGAGGACTCGATTTTCGCCTGCATCGAGGCGATGAGGGTTTGGGTCTGGTTGGCCTCAATGCGAGAGGCGCGAAGGGAAGACTCAAGGTTAGCGCGCGCTTCACGGGCGGCGAGAGTTTGTTCTTCCTGTTTTGTGAGTTGCAATTCCTGCTCGGCGATGTGGCGGTTGAGTTGGTCGAGTTGGTCGCTGGCGGCGGTGAAATCGAATTCTTGTTGAGCGAGTTTTTCGCGGGTGGAGGAAATGTCGGAATGGTTTTGTGAGATGCGCCCTTCAAGTTCGGCTTTGCGCTCGTTGTTGAAAGCGATGCGTGCCTGGGCGGAAGCGAGGGAGTTTTGATGCTCGTTGAG
>JBIIFS010000103.1:0-6315 GCA_044237185.1 Luteolibacter sp.
CAATTTCGGTGGGGTGGTTGTGGGTCTCGTTCTTAAACTGAATCAACCACTCTTCTGAGCGTGGAGCGTCGAGCGGAGAGCTTGAAGAAGAGGTGGAGTTTTGAAATTTGAAATTTGAAATTTGAACTTTTACGACGATCGAGGCGGCGTTGATTTCTTCGGAGACTTCGAGGTTGTCGAGTTCGCCGGAGGCTTTGAGTTCGCGCATGCCGATCAGGGCGATGTCCATCAGGGTGACGGGTCGGTCATCACGATTGAGTTTTTTGCGGACGTCGCGGTAAATCTTGTAGGTTTCCTCGATGAGTTCCGAGCCTGTGCCAAATTTGATTTCATCGATGCTTGTCAGGAACGTGGTGTGACGGCAGTGATCCGACCAATAGGTGTCGAGCATGCGGAGCTCGGTCAGGGTGGGTGGGCGGCCTTCTTGATTTTTGAAATAATCCTGAGTGAATGCGATGTCCGCCTCGGACATGGCGAGGGACATGGCCTTGCGGATTTTTTCAGGGGAGTCTGCGAGGAAATTTTCCAAGATCTCGATGTCTTTTGGAAAAGTATGATCGCTCGGGCTCCGCTCTGTAGTTGCTGTCACAGGGATCTCATGGGAATCAACGGCGTTGATGATGTAGGATTTGATCGCCGAGACTTGGGCGTCCGAGACTTTACCGTTCAGGATGACGATATGGGAGGAGCGGACAAAGGGTTTGTCTTTTCCGGTGAGAATCTGAATGCACTGGGCCGCGGAATCGGCGCGTTGATCGAACTGGCCGGGAAGGAAGGCGTAGGCGAAAGCGATTTCCTCCGGGCTGACCCTGAGTTCGTGGAAAAGTAGATCGGTTTGCGGCTCCGATAAAATGGTTTCGGAGGCTTGGGCGAATTCCTCCTTGGTTACGCCTTCGACATCGTAGCGATTCAGTAGACGCAGTGATTCGAGGTTTTTCAGATCGAGTGATTCGCGCAGATCGTGCAGGAGGTGTCTGGCCTCGTTGGCGAAGCTGGATTTTTTTTCGACGAAGAGTGTGTGGGACATTGAAGTGATCGGTGAAAAAAATGGAAATAGTGATGAATGCGACCAAATGTGAGCTGGCTAGATGGGATAAGCCGGTCGGAGACCGGCTCTCCGGTATTAGCCTTTGATTTCCAACAGCATCTGCGGATTGTTCGGGAACTTCTTGACGAAGTAGAGCAAGCGCTCCATCGCCTCGTAGGGGCGGTGCCCGGAAAGACCACGGCGGATGAGATGGATTTTGTGGAGTGTGTGCTCAGGGAGAAGCAATTCCTCGCGGCGTGTGCCGGATTTGAAAATATCGACCGCGGGATAGACGTAGGACTCTGCGATTTTCCGATCGAGCACGAGCTCCATGTTGCCGGTGCCTTTGAACTCCATGAAAATGGCTTCATCGGCACGGGAATTGGTTTGGATGAGGGCGGTTGCAAGAATGGTCAGGGAGCCTGCCTCACGAGTGTTGCGAGCTGCTGCGAACAAGCGGCGCGGGATTTCCAGTGCGCCAATCGTGATGCCGCCGGAGCCAGTTGCGCGGCCACGGCCTGCCTTGCCTCCGCTCATCGCGTTGTTGTAGGCGCGGGCGAGACGGGTGATGGAATCCATGAGCAGGAAAACGTCCTTGCCGGCTTCCACGAGGCGTTTGGCGCGTTCGATGGCGAGCTCGGCGATGCGGGTGTGGTTACGTGGAGCCTCGTCGTTGGACGAGGCATAGATTTCAGCGCCTGGCAATGCGCGGCGGAACTCGGTGACTTCCTCGGGTCGCTCATCGACGAGAAGAATCATGAGATGGATTTGCTCGTCGTATTTTTCACGGATCGCCTCCGCCATGTGCAGCAGGAGCGTGGTTTTGCCCGAGCGTGGAGGAGAAACAATCAGGCCGCGTTGGCCGCGTCCGACTGGCGCGACGATATCGACCACACGGGTGGTGTAGCGATCAGGAGTGGTTTCGAAAGCGATGCGCTTGTTTGGGTTAATCGCCTTGAGTTCGTCGAAATGTGGAAGTTTCGCCGCGGTTTCTGGAGGCATGTCATTGACCGATGTGATTTCAATGAGCTGTGGACCTCGGTTGCTTTCCTGATATTTTCCTTGAATCCACTGGCCGTGGCGAAGGGAATGATTGCGGATCCATTCCGATGTCACGCAGACATCGTCTTTGGCTTGTTCGAAATTGGTTGCTGCCAGGCGGAGAAAACCAAAACCTTTGGGCGTCATTTCAAGAATGCCGCTTACATCCAGGATGGGACCGGTGAGAACGGTGGGTGAGCGTTCTTCCATGGGTGGACGCTCATTCCAATCGTTGCGGTTGGGGTTCCCGTTTCCGTTGTGATTTCCGTTCCCGTTGCGGTTTCCGGATTCTCCAAAGGGTTCACGCCGGCGTTTGCGTTTGTCGCGGCGTTTTTTGGAACGTGATTCGCGGGGTTGATTGGGATCAAAGCCACCTTCGGCAAAGCGGGGTGCGTGATGAGCAGTAGATTGGGTGGGACCGCCACCTGGAACGCGGCCTGTTCTTTGTGTGTCTCTCGCTTCGGTTGGCTGGCTCGGGGGTGAGTAAGGAATGGGGGCTGCGGATGGAGCAAGCGGAGTTGGTAGAACTGGGGCTTCGATCCGTTTGGGTGCTGCGATGGGTTCTAGCGGTTTAGCTTCAATTTTTGGTGCGGGGGCGGATGCCGCAGGAACGGCTTTGGGTTCCGCGAGAGGAGCCTTCGGCTTTGCGGAGGAAGCTCTGGCTTTCGCAGGAGTTTCGGATTTCGCGATGGTTTTCTTAGCTGCCTTTTTGGCAGCTTTTTTTGCAGGAACCTTTTTTACAGCCACTTTTTTGGCGGCTTTTTTCGCAGGTTTGGCTGCTGCGGAATCGTCGGTGCTATTCTTGCTCATTCGGTAAATAGTTGGAGAAGGGATTTGGGGTGGGTTTGGGTAACCTCAGGAGAAAATCAAATAGGGAGGATGCACCGGTGATATGGGAAACACGGGAGGTGCATGAAAGTAGACGGGTTCAGCGGATTTTTTCCCCATTCAAGCTATCCTACTGGAAGACGGATGAAAATATGGGAACGAGTGCTTCAGTGACAGCCATGGATAGAATTCCGAGGCGGTCGACCGTCGTGTCAACAAAGTGAGATTGCGTGTGCGGGTGTGTTTTGGCAATCTTAAAAATGAGCGGTATTTACATGTTATTTACAATTTCTTCCCCGCCGCAGGCTTTGGACTGCTGCCCCGACATGTCGGGGCAGCAGTCCAAAGCCTGCGGCGCTTACAACTTCTCTTTCGCCGGAGCCGATCCTACCTTTATTGATCAGAACCTCTGCCACACAGGTTTGTTAGAATAAACCCAGTTGTAATATTCCTTTCGTTGCAGTCGCGATGCGGCTTGCGTATCGAGGAAAAATTTTGCGTTGGGATGCATTTGGAGAATGGTGGCGGGGTTGTTGGCCTGAATGGGGCCTTCGACGGCTTCAGCGATGGCTTGGGCTTTGTTTTCTCCGAATGCGAGGAGGATGTTTTGTCGGGCTTCCATGATGGTGCCGATGCCCATCGTGATCACGTGATGCGGGATTTCCTCCGCCGTACCGAAGAAGCGCGCGTTGTCCCTGATGGTTTGTTGGGTCAGGGTTTTGATCCGCGTGCGGGAGGCGAGGGAGGAGGTCGGTTCGTTGAAACCGATATGACCATCGGTGCCGATGCCCAGCACTTGGATATCGATGCCGCCTTTTTCGATGATGAGCGCCTCGTAGTCCGCGCAGAATTTCGGAATATCCGCCGTGTTTCCATCGGGGATGTGAACATTGGCGGGAAGGATGTTGGTGTGACGGAAAAGATTTTCCCACATGAAGGTGTGGTAGGACTGCGAGTGATCGCGGGGCAGACCGATGTATTCATCGAGGTTGAAGGTGATGACCCGGCTCCAATCGAGGTTCAGTTCGATGAGTCGTTTGTAAAGCGGCAGGGGCGTGCTGCCTGTCGCGAGGCCCAACACCGCGTCAGGCTTTTCATTCAATAATCTTGCGATGATCGATGCGGCGATGTCGGCCGCTTCCTGAGGAGTGTTTTGAATGATGATTTCCATGAAATTTATCCGAGTTTCTGAGTGATTTTTTTTCGGACATCGTTTTCGAAACGCTCGATGAAGGAGCAGATGAAATCAGCGATGTCGGTTGCGGGATCCGCGATCAGGGGTGTGAGATCGATCCCGAAGATGACTTGGGTGGCGGAGTCGGTGGAATGTGAATCGAAGAACGTGGCGTTCGCGGCGCGCCGGCCTGCAATGGCGAGGTCGTAGCGTTTGCCGCCGGCGATTTGGGAATCAAAGACGCCATTGATGGCGGCGGCAAGGTTGTCCCGACCACTGACATCCATGATGATTTTTTCATCGTCGGGCAGCCAATCGAGATTTCTCCAAACCTCACAGCCGATGACTTGGCTGGGGCGCTGGTCCTTTGGAAGTTCGCGCATCGCCCGGATGGCGGCGATGGTGACGCCGATGTGGGTTTCGTGCTTGTCAGCGGGGTTGTGGGTGTAAACGACCTCGGGTTGGGTCGCGGTGAGAATGGCGAACAGATCCTCTTCGAGTGATGTGTCGGCGGGGGATTTGATGGTGCGGCTGGGGTGGTCGAGTTGGAACATCGCGCCGTAATTCCCGATCCTCGCGGCCGTGTTTTGTTCCTGACGGCGAATGGAAATCATTTCCGCATCGCTGCAAGCCACGTAAGGACCCACACGGGAACTGCCCGCGCCATCGGAACATGTGACCCCGCCGAACCAGAGATCGTTGCTGGCGAAACATTTCAGAATGCCGTGAAACGCCATGAATTCGAGATCGTCCTGATGAGCACCGATGCCGAGATGAGTGATGCGCTCCAAGGCCTCTGGGATAGGTGCTTGGTCGGGGATGAAAACTTCCGCTGTGGGTAGGTGCAGCCGCATGAGTTTATTTTTTCAGTTTTGGAAGGCTGGCGGCGGCAACCGCTTGGCCGACCCGACGTGTTTTTTCATCGGGCACGTGCATTTGAATCCGATCCGCAACTTTCGGAAAGTCTTGTTTCATGACTTCCGCCGCTTTTCTCAACACGATGTCGCCACCCTCGCCGGTGGTGACACGACCGAGAATGAGCATGTGGTCGTAATCGTAGAAATCCAGATAATGCGGAATCGTGTAGCCGAGATACACGCCGATGGTCTCGTAAATTTTCGCGGCACGCTCGTCTCCGGCAAGCATGAGTTTCTGAACCTCGACGAGTCGCTCAGGCAGATCCATTTTTGCGGGAAGTTTGATTTTCGCGGCGGGCAGGAGTTTGTTGACGGCTTGTTGCGAGAAATACAAAGCACCGACCCCGAAGTCACCGGACCATTCATCGGCGGGGGCTTTGGTGTTGTAATCCACCGGCGCGAAGGCGAGCTCGTTGAGCCAGCCGAGGATGCGTCCCCGCTTGTCCATGAAACCCACGGCTTCGCTGGAACCCATCGCGACGCCCAGCATGCCTTTTTCTTTCAACGACATCGCCCCGGCCAGAGCGGTGACATCGCCATCGTTCATGGTGACAAGAGGAACATTCCATTCCTTGGCAATGCGTTTGAAGACTGCGGCGGCGGTGGCGAAATGTTTTTTCGGAATCGAACGGAGCAGGGAAGCGACACGGATTTCGTTGTCGACGATGATGCCGGCGGAGCTGCCACCGATCGCATCGACCCGGGGCATGCACGCGGCGGCGCGGTGCAATGCGGAGGAGAGGTGATGGTAATGATATTCCGGATTGCTCTGATTTTTCGGGTCCCACGGTGTTTCCGCGGTGAACACGACCTCACCCTCGATCACAGCGGAGACTTTGTAGTCGCTGGCACCGAGATCGAAACCAATCCGGCATCCGCCAAGGTGGCCGCCTGCGGCAACTTCCATGTCTTTCGCCGCAGGGACTTTGGAAGCGGTTGTCAGGTGGACTTCGAATTGGCGTCCGTAAGCGAGCTCCATCATCTTGCAGTCGAACTTGCGCGCACCTCGCGATGAATAGGTTTTACGGATCGCCTCGCCTATGGCCTTCGGACCGCCGAAGTGGAGTTTCCAACCACCGCGTGACCAGATGAGAAATTTTACGAGTCGCTCGACATAGAACAAAGTCGTGGAATCGGCGCTAGGGGAGACGTGGGTTTCGAAGCGGGATACCAAGCCGTTTTCGCGTTCCAAGCCCAAGATCAGAGGAACTCCCTTGCCCGAGCTGCGCAGATTTTTTTGATAGGTTCGGTTAAAAAGGATCGCCGGTTTAAAATCCGGATCCAGAGGCGCGCTGATCGAAGGTTGAAATGGCGTTTGTGGCATGAGG
>JBIIFS010000016.1:0-21407 GCA_044237185.1 Luteolibacter sp.
CACGCCTAGAATCCGAGGGCTACGGACTCGGTCGTTTCGGAAAATACTTTTGGCAAACGGTCTAGGCGTTGAGCGCGCGGGCGAGTTCGACGGGGTCGATGCGGTTGACAAGGTCGTTGAGAGCGCCGTAGCCGGGCATCGTGCGTGGCGTGTGAGCTTGGGGCTTGCCGTGGTCCATCAGGCAATCATGATGCCGTCCAACGAATGGCATTGTTATTTCTGATTTTAGCCTGCGCGCTTTGGGGATTGAGCTTCCCTTTGATCAAGGTGCTCAACCTTGAACAGGCAAGCCGGATGCCTGAAGCATCAAGCGTTTTTCTTTCGTCTTGGTTGCAGTGCGCGCGTTTTCTTTGCGGGTCGATTTTTCTACTGCCATTTGTGCTACGGCGTAAGGCGATTTCATTGAGTGAATGTTCCCAGGGATTGCAACTGGCTTTTTGGGGCGGCTTGGCGATGTGGCTACAAGCTGATGCCCTGGCTTATACCGAAGCCTCGACATCGGCATTTCTGACTCAGGCTTATTGTGTGATTCTTCCATTGTGGGCCTGCATGCGCTCACGCCAGATGCCTGCCGCGCGCGTGATGCTTGCGACCGCTTTTGTGGTGATCGGCTGCGTGATTTTGTCAGGTTTGAAATGGGGAAGCATGCGAATGGGTCGTGGCGAGATTGAAACGTTGTTGGCGGCCGTGTTGTTTGCTTTTCAAATCCTCACACTCGAAAATCCGAAGTTTACCGGAAACCGCGGACTGCCCGTCACCTTGGTAATGTTTGCAGGCATTGCCCTTTTGTTTATTCCCATCACTTGGCTGGTTGCTCCCAGCTTCCAAGCCTGCATTGAAGCAGGCGCGTCGTATCACAGCATCACCCTGGTTGTGGCGCTCGCGCTGCCCTGTTCTGTTGGCGCCTATTTGTTAATGAATGTTTGGCAACCCAAGTTATCCTCAACCGAAGCCGGCCTCATCTACACCACCGAACCCGTATTCACTGCGTTGTATGTCTTGTTCTTGCCAGCTTGTTTAGGCGCTTTCATCGCGGCGGATTATCCCAACGAATCATTCACCCTTTCGCTCGCCGCAGGCGGGGGATTGATTTTACAGGCGAACCTATTGATGCAATGGAAGCGATCCCCCCGCCTGCCTCCGGCAGGACCCATCGATCAAAACTGACTCAAGGCACAAGTTTCAAAACTGCTCCGTAAGCTCAAGATTTGGAGAATTTCGGTAAATGCCCAGAGGCCGACCCCAATCCGAATCACGCTGCCGAAAAAGAAGCAAGCAACGGCGGGGGTTTGAAAATAACGTTCCGTGAACATCCTTTTTTGAAATCCCGCACTTGCCCAAATCCCCTCCCGCGCCTACATCCTCCCGCATGGCAACGATCAATTCCAATTTCCTCAAACTCAAGGCAGGTTACCTCTTTCCTGAAATCGCCCGCCGCGTCAAAGCCTATACGGAAGCAAATCCGGAAATCGCGAAACGCATTATCCGTTGCGGCATCGGCGATGTGACCGAGCCGCTCCCCGCCGCCGTGCGCGAGGCGATGCATGTCGCAGTGGACGAACAAGGCGATCACGCCACGTTTAAAGGTTACGGTCCGGAACAAGGTTACGAGTTCCTACGCCAGGCCATCGTCGACAACCAGTTCGCCAACATGGGAATCTCCGCTGACGAAGTTTTCATTTCCGATGGCTCAAAATGCGACACAGGAAACATTTTGGACATTTTTGGAAAAGGCAACGTCATCGCCATCACTGATCCGGTTTATCCGGTTTACGTCGATACCAACGTCATGGCCGGAAACACCGGTGACGCCGATGAAACCGGCGCATATGAAGGACTTCTCTATCTGCTATGCAATGCGGAAAACGAATTCGTTGCGGGCGTGCCATCTGAAAAAGCCGATCTTATCTATCTTTGCTTTCCCAACAACCCGACCGGTGCGGTCGCGACGCGGGCGCAGCTCACCGAGTGGGTCAACTACGCGCTCAAGCACAACGCGATCATCCTGTTCGATGCCGCGTATGAAGCGTTCATCCAGGATCCGGAAATCCCGCATTCCATCTACGAAATCGAAGGTGCGCGAGATTGCGCGATCGAATTCCGCTCGTTTTCAAAAAACGGAGGTTTCACCGGTGTGCGTTGCGCCTACGTGGTGATTCCGAAATCGGTTACCGGTCGCACCGAAGACGGCACTCCCGTGCCGATTCACCAACTCTGGTCCCGTCGCCATTCCACCAAGTTCAACGGCGCATCCTACCCCGTCCAAAAAGGAGCGGCGGCGGTCTTTTCCGAAGAGGGTAAAAAACAGGTTTCCGCACTCATCCATCACTACATGGGAAATGCCAAGCTTCTCCGCGAGACCTGCCTTGCGCTCGGACTTCAGGTCTTTGGCGGCGTCAATGCCCCATACGTTTGGGTTGGCTGCCCCAAAGGGGTGAGCTCGTGGCAGATGTTTGATAAAATGCTCCAGGAAGCCCAGGTCGTCATCACCCCTGGCTCGGGCTTTGGCTCCGCAGGTGAAGGCTATTTCCGCATCTCTGCCTTCAACACCCGTGAAAACGTCGAGGAAGTCTGCCGCCGCCTCAAAGCGCAAATGTCATAATCGGACTTCCATCCGGTAAAAGTGCCGACTATTCTGGGCTTATGTTAAACTTGAAACTGATATGCATTTCAGCCGCCTGCTTGGCACTTTGCCAATGCATGAACCCGAATGTTGCCGGATCTCCCAATATGGGCGGGCCGACCCAAGAAGAGCGCCAGGCATCCATCGCGAGCGAGCCAACCGGTAATTTCTACTATGGACGCCGCTACTATGTGGAGAAAACGCGTTTCTGGGGCTATCTGCGCGAGCCCCGCCAATCCGCCGAAAAATCAAAACTGGTTATTTTCAATGAAAACCTAAGGAAAAATCCGGATCGCCTTCCGGAAGACGGGCCTGGTGACGCCCGCTACGGTTTCGACAACAACTACGAATACCGCATCTACGGCAGTTATACGGGAGAAAAAGCTTACGAACCTAACAGCAACCAGATTCTGCCCGTTTTCTCCCTCACCGATTACGAGGTGGTAAACCGACAGTCCGGCTGGCTCTTCAGCCCGAAAGACCATTTCCATCCGCAACGCTTCACCCTCTGGGCTCGTTAGTTTCCCTCGAGTTGGAATTTTAAACAAATTCATGCGGACGCACCGCTTCGAATTTGCGTTCCGATCATGTCTGCCACTGAAGTTCAACCACAGTCATCACCTGCAACCGCCGCATGGCGCGCGTGGCTGGACGAACACGCACCCAAGCTTTTCCTCTTTGCGAAAAACCAGACTCGCTCCCACGAAGACGCTCAGGACATCCTCCAGGACGCCATCGTGAAACTGGTGGACAAAATCCGCGCGGGCGAGTTCGTCGGCGGGCAGGAAGCATGGCAGCCTTATCTCTACACGACCATTCGCAGACTCGCCATCGACCTCTCAAGAAAAGACGACCGGAGAAAACGTCGTGAAGACCATGTATCCGCGGATATTCAAGCCGATCAATATGAGGTCTTTCACCCGTGGTTTGATTCCGAGGAAAGTGATGAGGAGACGCGCGGACAACTCGAAGCCGCCCTGAAAAACCTGCCGGAGAAATTCTCTTCCGTGATCATCATGAAAATTTGGGGCGACCGCACATTTGCAGAAATCGGTGAAGCTCTCGAAATTTCCCAAAACACAGCCGCCTCCCGGTATCGCTATGCTCTTGAAGCCTTGAAACGTGAACTCGCCTCCGCCCGCAAGCGTGGCGATCTGTCGATCTGAACTCAACTCTCCCATATGTCGAAAATTCCTACCATCGCCGAACAACAACTTGCGAATCTTCAACCGAACAAACTCGATGAGGATTTCATGTCGCGATTGCTTGCCGCTACGGATGGATCCTTGTTCGAGCTGAACGACGCGGAACAGCGCTTTAAAAACAGCCTGCGTAAATTCTCTCCACGAAAGCTTTCATCTTCACAAGACCGCGCACTCCTCGATATTCTCAACCCCACCCCCTTCCACGTGGATGATAAAATCGTGCTTTTCCACAAGTCCGTATCTCGCGCCGGCGAAACAAGCTCGAAAATACGCCGTTTCCATATCGCCGCCGCTGCCGCCGTGGCCTTGCTCGGCTCTCTCGCCGCATGGATGACTCCAACTCAACCCGACGACAAGGTCGGAAACGCTTCCAACCATCCCTTCCATTCTCCGAGAACCCCCGCTGCCGCCTCCAATTCTTTCGTGCCAGCCACCTTCAATCGAAATTTAAGTGACACCCGCGATGAAGGCGTGATTTGGAATCAATCCAACCGACCGCACCGGGTCATGCGTTTCACCTACATGGATCGTGTCACCCTGAAAAACGAAAAAGGCGAATCCATCCAAGTCGAGCAACCTCGTGAAGAGTATGTCATCATTCCTGAAAAAGTTGATTGATCCTCACATCCGTCCAAAAAATATATCATTCATCATGAAATCAAAGACACACACACGATCCCCCATCCTCGCGTTTGGTGCCGTCGGAGTTTTTTCCTTGTTGGGTGGAAATGCCGTTTTGGCGATTGAGCCTGCTCCAGATAACTCGAAGCCTCCTGCCGCACTGCTGGATCAGCCCGGGAAAATCGATGAAGCTGAGGCGAAGTTTCCGTTTATCGGAGTCGTCACCGCATCGCTTCCGGAAATGGTGGCGGATCATGTCAATCTAAAGCACGGCATTGGCATCATCGTGCGCACCGTCATGCCCGAAAGTCCAGCCGACCTGGCGGGACTCAAACCGAACGACATCATCCTCAAGGTCAATGACACCGCAGTGAATGAGCCAGAAACGTTCAGTGCAAAAATCCGCAGTTTCAAAATTGGCGACAAGCTCTCATTGAAAACCATCCAAAAGGGCGCACCCACTGAAGTCGCTGTCACCCTCGCAGAACGTCCCGCCGAGGCCGTCGCAAATCTTCCAGACCAAGAGCCACTCTTGCTTGAAGGCGTGCCGGATGGACAAGCGCGGCGCCTGAAGGATTTGATCGAACGCAATCTGGGTCAGCTCGGCGAAAACGGTTTGGAAGAAATGCTTGTGCCGGATCTAGGAGTCAACGAACAACTCCAGATGCTCCGCGAGCGCATGAACCAGGCCATGGGAGGCGAGCAGAAAATTAATCCTGAGCAGGCACCGGACATCCAGTTCCAAAAGAAATCCACCATTCGAATGATGGATCATGAGGGATCGGTCGAAATCAAATCCAGTGGAGAAAACGCCGAAGTCGTGGTGCGGGACAAAGCGAATGAAATTGTCTGGTCGGGCCCGTGGGACACCGAACAGGACAAAGCCGCCGCACCGGATGACATCCGCCAACGGATTGAAAAACTCAATATTCAAAAGGGCAAAGGCTTTTCTCTGCGACTTGGCAGATAACACGCGCTCTCTATGAGTGAGGGAGCTTTTGTCATGCAAGCGCATTGGCTGGCAGGAAAGATTCAGGGCACAGACTCATCCTCGAATCAGGGTTCGACTTACGAAAAAATTGATGGCAACTTCCTCGCCAAGCCGTGAAATTTTCCATCATCCTTTTATTCTTTGCCGGTTTCATGCCCGGCATGGCCCGGCAGATCGAGCGTGTCTGGACGGACGATCAGGGCCGTAACACCAAAGCGCTGTTGTTGCGCGTGGAAAACGGCAATGCGATCTTGCAACTTCCTACTGGTAAAGAATCTCCGTTCCCCATCGCGAAACTATCCCAAGACGATCAGTTATGGATCCGAAATTTCAGCCAGAAAAAGGAAAAAGACATTCCCGAGAATGCGGATGAGAAGAAACTTAACTTCAATGCCCCTTGGCCGGAGCGAATCAAATTTTCGGATGATCCAGAGATTATAACCGTCAAAGAAGACAAAGATACAAACGAGTTCGTTTATGAATCCGCAAACTATCGCTACAACTGCAATGTGCGGCTCAATAATTCCGTCGTCAAAGGGTTCGCGGTGCTATTTGAAGCCACCCATCAATTTGTGAGGGAATTACCTTTGGCTGTGAATGGCGGTGCGAAAAAAAACGGCAAATATGAGATCATCCTCTTTGAATTCGAAAAAGATTACATCTCCGCTGGCGGCCCTCCCGGCAGTGCCGGGGTTTACATTGGCGGCAAAAATATCGTGATGGTTCCGCTGACCAGTCTTGGCGTGAAAAAATTAGGCAGCGCCTACTCACTGGACCGGGACAAATCCTCTAAGACATTGCCGCACGAACTGGTGCACCAGTTGACTCCCGATCCCTACTTCGCGGCGGGTTCGATGGGCTGGTTTACCGAGGGCCTCTCGGAATACGTGGCGGTCACCCCCTACTATGCGGGTGGATCGTTCAATGTGAGGGCGAATTCCAGGCCCATCATCGAGTATGTGGCCGGCTATGGCAAAGACGGCACGGGTGGACGCGGTCTCGGCAAAGAAATCAAACTTGGACCGCTGAAAAATTTCATGCTCCAGTCCTACTCCGGTTTTACCTCGAACGCGCAGGTCAACTACGGCTGCGCTTTATTAATCGCAAACTACTTCTTTCACATGGACCAAAAGGAAGATGCGGCGCGGATCAAAAAGTTTCTCGCCGCCCTCAGGGAAAACAAACAAGGCGAAGCTGCTCTGGAAGTTCTGTTAAACGGGCAAACCTGGCTGGAACTTGAAAAAGAAATCGCCAAGGCCTATTCAGGAAAAGGCGTCAAATTCACTTTCACCGAATAGCCGACGATGACAGATCTTGAGCCGATCACCCAACCACCTGCACGAACCGCCTTGCCGGGACTCTCCCCGCAAGAGCTCTCCGAGTGGCTTGCTGCCAATCAGGAGCCAGCCTTTCGCGCTAAACAAATCCTCGATTGGGTCTGGAAGAAAAAGGTCACTTCATTTGACCAAATGACCAACCTCTCTGCCGCGTTGAGAGAAAAACTCGCCGCCGCATTCCGCATCACCGCGCTCACGCATGCAAAGACCCAAGGCAGCGCAGACACCACCCGCAAGTTCCTGTTCAAACTCCACGACGGACGCTATATCGAATCCGTCCTCATCCCCGCCAATCCCGCACTCTATGGCGAAAAATCAGACCGCAGGACTCTCTGTGTTTCCTCACAGGTCGGCTGTGCTTATGGGTGTAAATTTTGCGCATCGGGTCTCTCCGGCTACACCCGGAACTTGGACGCCTCGGAGATCGCTGGACAAGTTCTTGCCGCAGAGCAGATTTCCGGTGAGCGCGTGGACAACCTCGTGTTTATGGGCATGGGCGAGCCGATGGCGAATTTCAATAACCTCATGGCCGCGATCGCGCTGATCACCGGTCCGGAAACCCTGCACCTCGGTGCGCGTCATCTCACTATTTCCACCTCCGGCCTTGCTCCACAAATCCGCAAACTTGCCGATCATCCCCAGCAAATCCGACTCGCCATCTCCTTCCACGGAGCAACCGATGAAGTCCGGAACCGCATCATGCCGGTGAATAAAAAATACCCAGTGGCGGAATTGATGGAGGCACTGGCGCATTGGAACTCGACCAAGAAACAAAAGCTCACCTTGGAATATATTTTAATCAAAGGGGTCAACGACGATCTCGAACAAGCCGCCATCCTCGCCCGCCACGCCCGCCACATTTCCGCCAAGGTAAACCTGATCCCATACAATACCGTCGAAGGACTCGAATGGGAACGCCCCGCCCTCTCACACTGCCGCGCGTTCCAAGACGTTCTGAAACAAGCCGGAGTCACCGCCACCCTGCGCATCGAAAAAGGCCACGACATCGATGCCGCTTGCGGCCAGCTCCGCCTCAAACAAGAGACAGCTGAAGGAATTGTCTAGGAAATATAGGAGAGCCGGTCTCCGACCGGTAGGATTGACGATCACCTGCCTCTACTTGTTGGGGATGATTTAGACTGTAGCAAAACTCCCGCGAGAGCGGCAAAATTCAAAACCTAAAAAACCTCCCTTTTGCATAAGGACTTTTGGCAACCAGTCTAGTGCGGTGACTGCCCCCCGCTTGCTGCTTCACCTCCAAGTCAATGCGCAGTTTGGTAAACGTAGGACTTGAGCGGGTGAACTTTGTTGAGTAGGGTCTTGAATTGAATCGGCGGCCTCTAGGTTGGTTTCTTTTTAGCGAAATGACTTTACCTGAGTCCGTCGATCCATCAACCCATCATGCTGATGAAGAGGAAGTTGCCCACAACAGCCCGCTTCTACGACGGTAAAAGCTCATTCTCGAATCGGTCTGTTGTGGACAACTTCAAAGAACTTCGCACCGCTCCGAGGCGCTCAGATACCAGTTTCAACCCACAGATTTTGCGGAAGAGGCTCTTTTTATAAGGCGATGGGAAGATAACTAGATCATTGTCATAGAAGAAGTGATTGGAAAAAGCGATCAGGTTTTCGTGCTGCGAACGGTAGTGCCACGCTAGGAACCGTGCCCATAAGCATAACTTAATTGCGACCCACTCATCCAAGGCTCTGCGTCCCTCGGCGACCTTTGACTACACTTTTTTCCGTCAAAGCAGTCAGAGCCGCGCTTTTGATGAAATTCGCTACCGCTCATTCTGCTTGCTGCTTCTTGCCCCTCGTAGCCTTGGCGAAGTGGGGGGTGTTGAAAATCGAAACATTACCACCCTAGTGACAGTTCATTGACAGCCACCTTAAGATTGCAGAGGGTGCGTGCAGTAATGATTTTCAAAAGCATCTGTAGAGACGTCGGGATTGGAGCAAACTCATATGTGCTCGATACCGACGGAGTGAGAGTGATCCTCGATGCAGGAATGCATCCCAAAGAAGAAGGCATGACCGCGCAACCGCGCTACGATCTGATCGAAGACGACACCGCAGATGCGATTTTCGTTACGCATTCGCACTTGGATCACGTCGGCACCCTCCCGGTTTGTGTGGATCGCCAAAAACGCGCGCGAGTTTTCCTCACCCCAGAAACCGCTGAACTTGCCTGCGCGATGCTGCATAATTCGGTCAACGTGATGGAAAGCAAGCGTACCGAACTAGGCATTACGGATTATCCGTTCTTCGTCCACGGTCAATTGGACCGCATGAAAGGCATTTTCGAACGACGCAATGTCGGAAAAAAATTCGATGTCGATGTGGCGGGAAAAATCAAAGCGGAATTTTTCGATGCCGGTCACATTCTTGGTTCGGTAGGCGTAATGTTTGAGGCGGAAGGAAAAAAAGTTTTCTACACGGGAGATGTGAATTTCGAGGACAGCACCCTGCAGAAAGGTGCCGTATTTCCCGATGGGGAGGTCGATGTGCTCATTGTCGAGACCACCCGTGGCGAACAAGCCAGACGCGCGGATTATTCGCGCCGCGAGGAGGAGAATGAATTTGCCGCAGCGATCAATCGGGTTTTGAAACGTGGTGGATCGGCGCTAGTTCCCGTTTTCGCGATGGGTAAAACCCAAGAGGTTCTGGCCATGCTCCAACGCTTCAAGGAAGAAGGTCTGATACATGAAAACGTGCCGGTCTATATCGGTGGTCTCAGCACCAAAATGACCACGATTTATGACAAGTTTTCCGATGTCTCCCGTCGCAACCGACGCGGCTTCAAATTCCTGACCGATATGGAACTGGCCGGTGGCAATAGGAAACGGGTGGGCCCAATCCCTTTCAACAACGGCTGCATCTACGCCCTCTCCAGCGGCATGATGAGTGAAAAAACCGTCTCTAATAACTTCGCGCGACAAGGAGTATTGGAGAATAAAAAGCACGGCTTGTTCTTTGTGGGTTACGCGGATTCGGAAACTCCCGGCGGCAAGATCCGCGCCGCAAAACCCGGCGAAATGGTTGAGCTCGATGCGGCTTATCCACCCGTGAAGCTTAACTGCGAAGTCCGCATCTTTGATTTCTCAGGACACTCAACACGCGATGCCATTGCCGACTTCGCAGTGCGTGTGAAGCCCAAGAAAATCTTCCTCGTGCATGGCGATGAAGGAGCGATGGCGTGGTTCAAACAAGACTTGGAAAACCGCCTGCCAGGCACCGAGGTCATCATTCCCGAGCCGGGCGTGGAGTTTGATATTTGAACCGGTTCTATAAATCTCTCGGCTCATTGGGTCATTTTCTCAGGCACTTCTCGCCTCAAGTAAAACCCGCAATTCCTTGGGCATAGTCTTACGGAAATCCTCCATTTCCCCCTCGGACACATATTCCGCAATGACATGTATCACGGATTGAATGTCGTGAATTTTCTCCAATCGCGTTTCGAAGGGCTCGAAGCCGCCATATTCCTCAACCGCATCTGTGAATTCATCGAGATGCCTGAAATGGTTTTTACTGCTGCCCGGGTTCCAGCCATCCACATAGATCGCCTTAATAAACATCGGGAGCTGGCTGATGAACTGCATCGACTCAAAAATGGAAGATTGGTCACGCAAGACATGAAGCGTGGCGCGAAGCAGCCTGCTGGCTCTCGATGTGTCATCTTCGTCTCCGAGTTCGGCGGCAACTTTTTTCAGGAATTCTTTTCCTGTCGTGGCATACTTGTCAAAATTGATTGTCATAATCAGTAACACTAGGGTTTTGCGCCGCTGAAGGCTTCAGAGATCTTGCCAATGTAACGGCATTTTTTGCATCGATTGATTGCTGGAAATCTTTTCCAAAACGAGGGAGAAAAAATTCAGAGCCGATCTAACTCTTGAGGGCATCGAGAACATTGTGGGCTTTTCTGCCGACGGATTGTTTCGTTTTCTTGATCCAATCAGCGGATTTTTCACAGGCGCCGCCGACATTTTCCTTGGCGAGATTCCGGATTTTTTCGAGATCTTGAATCAGTTCATTCTTGGCGGCTTGCAGTTTCTCTTTGCTCTTTTCATCGGCAAGTTCGAGACGGATACGGGCTATGGTCCCGGCCGACTTCAGGTGCAACCAACTGCTGTGAATCCTGTCACGTAGCGCATCCACCTCTTCCTCGCTCAGCCTTTCCAAACGCGCGATGGCGTGCTTCATCTCAGCATAACTGTGCTCGATACGCCTTTCAATTTCATCCAATTTGTCAGCCGCATCCATTTTGCCAAGAGCGAGCTGAACTTGTAACTCGTCGATGGCTGCACGAAGGATATTTGATTCCTGCCGTCCTTGGCTATCGAGATGTGGTTCGACATCCCTGATTCCAGAGGATGCGTGTTCTGTTTCTTCACAAAGCTTTTTTATACTTTCACTATCACTCAACAGGATTCCGTTCTCGACGGTATCAAGGTAGTAAACGATATCTATTCTTTCTGTCATAATGGGTGTTTTCATTGTAAGAATGGGTCAGTGGTTTGGACTTAGAAAATTAGCTTATTTCACTTCGATTTTTTGGCTTACCTCGGCGGTCTCTTTGCCTTTCGGAATGGTAATGGTAAGGACACCGTTCTTGTATTCCGCCTTTGATTGGCTTGGATCAATACCACCTGGCAATGTGAAGGTGCGAAGGAACTGCCCATGCCTTCGCTCAGTATGGAGAGTCTCTCCATCTTTTTTCTCAACGATCTCGTCCCGTTGTCCTTTGATCTGCAGCAGAACGCCTTCAATAGAAACCTCAAGCTTGGATTGATCCACACCCGGCACGTCTAGGGTGATCAGATAGTGATCCTCTTTGGATTCGAAGTCGGCAGCAGGTATGTAGGACTTTTTCAACCATGAGAGATCAAAACCGGGCTCTCCCCGAAACCTCTCCAGACTACGGCCGAACATCTTATCGATCTGATCGCGCATGCCATGTATTTCCTGAAAGGGATTCCAATCCTCTTCAGGCCGCAGATGCTTCTCCCCATCAGCTGAAGACTCATCTCCCGAATCCGGAGATTCTGAATCAGAGATAAGTTTGTTACCTATCCGCCGCTCGAGTTTCCTGGCTTTGTTTTCAATAGCATCCTCCAATGAGCCGACGCGGCTGGCAATTTTGGCCAATCGACTATCGGGATGGTGATCGGCATAAAGCTTGCTGACCGTGATTCCCTGGATGACCAGGACGATGATGAGTAAAACAAGCAGGACCGAAATCATGCAGAGGGGCGTTTGTTTGGAATCGTTCATTTGTTTGCTACCTTTCTTTTTTATTTTTACCGCCCGCAGCTTGGAAGAACCCTCCAGTGCGGGCCGGCTTGATCAAAACATCCCCGATGTCACGTATGTATGCCACGCACGCCTTGTCATTCTCTGGTCGGAGGTTGATCGTTTTCGTAAATCATGCGGTCATAAGCAGAACTGAAAAACGACTGGCGGAAGAAGCTCGCTGTATTTGTTCTTCGTCTCGGCACTGAAGATTTTTTTTCGGAGCGACTATCCCGCTCGTTAGCAGAGTTCACCCTGCTTTTTCATCCTGAGTCTGAGACGCTTCCGGAGGTCAGTCTCGACCCACGACCGGACCGCCTTGCAAAGATCACGCAATATTCGGCAAAAACCGCGGGGCAGAAGATGGAAAATATCGCTTCCATTCAAAACAGAGACAAACCCATTGCCCGATGAGAATTAAAATGAACGATTCCTTTAAAGAGCATATCTCTTGTCCTGACATGATAGCGGGATGGTCAGGCATGGGAAACGTTGGCTTGAGAGCGGTGAATTACATGCGTTCGAGCATGGGAGCGAAGGAGTTCGCTCGGATCGATATGAGTGATGAACTTATGCCGGAAGCAATCGGCGTGAAAGACGGACTCATCATGCACCCAGATCTTCCTGTGACCCGCCTGTTTTATGCTTCACAGCCCTCGGTAATTTTCGTTGAAGGCGAAGAGCAGCTTCACGGACAGGCGGCACTTACTCTTATGCGTGGAGTACTTGATCTCGCACGCGAATCAGAGGTTCGCACGATCTACACTGCGGCCGCATTCGCCATGCCGGTAAGCTGTGCCCATGATCCGGTAATCTTTGGAGCGGCCAATGATATCCTACTGAGGGATCGGCTCGGCCCAATGGGCGTCACGCTGTTAAAGGATGGGAATGTATCGGGAATGAATGGTGCCATTCTGAGATTGGCAAATGATTACCAGATCCCGGCAGCATGCCTGATGTCAACCATGCCGCAATACGCTCAGCGGCTCCCAAATCCGAAATCGTCACGTGAAATCATCCGGTTTTTTGAGAGGGCGCTGGATTGCACGGTAAACATGACCGGCCTGAACAAGGGCGTGCGGGAAATGGAAGTAATCATGAGTGACATCGAAAAACGCATCCTTGAGGCCATGTCAAAATTGAGCGGAGAGCAAGAGACCGGTATCCATAGGGAGCAGACAGTCAGAGAGGGAAAGAGAAGCAAGACACCTGAGGGCGCCATGCTCAGGATTGAGCAGCTCTTTGAAGAACTCGCTCTAAACAAATCGAAGAAAAAAGCCGCCAGGCTCAAGGAGGAGCTTGACCGCTGGAATCTCTATGGTCTCTACGAAGATCGCTTCCTTGATCTCTTCAAGGATGGGAGCGATGGGACGGAATAATTTTTCTTCGGGTATCCGGAATGCATGACAAATCCCTTCAGACTGATGGCTTTACACACGATATTTTTAAGCTCATGCAGCGGAGTGGTCTCGTTGAAAATGAACGGCCCCACCGCTGCTGTGCAGGGCGTCACGTTTGCTGCGGAGCGCGGCGAGATTTACATTCCACTGGATGAGGCGGCGTGTCGGTTGAACCTGCGAATTTCGTTCCCGGGTTATCACCAGCATTCACGGAAACTAGCAGATGGAACGCCGCTTGTATCACTGACGGAGCTTACGGATAAAGGGGTGAAAGTCGTACGCGCGGAATCAGGAAAAGTTGCAAGAGTGAGCCGCTTTATCCGCAGTTTCGACATCATGGTTGGCGCAAAGTATGCGGAGATAAATCTAACAGAACAAAAGCTACGGGCATGGCAGGGAAAGCGCCTCGTCCTCGAAACTCACATCAGCTCGGGGAGGCGAGGACACAGAACACCGAAAGGCGATTTCCACGCAGGCCCCTACAAGGCGCGGATGCACCATTCAACACTCTACGATAACGCACCGATGCCATGGACGGTTCAGGTAAACGGGAATGTTTTTATCCACGGTTTTTCTTCAGTGCCGGCCTATCCCGCCTCGCACGGATGTATTCGGCTTCCACTCAATGGAGGCAACCCGGCGAAGTTTTTTTATGATTGGATCAATGCGGGAACTCCGATAAGCATTCATGATTGAGCCGCCGCATCGCTGATCTCAAAATCTGTTTTTCGATCATCTTCAATCTTTCCAGAAGAAAAAAAATTGTTAGATAATGGAAATTCGCTATGACCGAATTCGGTCGCTGGCTTCGCGCCCGTCAGCAAATCACAGTCCTGCAGGATAAGTCTCGGGCAACTCATCCTCATCCCACTCGCTGATCGACTCAAGCGGCTCCAAAGCGCGCGTTTCATCCATGTGAATCATCACATCGAACTGCTTCGGCAGCGAAGTCCTGAAATAATGACTGTAACGCTCGGTTTCGGGCCGGTAGATCACCCCGATCGCACGCTGGAGCCGCTCCTGCACAAGAACTTTTTCGATAGCTCCCTCCTCTCGGAGATCGATCCAAAAATCATTCAGTCCAGTATCGTGGAAAAGCGCTTCATAACTGCCCAGCAGTGCAGGCACAACCCGCCGACACTCGGCGGGATCACCCCAATTACGGGCTGCGGTAACCGTTCCGCTGTAAGTGCTGAAACCGATGTTGAAAACGCGAGATCCGAATTGCTGCCGCATCAGTTGGCCGACATTCACCTCACCCCTTACAACCATTTCCGTTGCCCGCGCATCGCCCAGATGGGAGTTGTGCGCCCAAACAACCATTTTGCCCCCAGCTTTTCCAAAATGTGATTTCAATGCCGCAAGTGTCTCAGTCATATGCTGGTCGCGGAGATTCCAAGAGCTGCGCCGACCCATGAACATGGACCGGTAATACTCCTCCGCATTGACCACGAGTCTGGCATTCTGTTCGGCATAAAAGAACTCATCCTCAGAAGCCTTCCCATTCTGTTTGATCCATTCCATGCGAAGTTCGCGGAGCTCCATAAGCTGTTTCACGACCGCCGCTTTGCAAGGCTCGGCGCCACCGCTGGTCGTCATGTAGCCGTATTGCTGCGGATCACCGTTAAATTGTTCGAAGCAACTGTAGCGATGACGCGCGCGCCTGGCTGCCTCAGGATCGACATCATCGAGATACTCGAGCACCGCATCCATCGAGGTATGCATGCTATAAAGATCCATGCCGTAAATACCTGCGGTTTCCCGCCCGCTTCTTTCTGAATTCCAGCCCTTCATCCAATCGACAAATTCTTCCATCACCGTGTTACGCCACATCCAGGAGGGAAAGCGTCGGAAACCGGAAAGCGCTTCGTTCGCGTTTTTGTCATTGCCACACCCGTTAACATACCTGTTTATCCGCAGGGCGTCCGGCCAGTCAGCTTCCAAAGCAACGATGCGGAATCCTTTCTCGGCAATCAGCCGCCGGGTCAGCTTCTCACGCACCGAGTAAAAATCGTACGTACCGTGCGAAGCTTCGCCGATCAGCACGATTTCCGAATCGCCGATGCGCTCTAACAATTCATCATGGCCGTCGGTAATCGGTTTAGCTGCCGAGGCGACAACCGATGGCGCTGAGGGTATGGAACGAGTTAGCATGACGACTTAGGGGTTCAATATGCCAGCATTGATGACTGGGAAATATCATCCAAGGTATTGGTGACCATTTCCTCATCTCCACACCTCACACAAATATCACCCAACGAGATGATGCCGCTAAGCTTCTTGTTGCGATCCAGAACCACCAGGCGCCGGATCTGTTTTTCAGCCATGAGGTCTGCCGCATCCCGCACATCCTGATCCTCGAAGCAATAAACGACATTCGGGGTCATCACGTCTTCCACAGGAGTGGAAGTATCCAGTCCCTCAGCGACCGCGCGAATCGTAATATCACGGTCGGTGATGATTCCCCGGAGTCGGTCTCCATCGCCAACGGGGATGAACCCAGTATCTAACTCCCGCATCTTGCAGGCAGCATCTTCAAGAGAGGTTTCAGGGCGGATCCACTCAGGATCACGGGTCATGATTTCAGCTAATTTCATATTTTTGGTTTTTTATTGTTAGGTTTTTTTAGTTCGGGGAAAGAGGTTGTCCGGATTTACATTCGGCGAGTAGAGACCTGACTTGATCGTCGCTTGTTTCCGAAAAGTCATCGTACCATCTGCCCACCGCCCTGAAATATTCCGGTTCAAGCACGATGAAGACATCATCTGCTTTTTTACGAAGGTGCTCGACCGTGACCGGAGCCGCAACTGGAGCAGCAACCACGATGCGTCCCACACGCTGGCTGCGCAGGAGAGTGATCGCGGCGATCATCGTCGAGCCAGTGGCAATCCCGTCATCCACAAGAAGCACCGTCCGACCCTCGAGATTCGGGGCGGACTGATCTCCCCGATAAAGATTCTCTCTGCGACGCAATTCCGTAAGCTCGCGCTCAACCACAGCCTCCACCTCCTCTTGACCAAGTCCGAGTCTGGTAATGAGATTGCGATCAAGAACCTTGATTCCCGAGCCTGCGATTGCCCCCATGGCTGTCTCCTCCGCTCCCGGTACTCCGATTTTTCTAACAACAAGAATATCAAAGGGAGCCCCCCAAGCCTTGGCGATTTCAGCGGCAACGGGCACGCCTCCGCGAGGCAATGCCAAAATAACAGGATCACGATTTTTGATGGATTCCGGTATGATACGCGCCAGTTGCTTTCCGGCGTCCATACGGTCATGGAATATGTGTGTTGGAATCATTTGGATGGTTTCAGGTAAAGCTTGAACCAAGACGCGGCGAGTTCGGCGACCTCTTCGAGCTTGCCGATTTCCTCAAACAGGTGTGATGCGCCTTCCACAACCGAAATCATCTTCTCACACCTAAGGTGACTGTATGTCTCTTCGTTCCAGCGGATGACCGTACGGTCTAGACCGCCGACGATGAGCAGAGTGGCGGCCTGAACATTCTCCACCTCGGTGGCGAGATCGGTTCTTCCGCCGCGTGAGACAACCGCTTCGATCGCGGGATCGGAAGACGCAGCTGTTAGAGCGGCTGCCGCGCCGGTGCTTGCCCCGAAGTAGCCGATTCTCAAGCCTTTAAGCGATGCTTCTTCACGCACCCAGCGGGTCGCATCGCGCAGCCGGCCAGCCAAAAACGGAATATTGAAGCGAAGCTCACCGGTATGGTAGTCTTCCTCTGCCTCTTGAGGTGTTAGAAGATCGAAAAGCAAAGTCGCCAGACCGATGTCATTGATCTGCTCCGCGACATAGCGGTTCCGACTGCTTCTCCGGCTGCTGCCGCTGCCATGAGCAAAAAGGACAATGCCCCGCGCATCAGCAGGCACAGCAAGATCACCTTTCAGCCGGGTCTTTCCGCAAGGAATAAGGACTTCACCATAAGTGGGAGGCATGGCAACCGAATGAATATTTTTGTTCATGGGCTTGAAAAGGATTTAGAATCACCGTCACCAACTCTGAAGCATGCGATCGGTTGATGAGGTCACCATTGCACGTCACCGGCGGTGCTTCACCGCATCCCTTGCAGACAAGCGCGCATGAAATGCGCTCATGCGGAAAGATTTCATAAAATCCGGCACGTTAAGGAAAATCCTGATGATTTTCAGCAGTTAGAATTTTGGCAGGGGAATCCGGCTCGCCGGAGACATCATACAAGCTTGCCTGATGCATTGCAAAATCCGAGGACCCTAGGGCAAGGCACGCGTTGCTCCAATTAACATGGAGCCTGAGACTCTCCTGATCCGGTTTTTCCATGAATGAGCATGCTACCAAATTTCCCCGCGCGACATGGCAAGGCGCAGGCACTGAAAAAACGTTGAGGCTCGAAGGAGAGTGGACGCTTGGCTCAGGTGAAATCAAGGTTGAGGGATATGAGGACGGAGACTGGCCAAAGCGGTTTGTGACAGATAGTATCTGGCATTTTGACTCAAGACTTCCCAGTTACCTTATGAGCTGCTTCCGGGCTAAGAAAAAACATCATGAGGGTTCCCTGGTAGGCCTGCCTGATAAATTGCGCGAATTGATGGAGCTTGCGCTGAAAGTCCCGGATCACCATGAGGCAGAAAAACAAAAGGAGTATTCCGGCAGACTTGCAGTATTGGGGACGAAGATGACATCTGTTTGGATAGCATCCGTTTCGCTGGTCGAATTCATCGGAGAGACTGTGCTTTCCCTTGGTCGTTTTTTCACCGGAAAGGCCAAATTTCGTAAAAGCGATTTCCGAACGATATTGCAAGAATGCGGCGCTGAGGCGCTACCCATCGTCGCGCTGATTACGTTTTTGATCGGCATGATTCTGGCATTTGTCGGTAATGCCCAGTTGGCAAACTTTGGGGCGGGGATTTATGTCGCGGATCTCGTGGGAATCGCAACCGTGCGGGAGATGGGAGTTGTCATGACGGCGATCATCCTGAGCGGGCGCACCGGCGCTTCTTTTGCCGCGCATCTCGGCAGTATGAACGCCAATGAGGAGATCGATGCCCTCCGGACTTTCGGGTTTCATCCATTCGATTTTCTGGTTCTGCCACGCGTGCTCGCGCTGATACTGATGATGCCACTACTGACCGTCTATGCGAACACCATCGGCATTCTTGGCGGGATGCTAGTCGCCTGGACGGCCGGCATCACACCCGCACTTTTCTGGACAGAACTTTTGAGTGCGATCAGCCCCCAGAGCTATTCGCTGGGTGTGATCAAAAGTGTGTTTTTCGGAGCCACCATAGCAATCGCCGGGTGCATGCAGGGAATGAGATCCGGCAAGTCGTCATCAGCTGTGGGGCAAGCCGCCACACGCTCGGTGGTCATCTCAATTACCGCAATTGTCGTTCTCGATTCCGCCTTCGCGATCCTTTTCACCCTCCTAGATATTTAACCATGACGGATACACTTCAGCCAATGAACAAGATATCCGTTCATGGACTCACCATGAATTTCGGATCGTTCGTTGTGATGAAGGATCTTGGTTTCGATATCGCTGAGAAAGACATCTTTGCCATTGTCGGAGAGAGCGGATGCGGGAAGAGCACGCTCTTGCGGCATTTGATCGGCCTGATCGAGCCAGCAAAAGGATCGATTTATTACGGAGGTGAAAGCTTCACGGCTGCAACAGAGAGCGAGAGGATGAGGTTCATGGGTCGCTTCGGGGTGATGTATCAGTCGGGCGCTCTGTGGTCGTCCATGACACTCGCTGAGAATATTGCGATGCCTATCGAGGAGATGGCCGGGATAACGAGTCGGGAAGCTCTTGATCTAGCTTACTACAAATTGGCTTTGGTGGGGCTTTCCGGATTTGAGAACCACTATCCCTCGCAAATCAGCGGGGGGATGAAAAAGCGTGCGGGGATTGCCCGCGCCATTGCCATGGATCCTGAAATCATTTTTCTCGATGAGCCCGGAGCGGGACTGGATCCGCTGAGTTCACAAAGACTCGATGAACTGATATTGAAATTGAGAGATACTCTAGGATCTACGGTGGTCATGGTGACTCATGAATTGGCCAGTATTTTCGCCATCGCAAATAACTCCGTATTTCTCGATGTCCACACGCGAACCCAGGGTGCAACAGGCAATCCCGTCTGGCTGCGGGATCACTCGGAAAATGAAAATGTCCGGCTCTTTTACAACCGCGGAAAGACCGGCAACCCAGCGGCACAACATGAATGAAAAATCCAGCGCCACGGCCATTGGCATTTTCACACTCGTTGGAATTCTGCTTTTAGGATTCGCCTTTGTCATACTTGGCGTGGGCATGCGCTTTGAAAAAAATCAAAAGATTCTGCTCCACTTCGAGAAAAGCGTTTACGGACTCCAAGTCGGCTCCGATGTGCGGCTGGGCGGGGTAAAAATTGGCAGAGTGTCATCGATCTCGGTGATTATCGACACGACAAAGAATCACAAAGTGATTCCTGTCACCGTGGAACTGACTGCCAAGGAATTGAAAAAGATCTCCGAAGCCGGAAGCGGCGTCATCGATTTCACCTCGCGCGAAGGCATAGGCCGGGCGGTGAACCTAGGGCTGCGGGCAGGGATGAAACAGGAGAGCTTGGTGACAGGTCAGCTCTATGTGGAGTTCGATATCGTGCCTGATGCGAAAGGTTTCGTTTATCATTCCTCAATCGAAGAGACGCTTCCGGTCGTTCCCACCATTCCAACACAAGCTGATGAACTGATATCCGATATCTCCGAGGGTTTGAAAAAAATCAACCGTCTCGATCTGGAAGGTGCCGTTGCCCAAATACAAACAGCTCTCGAAGGATTCAGCCGGCAGGCGGATCAATTGGAGGTGAAGCGGATCAATGACAACCTAGTGGATATCTCGGAAAATCTAAAGGAACTTACCGGCGATCGGAAACTGTCGGATACGCTGGGCAACCTTGACGATACCCTCCTAGAAATGAAGCAACTGAGCGCGAAACTGAACGAGAAAATCGATCCCCTCCTTGAGGATATCCAAAAAGTGGTGGTGGGCTCTGAAAAAAGTCTCAAGACCCTTGAGGAAGTAGCCAAAGAAATCGGGGCACTCGGAGATCCGCGTTCACCGGCTTTGCTTAATCTGAAGCATTTGGTTCATGAAACGGAGATGACTTCACGTGCGCTTCAGGAACTTTCCAATGATTTAAAAAGAAACCCGGGCAGCTTGCTGCGCGGAAAAACAAACTCCCAATGAAACTCATTGCATTACCTCTTTTTTTCACGCTTCTGGCAGGTTGCTCACTCTTGCCACCCATAGCAGACGAACCGGTGAGACATCTGCTGGATTCATCGGCAAAGGAACAGGATCCGCGTTGTTCATCACCCGTTGTCGCGATTGCCCGTCCATCCCTTCCTCCCTATCTGGAACGAAGCGAGCTGGTGACACGGGTAAGCTCCGGGCGACTCAGCATCCACGAAAACGATCTTTGGGCGGAGCCTTTGGATGCCGCCATCGCACGTGTTATCGCAGAGAACCTGAGAAACCAGACCGGCTCCACCAACATCCAACCTGCCGGTAGTTTTATCAGCAAAGACTATTCCTCTATCGTTGAAATACGCATTGACCGCTTCGATCCCTCCTCCGCGGGAGTCCTACTTCTCGAGTGCACTTGGAAAATACAATCCGCTGAAGGTAGCGGAGATCTAACAAAAGCCTTTCGATCTGAAGTGAGTTTTAACTCTCAATCCGATCCAATCCCTAACAGAGTCAAGGCGATGAACGAAGCACTGGAAAATCTTTCAAAAGAAATCGCAAAGTCGCTCTAGGATTTCTCAATCCTTCCTTCCGATTTACGAAAATCCCGTCACCCTCTCTGATCTGCCCGACAGGAAAATGGTAAGACATGACTTCATCCTATAACCTAAAGCGCCAGGTTCTCCCATTCCCCGGGCCGCTTATTTTCCTCCGCAGCGTAT
>JBIIFS010000104.1:0-6053 GCA_044237185.1 Luteolibacter sp.
TATTTAACATTTTTTGTTTTTTGTGGCTTTTTTCCCACGCTAGACAGGAGTGCTGGTTAGGCCGATTTGAATCCAGTATTCCGAATCGTGTCATCACATCATGGTGCGTGGCGATGGGGTGAGGTAGAGGGCTGAGAGGTATTTTTTGGTTTATGGTTAAGGACTATCCGCATGCTGCGATGACTCGCAGGCGATAGTTGTTGAAGTTTCTGAGCTAATCTTAACGCAGCGAAAGAAGAACCCCACCACGGCCAAAATTAATTCTTTGTTCTCAGGATATGGAGTTATATCGAGGCATGAGGCAGTGTGTGCCTCGTTGCGGCTATCGATCGGCTACGAGCGCCGCCATCAGTCCGGCCACTTCAATGGGCGTGTATGGAGCGACGGGAGACCAGTCTTCCTGACGGGGATGGTCGTCGGCGAGATAGGCCTCTGCCTCTGGCCGGAAGGCACGGGCGATCCTGCGATTTGAGGCGATGTAGGGTTCCAGGAATTCTCGCCGCTCCTGAGGTGAGAGCTGGTATTTGAAGCTATCGGCGGCAATCCGGCCGGGCTCCAGCACAACCTGGCGCAGTTGCTCATAGCGACCAGGATCCTCCTTGGGGCATGGAGCCAACAGGGCCACTTGGCGACGGTTGGCACTGACGCGCTCCGGCGTGATGGCAGACAGCTGACCGATCAGATGTCCCAACCCAGCCAGCGATAGAAAATCGGCTGCCAGATCCTGGGGCTGATCTCGCGCCAAGGTCCAAGACCTCGCGCAATTCAACGACGGCGCCCGCATCGGCAACATCAAGAAACACAAAATCCTCTTCCCCGTGTCCTCAGCAGGCACCGCATTTCCCTAAGCCTAGAAACAGAAATGGAACCACAATGGGAGCGAAGCGGACATAGACGAACACAAAAATTAAATCTCTTCGTCAAATGGACACAGATAGACACGGATAATCAAAGAGTTATGAATTTTTTCAGTCTCACCTTTTAGGTGAATGAAGAATTCTTGCTAATCCTCTTAGCATCAGTGTTTATCCGCGTTTATTTGCCGGAAAGATTCAGAACAGTCAGTCCGGCCATCTCCGCTGCGCTTCGATTGTGGTTCATTTTCCTCTTTAGGCTAAGCAGGGAATTACCCAATCGAAAATCATCAATCGTCATTCATCAATCCTCTTTGATCTTTCTCTTTTTTGCGTTCCACCGTTCTTTTGTGGTTAGACTGGTTGCCAAAAGTCCTTACGCAAAAGGGAGATTTTTTAGGTTTTGAAAACAGTCTAAAAAACACTCTTCCATCTTCGCTTCGCGGCTTCGCCTGAGAAAAAAAGAAAGTCATGGGTCAGCGTGGAAGAGGGCCCACTAAGCAAGACAGGACAGACAGGACATGGAATCAGTTTTTCAAAAACGGGTTGATCACGCGGATGGTGTCGTAGCTTTGCCCGGGGTTGAGATCTTCGGACAAGAGTTCGGAGCAGCCAGCGGCGGCGGCGGCGGCGAGGATGGCGGCATCCCAATACGAGGTTTGATAGCGTTTTTTGATGTCGAGGGCATCCTGCATGACCTGCACGGTGAGTGGAACGATTCGGTGACGCAGCCAGTATTGGATGAGAGCGGTGGCCTCTTGGTGAGTCAGGGGATCCGCGCGGGTTGGACGGGTGGCCTGAACGTAAAATTCCTGTAACACTTGGACCGAGAGCGTTAGGTCTGGGTCGCTCAAGATCGCTTTGGCTTTTTGGCTCTTTTTCGCCTCTTCTGGCTGTGTGGAAATGGCATACAGGAGGATGTTGGTATCGACGAAGGGCATTAGCGGCGGTTTTCGTAAAGGGCTTCGCGGGGTAGATTGTCACAGCACGAAAAGCCGGGGTGACGACTGGCAATTTCGGCGAGCAAGGTATCCAGTTCGGGTGTGGGCTTCTGGATTGTGATCTCAGTGGCTACAAGGGTCAGCAGGTATTGCTTCACAAGGGAGGAGACAGACGCGTCGCGCCGGGCGGCGGCGATGCGCGCCTTGCGGTAAGTTTCCTCATCGAGGGCGAGGGTGATGTTTTTCATGGCTTTAAGTGTATCACGGTCTCACAGTTTCACAAGAATCAAGTTCTGTGGCGGGGAGAAAGTTTATTTTCATTTTCAAGTTGCTCAGCAGGGAAGGCGATCAAGTTAGAGATCATGAAACTGCGAATGGCACTCGAATTTCGGGTCTGTATCACAAGCCTTTTTGGACTGGATCCTTTTTTGGCTAAAAGGATGCGATAGAAGGAGCTCCGCGCGGAGCTTTTTGATTCAAGATCTGTTTAAGGATTTCACGCTTCTCTTTTCGGTCTCTGGGAAGTTTTTCAAAAATTCTTCCGGTTCTTTTGAATAATTTTTCACCGTTTACGTTTCATCCTCATATGAAGGCGATTCTCTGCTCGGTTTTGTTCGCGTCGGGTTTGGTGGGTATTTCTCCAGCCCAGTCCTGTCGGGAGGTGGTTCGTGATGCCTCCGGACGTGTCGTCCAAACCATCGACCGCCAGAAACAGTTCAGCAATACGGAGCGCGCGGTGATCCGCGATGCCTCAGGCAGGGTCATCAGTACAGCGACCACCCGTCCCTCCTACGGCTCCAACACCCGCACCGAATACCGCGATGCCAGTGGCCGACTCACGGGCTCGGCCACAACGAATTCCACGTTTTCAAATGCCTCATCCACCACGTTCCGGGACTCGTCGGGTCGCGTCACCGGCAGCGCCCAAACCAACCAACGTTCCAACTCCAGCAGCTACACCCAATACCGCGACGCCTCAGGCAGACTTACCGGCACCCAGTCCAGCACTTCCGGCACCAACTCCTCAACCTACCGCGACGCCCAAGGCCGCGTGATCTCGAGATCAACCGCATCCGGCAAATGCAACAAAGGCACAGGGTTGCTAATCGGGGGGAGATAGTCGAAGGGTGGAGCCTAGAGATTGGAGATTGGAGATTGGAGATTGGAGATTGGAGATTGGAGATTGGAGATTGGAGATTGGAGATTGAAATTTGAAATTTGAAATTTGAAATTTTGATTCCATCAGATCAGGTGGAATGGCTGATTTTGATCGCCTCTTCCTTTACCCTTTCTTTGAGCTCTTTCGGCGCGATGACTTTTGCTTGGCTGCCCCAGCTCAGGGTCCATCTGAGCAGATCTTCTAACCGCCCGACCTCGAATCGAATTTCCACCCGGGTCGCCTTGGCGTTGAGTGGGGTGATTTGTTGGCTGGGATGCCAGCGTCGTTCTTGAGCGATCCTTGCCGCGTAATCTCTTAATTCAACCCTCACCTCCTGGCGGAAATCCGGATTTTGAGGATCTGTCCATATCCCGAACGAGGTGCCGAGGTAGGATCCGCCATCGAAATCCTTGGGTAGCTCGAAACGCTCGGTTCGGATTTTAAGGCTGTTGAGTCTGGGCAAAGCAAAGGTCCTCATCCCTCCGCGGTCACAGTCATGCCCAATCACATACCAACATTGGTCAACCTCTCCTAAGTGATACGGTCGGATATGACGCATTTCCGTCTCATCGGATCCTAGCTTACGATAACGAAAGGTGATCTCTTTTCTGGAAATCACGGCATCCGCCAGTTTGCCAAAAAGTTTCAAATCGGTCTGGGTCACGGAACTGGACTTGCGGGAAAGCGAGCGGTCGAGCTCCGCCCATGAAAAGCGCACCCGTCCCTCGATGGACTGGGTCAGCTTGCTGAAAACCTCGCGCATGGTCATTTCCAACTGCGTGCCTCTCACAGAATCCAGAGCCTGCCGCGCAAGGAACAAGCCCGCCAGATCCGCTGCCTGCAATTCAAACACCGGAAACTGGCTAACATCCTGCGTGTAGCGGAACCCATGCATCTGCTCATCATACTCCAGCGGCAGATTGAGCCTGTCCCGCATGAAATTGATATCGCGCTGAATGGTTTTCGCCGTCACCTCCAGCTCTTTCGCAAGCGACGTACAATTCGGCAACCGACCCTCGGCCACCGCCTCGTGAATCTGGTAAATCCGCTCCATCGGCGCGCGGGTCTTACCCGCACGAACAGCATCTTGAACTTTTACCATGTCTAATTCATCCATGAACCTGGATCGATAACAAGCAGCATCACCCTGTAGCTGTCCTACCCTTAAATTTATAAAACAAATCGTTTTTGAATGCTTTCATGCCTACTAATCAACAAGGAAGCGCAGGCGTCTCGCCCGCATCTTCAGAGTATCCTAGCGGGCAGGATGCCCGCGCTCCCCTTAACGAGGAAGGCATCTAATTATCTAACGTCACCCCATGGTTGTCTCACCCTTGGATTATGTTTAAAAATAATCGCATTCGATTTACCTGACGAATATGCTCAAAATTATAGTGATCACCCGACATTTTTTCCACTCTGTTGGGTAATAAATTTGAAATCCCGTAACGACAAAACTGAATTTAACTCCGACCCCTAACCTCTTTCAAATGGGCTTTACCTATCGAAAATCTGTCAACTTTGGGCCGTTCAGGGTCAACCTGAGCAAGTCCGGCTTCGGCTATTCTGTCGGCGGCAAGGGATTCCGCGTCGGCACAAGTGCCCGTGGTCGTCGCTACTCCGCCTTCAGTATCCCTGGCACGGGCGTTGGCTATCGAGGCAGCGGTTGTCTCGTGCTTATCGCCGTCGTCCCTGCCTCGCTTGCATTCACAAACTGGATCCTCACCTCACTGACATGAAACTTACCTGGAAACGCACCCTCCGCACGCCGTCCTCCGAACGCTTTCTCGCCCTCCGCGATGGCAAGGACCTTGCCGCCGTGGATCTTCACTATCTTGCAAATGGCACCGTCGCCGGCACGGTGATTCTGCTCAAAGACTCGGGTCTCGATGAATCGAGCATCGAGCCACTGCTCTCCTCGCTCGACGACGAGTTTCTGCCCGACGTCGACCTCGACCACGGCAACCTCAGCTACACCGTCGTCCGCGGCGAGGTGCTCGGGAACTGGGAAGCCAGTCCAAACAAAATTTAATCATCGTCACTGACACCTAACTCCCTGACTCCAGTCGGGTTGTCCATCCGCCAGCGCTCAAAGGAGCGCGGGCGTCTCGCCCGCATGGCTTTTCACTCTTTAGACAAGAAGGAAATTTTAATGAGGAAGGCAGGAATGCAGGAATGCTTCGCTCCCATCTTTTCCTGCCTTCCTGCATTCCTTATTTTTAAACCATGGAATGAAGAGTTTTTAATGAGGAAGACAGGAATGCCTTCGCTCCCATCTTTTTCTGCGTTCCTTATTCTAATAATTTTTGCGGTTGTTAAACACTCTAGCCGGTAGCGCAAATCCCCACGGCCTCAGCCTCAACAAGCGAGCGCGGACGTCTCGGCCGACTCCCAAAGCATCCTAGCTGGCAGGATGCCTCATTTCAAAGTGTTTGCCAGAAATGTAAAAAAAGTAGAATAACCAGAGTGCCCTCAGAGAAAACTAGCCTACAAGAAAAAACGGATCTCGATTCCATGTCTTCACCCACCACGCCGCCGTTCACCATCACTCCAGCTGTTCTCTCGCTCGTGGCGGAAATCGCTACCGATGTGGGGCGTCTCGGAGCTTTGACGGGGCGAGGAAACATACCTAAACTCCGTCGTAAAAACCGGATCAAATCGATTCACGCATCACTCGCCATCGAGAACAACACCCTTACGCTCGAACAGGTCACAGCTGTCATCGCGGGTAAGCGGGTTCTTGGGAAAGCGTCCGAAATCCAGGAGGTGAAAAACGCGTTCGCCGCCTACGAGGCCATGGCCGTATGGAATCCCCATTCCGCAAAAGATCTCCTCGTCGCCCACCGCTTGCTTATGAGCGGACTGGTCGATAACGCGGGCCGGTTCCGCACGCGCTCCGTTGGCATTGCCCAAGGGGAACGCGTTGTCCACCTCGCTCCGCCTGCAGCACGTGTATCCGGTTTGATGAAAGACCTGCTTCTCTGGCTGAAACGCACCGATCACCACCCCTTAGTCGCCAGCTGTGTTTTCCATTATGAATTGGAGTTCATTCACCCCTTCGCCGACGGCAACGGTCGCATGGGGCGCCTCTGGCAAACC
>JBIIFS010000105.1:0-5956 GCA_044237185.1 Luteolibacter sp.
CTCACTCGGTATCACGGCAGAGCAGCTCAGTGCCGCTCTCGATCCAATTTCGATGGCTGACCATGCAGGATAAGAAAGATTGTGAATTGCTCAGGGAATCTGTAATAAACCCGCGAGATGAAATATCCAACCCGATTTCAACAGCGAACCGTATGGAGCGCGTTAACTGGCCTGGCGATGCTCGTGCTCGGCTCTCTTCTCGTTGGCCTGGTGTGGCTGATTGGACAAATTTTCGGGTTTCTCCAGCCTGTGCTGATTCCTCTGATTGTTGCGGGTATCGTCGCTTATTTGTTGGATCCTGTCGTCAGGCTGATTGAGAAACGCGGAATCAACCGGCTCTGGTCGGTGATCAGCGTCTTTATCGCCTCGCTCATTGCCATCACATTATTGGTCGCGGCAGTGCTTCCGGCCATCCAAGGGGGGAAAAGATTGTTTCGAGATATCATCAGCACCTCGGCGCCGGCCCGGGACGGAGAGAAACATGATTCGCAATCTCTGGAAAACTCCTCCGCGCCTACGGCGGATCCCAATCTTGTGCCGGCTCTTGCCCGTTCTCTCCACAATCTTCGTCGTCAACATCAGGACGGCGTGATTGGTTGGGCGCTCACCGAAACCAATGCCGCTGGGAAGGAAATTCCATTTGCTGCCGACGCGGATAGCCCTGAATCCCTTGACTTCTTTTGGCAAACCCGTGGCGGTAAAACGCTTTATGCCTACAAGGATGAGCTTATCGAAATGGGCACCCGCTGGCTCTCGGTCGGGTCCTCGAAAATTATCGGTTTTATCGGCCTGTTCCTCGGAATGATCATGGTTCCTGTGTACCTGTTTTTCTTCCTGAAAGACTCGGTTTCGATTCACGATCACTGGCACGAATATATGCCGCTGCGTGATTCACGATTTAAGACGGAGCTCGTCTCAACGCTTCAGGAAATCAATGGTTATCTTGTCTCTTTCTTCCGCGGACAGGTGCTTGTCGGGATGATTGACGGCATTCTCGTGGGGATCGCCCTGTTTTTCTTTGACCTCCCGTATGCGCTGCTCATCGGCTTGTTAATGATGATTCTGGGCATCATTCCTTACATCGGAAATATCCTTTGTCTCATACCCGCCTGCATTATCGCCTATTTACATGCCCAATCCGCAAGCGTTCCGTTTGATCTTCAGCCATGGGCTTATGTGGGCTTCATGATTCTGATTTTCGCTGGTGTGCAACAAATCAACTCACTGGTCACCGCTCCCAAAATTGTGGGAGATTCGGTCGGGCTGCATCCGCTTACGGTGATTTTCTCGATGTTGTTTTGGTCCGTGGTGCTTGGCGGCTTTGTCGGAGCCCTGCTTGCCGTTCCGCTCTCTGCCGCGGTAAAAGTCATTTTCCGCAGGTATTTCTGGGGTAAACGCCTCAGTGAGTCCGAAGGCGGGCTGGAGTCGCCCTCAGCGTAAAATTTAGTTTTTTTCAGGAAAGACAAGCCCCCCAAGAGATGGTAAATACCAACCCAATGTCCGATGAGAACAAGCATGATCCTTCAAAAGAGGATGAAGTGATACAACAGGCCTATGCAAAAACCCGCAAAAGCCTGATCGCCAGGCTTGATAATTGGGAGGACCAGCGCACTTGGGATGAATTTTATCAAACTTACTGGAGGCTGATTTATGCCGTCGCCATCAAAGCCGGACTCCGTTCCGAGGAGGCTTTCGATTGTGTTCAGGAAACCATCCTGTCGATTGCCAAGCAGAGTAAGAAAAAACTCTACGATCCTGAGCAAGGCTCGTTCAAAACATGGTTGATGAACATGACGCGTTGGCGGATCAACGATCAATTCCGTAAGCGCAAAAAGGACACGGCGATGATCGAAGGCGAATGGCCGGATGACCGTAAAACCGCCGTGATTGAACGGGTGGAAGATCCCAATGGAGATGTTTTGGAGCGTCTTTGGGATGTTGAATGGAAAAAAGGCATCGCCGCTGCCGCTTTATCCCGTGTGAAGGCACAGGTTTCTCCAAAGCAGTACCAGATTTTTGACTATTACGTGATTCGTCAATGGGATGCGGAAAAGGTCCAGGAAAAGCTCAATGTAAGCATGGCACAGGTTTATCTGGCAAAACACCGCGTGGGCGCGGTGCTCAAGAAAGAGCTGGCAAAACTTGAAGAGGAAACGGAGTGAGTCATGCCAGCGCCGATACGCAGTAATCTGAGCATACCCGATCATGACGTCCTGAGAAAAATCGGTGGTGGCGCTTACGGCGAAGTATGGATGGCTCGCGGTGTGACGGGCGCGCTGCGCGCCGTAAAAGTGGTCTGGCGTGAGGATTTCGATGATGAGAGGACCTTTGAGCGCGAATTCGAAGGCATCCTGAAATACGAACCGATCTCCCGGGATCACCCTGCCCTTGTCAATATCCTGCATGTCGGACGCAGTCCTGACTGCGGTTCATTTTACTATTACGTCATGGAGCTGGGTGATGACGTCCATGCCGGACAGGACATCAACCCCATCGAGTATGAGGCACGCACCTTGCGACCGGATGGGAAACACAGCGTTCGTTGGGAAACTTCGGTTTGTATCGATGTCGGGCTGCGCCTCGCGGAAGCACTGAATTACCTCCATCAGAACGGATTGGCGCACCGCGATGTGAAGCCCTCGAATGTCATTTTCGTTAATGGTAAGGCCAAGCTTGCGGACATCGGTCTCGTTGCTGCGCGAGATCAAAGGACTTTTGTCGGCACCGAGGGATTTGTGCCTCCTGAAGGTCCGGGCTCTGCGCAGGCCGACATCTATTCGTTGGGCAAGGTGCTTTACGAAATCGCCACCGGTAAAGACCGCTTGGATTTCCCCGAGCTTCCGGATGAGCTACCCACTGGGTTGGAGCGTAAGCGCTGGCTCGAGCTGAACAAAATCATCTGCGATGTCTGTGATCCAAGAATCAGCAAACGCAAAATTTCCACCGCGGGTGAACTTGCCGAAGCTCTTCATTGTCTTCAGCGTGGAACGCGCAGGCGCAGCCCAAATCTTTCCATTTGGGCAACCACTCTCATTCTTTTTGCCTTCGCTGGCTGGACCACATGGCATGTATTCAAAGACAGCGATGGGTTGCCATGGATTGAGGTGAATCCGCAGAACCGCACCGCAGCTGAGAGAAAGATTCGTATCGTAACCACTCCGGAGGGCGCGGAGGTCTACACCGCGGATGGTGATTGGATCGGAAGCACGCCGACCTCAACCGGAACCCTGCGTGCAAAAGTAGGCAGTCAGATTGATTACGTCATTCGGAAGACTGGATATAAGAACGCCGTGATCTCTGAAATTGTCACACCAGATTCGGCTTCGGAGCCGATGCTGATCTATCGTGAACTGCAGAATTTCTCGCCACCGAAAATTGGTGAAAAGTGGCAGGACCATCACGGCCTTACTTACCTGCCAGTTGGCGACAAGCATGTGACCTCACGCTATGTTTCAAGGGAGGTATGGAATGACTTCCTGCGTTCTTCCAAGCGCCCGAGAAATTCTGTCGAGTTCATTCAAGCTTCTGAAAACGGCGAAAATGCGACTGTGGTGCTCGCTGGACAGCCCGACATCATCGCCTTCATGGATTGGGTGCGTGTGAATGGCATCCAACAAGGGTTCTTTACTCAGGATAACCAAATTACCGCCGAGGTGGATCAAAGTTTCGCCAATCCGAATCTGAGTGATCGCGCCAAGCGTGAAAATCTCAAGCCCTTCCGGTTGGTGGTTGGAGAATATAAATACGGAGTTGTGGAATTGACGACGGATCCCCCCGGTGCGGAGGTTTACATGAACGGTATGCATTATGGATCCACCGCAAGCACGTTACACATTCCGAGAGTGAAGCCCGGATCTGTTGAGTTACTCATTATTTTGGAAGGATACAAACCGCGCACGCTCAATGCCCGGGTGAAAGAAGGACAAAGCCTTTCGCTCACCGCCACGCTGCAACCGAGTCAGGGAGTTGTTTTTGGGAAAACTTGGCATAATGGAATTGATATGCGTTTCGAGCCCGTTGAAGCAGATCTCATGGCATCCGCCTACGAAACAAGGGTCAGCGATTACGAGGCATTCACACAGGGCGCGAGCCATGAGCACCCGAGCAAACCGGAATTTGAACAGGGAAAGGATCATCCTGTCGTTTATGTGTCCCGTGATGATGCAAAAGCATTTTGCAAATGGCTGACAGAAAAAGAACGTGAGGAAGAACTCATCGGACAAACCCACCAATACCGGCTGCCAACCGATCTCGAATGGAACATGATCGCAGACTTGAAAAGAGAGGACGGTGACGGCCCCAGTCAGCGCGATGCAAACAAATCGATGCTCTATGCGTGGGGAGCTGATTGGCCGCCTCCGGACGCATATGGAAATTATGCGGACTCCACCGCGGCAGATCATGAAGGTCCCACGTCATCGCGAATTATCCCGGGCTATGCGGATGGTTTTCCTAGAACCTCCCCCGCAGGTGAATTTCATGCCAATAAATTTGGAATCTACGACCTGAGCGGAAACGTTCATGAGTGGGTTGAGGATGATATCTTTGTTGACACCGAAAACTCGCTCGGCGTGCTTCGGGGCGGGGGCTGGAACACGTATCGGCAAGAAGATCTTGTACTGGGATGGCGTAATCCCGTCCAAGTAACCGCTCGCACGGGCTACTATGGCTTCCGTATTGTTTTGGCAAAAACCGATCCATCGAAAGACTTTACCACCAACAACGAATAACCCCAATCATGGTCACCATCCAACTGAATTACCAAGGCGGACTCCGCTGCTCCGCGACCCACGTAGCGTCCGGCAACACAATCAGCACCGACGCACCTCTCGATAACAACGGTAAAGGCGAATCCTTTTCTCCGACTGATCTTCTCGCTACGGGTCTTGGAGCCTGCATGGCGACCGTGATGGGCATCGTCGCCGAGCGGAAACAAATTTCCCTGGATGGGCTGAAAGTCGAAGTCCGCAAGCACATGTCAACCGACACCCCGCGCCGCATCGCAAAACTCGAGGTGGACATCGATATGCCGCTTGCTGCGGATCATACGGAGAGGATGCTGTTTGAAAGCGCTGCGCGCGGTTGCCCCGCCCATCATTCGATGCATCCCGATATTGAGACCGTCTTCAACTGGATTTGGAAGTAATCGTGCCGCACGTGCGATTGCTCCGCTTAAAAATCATTCACTGCTTCCACATGCAACGATTCCTGATACCCATCTCCATCCTCATGGTAGCGCATGTTCTGGCATCGCCGACCGAGGCGGAGCGCATCCAGCGAAGCTACGGGCTTTCCCAGGAGACTTTTGCGCTCAAAATGAAGATCGCGACCACCCCAGAGGAAAAACAAGTGCTCTGGGAAAAGCGCCCGTCTCCCGAAGCGACCGCTTCACAGCTTTGGAAGAACATCACCGGATCCCTGCGTCAGGATTGGACGATCCCTTACTCCGCTTTTTATCTTAATCTCACCCATCAAGTAGCGGCATCCAATGCGGAGGTTACCCAGCATCGCAAGGAAATCATGGATGGCTTTGAGGCGCACCATCTGGATAAGCCGGACATCCGTATGTTTTGTATGGCGCTCACACAAAGCGGTTCGCCACGCGCGCTGCCGCTTTTGGAAAAAATCATCAAAAAAAACTCTGATAAGAAAACCCAAGGAATCGCGGCCCTAGGTGCGGCGCTCGTTTTAAAAAACCTGGGCGATAGCCCGGAAATTCTTGAGAAACGAATCACTCATTTGCGAATGGCGATTATCCAAGCCGTGGATGAAAAAATGGGTGACATGAGCGTTGCAACTCTTGCTGCCGATGAAATTTTCATCATTCGTCATCTCATCAAAGGCCGCACTCCTCCCAGGTTCACAGGCACGGATGTTGCGGGTCGCATCATCAAATCTGCTGACTTCAAAGGCAAAATCACGGTCTTGTTATTCTGGGATTCCAAATCCGCTGAGA
>JBIIFS010000106.1:0-5947 GCA_044237185.1 Luteolibacter sp.
TTGGGGACGTATGCGCGCTTGACCGGCGGTGCTTGGTAGCTGCCGCTCTTGGCCCGAGATTGCAGGTCCCGCAGATTCTCCACGAGGTTCTCACCGTATTGGGCGACTGTCTGACCGTCGATTCCCGAGACATGGGGTCAGTCCCCGCTATTTAACATTCTTTCTACTTCCTTCAGCTTTTTATTCAGTCCCTTGTTATTCTGGATTCCTCCGATCAGTCTACTGACCGCGCCTGGATGCCCCATCGCCAACCTTTCAGCAATCCATTTCATGCCCACTGTTGTTCTCTTCCTCAACAACAACGCTAAAAGTACTTTTCTTTCATCCCCTTTCCGCAATTTCCCAAGCTCGCCTGATCTGAGAGGCAGTCTTAAAAATCTCCCCACTTGGGTAATTAGTCTTTCAGCCTCCGCCTCACCGTGTGCATTGACCAAGTCGACTGCTGAACGACGTGGATTTTTCTTTTGACCCTTCGCTCTATCAACCATCGCAAGTAACTTGTCTTTAAAGCTCTCCTCTCCCAGATACCATCCTCTGCGTAACGCCGCCTCCGCCTCTGGATTGATTTTTCCGCCATCCTCCTTCGCACGCGCTTCAAGCCACGCCACATACGCACGCCTACCTCTACCATCTTGTGCAAGCTCAAAGGCCCTAAGCACTCTGTCCATAAATAGCCAATCCGGACCCTTCCCTTTTACATAAGAAACCAGACTACTCCACTCATAGTCCACCAGTTTTCCCCGCTTCCCACCTACCAGTCCCGCGCGTGCCGGATTCAAATGGATATAATCCGCCACGATCCGAAAATAATATGCTCCCGTATCTTCACCGTTGACTGGCACCGACTTGTAACGCCCCTGAAAAACATGCCCCCGTCGCTGCCTAGCGCGGTTCCATCCTTGGGAAAATGTCCCCAGCAACCACTTCATTCCGTCTACAAGATTTGCTTCGGGGGTTTCCAATAGCAGGTGAAAATGATTACCCATCAACACCCATGCATGAACTTTCCAACCACATCGCCCACAAACCTCACCCAATCGAGCGATGAAAATCTTTCTATCGTCGTCATCTTCAAAAATCACCTTCCCTCCATCACCACGCGCCATCACGTGATAACATCCACCAGAATACTGAAAGCGAATCGGTCTTGCCATGCTTCCTAATAGGCAATGATGAAAATGATGGAAAGCAGATAATGTGATTTTGCGGGGACTGACCCCAAAAAGTGTGATTTTGCGGGGACTGACCCCAAAAATGACCCCAAAAAATCTGACCCCAAAAATTCAAGTTGGGCAGTTCACCCGCCGCATGGTGTAGGAAAAAAAGACGGGGATGTTCCAGATCGGGATAAACTCGAACTCGCGGGGACAAGGCATATGATCATACCCTGGACGATGTTTTGCACAGCCGGAGCAAATGGGTCTGGAGTTGGCTCTAGGGATAATCGCGGCGATGATCTGTGGCTTGCCGCTCCGTGCGTTCAATTTGACAGATTGGTAAACGAAGCTCTTGAGCGGGTGGACTTTGTTGAGTAGGGTCTTGAATTGAATCGGCGGCCTCCAGGTTGGTTTGTTTTTAGCGAAGTGACTTTGCCTGAGTCCGCCGGTTCATCAACCCCTCATACGATGAATATAAAGTTGTCCACAACAGCCCGCTTCTCCGACGGTAAAGGCTCATTCTCGAATCGGTCTGTTGTGGACAACTTTCAAGAACTTCTCGCAGCTACGCAGCGCTCGGATGCCAGTTCACCCACAGATTTTGCGGAAGAGGCCAATTTATTGGGTATCGTTAGCTAGGTCGTCCCCAATTAGTCGGTGCGTGGGTTCATTTGAACTACCCCAAATGCCGAATCGCCACCGCGTTCGCTGCTGCATAATCCCTCGCATGGGTTAGGCTTACCTGCACTTCGGCGATTCCCTGTGCCTGAATAAATTCTGAGGCATGCCCGTGAAAAATCATGGTTGGCGCGCCGGATTCTCCGCGAATCACCTCCATTTCCAACCAGCCCGCCTTGCCGCCTATACCCGTGCCGAGTGCTTTTGAAACGGCCTCTTTGGCCGCAAATCTCGCCGCGTAGTGCAAACCAGGGCGCTTTTGTTGATCACAATATTTCCGCTCAGCTTCCGTAAAAAGTTTTCGTAAAAACACCTCACCCTGCCTTGTGATCGCGTCCTCGATTCGATCCACCTCCACCACATCGATTCCTATGCCGTAGATCATCATGGGTGCAAGGAGTAAGGCTTCATCCCCTCCGCCATCTCAGCAACAGCCGTGCGCATGCCCACAGTCATCGCTCGTGAGACAATGCTGTGCCCGATGTTCAGTTCGCTCAAGAAAGGAACTTTCAGCACATCAGGCAAATTCAAATAGTTGATGCCGTGGCCCGCATTGACCTGCAATCCCAACTCATGCCCCAGCTGAGCGGCTGCAATCAAGCGTGCGATTTCTTCCGACTTATCAACCGCATTCGCAAACGCACCCGTGTGAAGTTCAATCATGTCAGCCTCCATACGCGCGGCTTCGCGAACATGCTTTTCAAATGGATCAATGAACAAGCTGACCTTGATCCCGGCAGCCTTGAGTCGTTTGACCGCCTCCCTCGCCGTCCCGAAAAGCGCGATCACATCCAATCCTCCTTCTGTCGTCACTTCCTCACGTGTCTCAGGAACCAGACAAGCGAAATCCGGTTTTAATCGAAACGCCAAATCCAGCATTTCCTCAGTGATCCCGAGTTCAAGATTGAGAGGAACATCCACCTCCTCACGAATCCGAAACACATCCGCATCTTGCATGTGCCTGCGGTCTCCTCTCACGTGCACCGTAATCGAATCCGCGCCGCCGGCCTTCGCTTCCCGCGCAGCTAAAACAATATCCGGTTCCGCGTTCAGAGATTCCGGCTGCAGTGCATACCTCGCCTGTCGCAAGGTCGCGACATGATCAATATTTACTCCTAATAAAAGACTCATACGTTGAAATTAAACACGACACAAACCTCTCGCAAGCAAACTTCCATTTAACCAGCTCGTCATATCAGATTTCTGACAACCCACCAGATCATCACCACCGCTGCAATCAACATCGAACCCCACCTGCCCACACTGAGCCGATAAAAATCCTTTTTCCCTCTGACCCATGCAAATACCTCAAGCGCCAATCCCATCATCGCTAGGGGAAACAACACAACTCCCACAGGATTCAGAAGAAACGCTTCCTTGAACCGTCCGTGTAAAACTGCATGCGTCGCACGCGTCATCCCACAACCCGGACATTCCCATCCGGTGATTTTTCTGAAAAAACAGCCCGGCATCCAACCTGCTCCCCCGTCCTGACGGAGTTTATAGAGCGCAAAACCAAGCAAGAGCAGGACCATTAAAACCAACAGCGCTCTTCCTTCAGACCTATGGGCAGAAATCTTTCTGGCAATGCGTCTAAGCATGAAATCGGATCATAGGGTTCCAGCTGCAAAGATCCCAAAAAGAACAAAATAGCCGACAAATGTGAGCAGAAAAATCCCCACCGATACGCCAACCCAAATTTTTGCAGAGTCTGAAGCGCTTTGAGCACCCACATAATCGCCAACCGCAATCAGACTATCCACTTTTGCGGCATAGACAATCGCCACCACGCCAAATGGCATGCAACATAGCACAGTGGCGACGATGGACTGCCATAGATAAGTCGGAATGTTTGGCCGCACGGGTATTGATGCATGCATGGAAGGCTGCCGAACCATAACATTGCCATCAAATGATTGCGGGATGGCAGGCATATTCGGCGGGGTAGGGTTGGAAGAAAGAAGAGACACCTCACGCCAAGGCTTCCAGTCCGGCATGCCTTCTTTCCATACAAGGTCGGTGGCAGTCAAGCCTCCGCTCTTGGATAGATTGACAATTTCTTCATCAGAAATCGGACCTAGCTGCTGCCCATTCTTTGAATAAAACCATATCATGACTTTGGGACTAAATTGAATTGAAAAAACCGTCAAGCGACGAACAACCTCTGCCCATCCTACTGAGCTCTTTGAAAATCATCTAAAATTAGGGAAACTAGACGCTTACCATCACGCGACAAGGAAACTTGATTGCCGCTTCCAGCAATCAAACCCCGTGTCAGATAGGATTGGTTCACCTCGGCAGGTCGGATGTGAGTCACGGATGGTTGATTCACTATCCGACTGCTTGGGCTGAATGAAACCATATGTCCTGTTGCCGTGAAACCGATCTCCCATGAATTCACTGTAGCATCACCCGGTCGCTTCATCCAAGGATAGCGCTCCAAAAAAACCGGTTCCGATTTACCCGCTGCAACGGACACCTTGAATTGCACTTGGCGGGTCAGGACAAACTCGCTGAAGTTCAAATCCGGATTCTCACGATGCGCCAGAAAGAAACTCGCGACATCAACCCCCGCAATGTTCATTCCGTTGTAATTTCCGTGATAATTCGGACTCGCGAAACTCTGCTTGTGCCAGTCTTGATATTTTTCACTGATCATGAATCCCAGCTCCAGATGCAAATGCGCGCGCGTCCGATTGATACCGGAACCCGTGTATCCCATACGTCCGATCACAGAACCCGCTCGGACCGGATCGCCAACCTGTACCGTGATTTCAGCCAAATGCGCATAGAGTGAGTAAACTTTTGATTGCTCCCATTCATGTTCAACCACGATGTAACGACCGTAATTGCTGCGCCCAGCAATCGAACTCGTATGAACCACTTTCCCCCCGGATATACTCATCACCAAGTCCAGCGGATTACCCGCATGATCACGCTTGATGGGAGCGATATCGATCCCTTCGTGAAACTTGGTCAGCAACACCTCGCCGTTGACACGAACCGGTGTCCGGACAAACCCAAAGGATCCGCCCTCCCACGGTTTGGTTGCCTCGCCCTCAAAAGTCCGGTCAACATACATGTAAAAACGATCCAGTTGTCCGTTGTAAATATGATCGTTTTCCGTCGGCAAAACCAACTCAATCGCGTCAACCCTGAGATGTGTGATCGCAGCCAATAGTATGACGAGTCCCCTTTTCATTTTGAATATTGTCATTTCTTTTTCTCACCGATACGCGGAATCACTTTATCAAGTTCACGTATTTCATCCAGAGTCAGCCCCTTCCAGACGATGATGACGCGATCATTCACAGGCCGATCAATCATGACAGCATCCACAACGCGACCAAAAGCCTGACAAACCAACAACTTGCCCTGATTGGAAGTCGTCACTGCCGTCAAGCGTTGTCCTGCAACATCCTTCAGTTGAATAGTCATTCCATAAGATGTTTGGTCATCCGATGGGAAAGGACTGAAAGCAACGAAATCTTTCGAAGATATTTCAGACATCCGCCGGAAATACCTTTCCTTCTCTAGAATCTCGTAGGGAAAAATCATTTTCGGATTATCGCTCGCTTCCGTCTCAATATGAAATGAAACCTGGGCTAGCTTCTTGTCTCCACCCGCCCATGCCAGAGCTGTGAAGGCAATCAGGAAGACGGCTAGCCAACGCATTGAATTCTTCATGCGAGGAATCAAATCATACAAATCCATTCATGAAAACAAAATGGCGGATTATTTTCAAGTAGCGCTCCTTGGCTTACAAATACGAAAAGGCGGAAGACCATAAGATCTTCCGCCTTTTACAGATGTCATAACCGCCTAAGCAGCCGAATCACTCGTGAGAGAAAAATCAGACTACCGGCGGTGGTTGATTACTTCTTCTTGGCTGCTTTTTTGGCTGGTGCCTTTTTAGCCACTGCTTTTTTGGCAGGTGCTTTTTTGGCTACGGCTTTTTTGGCAGGTGCTTTCTTAGCTACTGCTTTTTTAGCAGGTGCTTTCTTGGCTGCCGCTTTTTTAGCAGGTGCTTTCTTGGCAACTACTTTTTTGGCTGGCTTCTTGGCCACTTTTTTAGCGCTTTTCGCTACTTTTTTGGCGGCTTTCTTAGGAGC
>JBIIFS010000107.1:0-5899 GCA_044237185.1 Luteolibacter sp.
ATGCGTTGAAGCTTGCGGCTCAAACCGTGGCAGGGGCGGCGGCGATGGTTCTGGAGACGGGATTGCATCCTGCCGTTCTCAAAGACATGGTAACTTCGCCCGGAGGCACGACGATCGCAGGGCTTGCGGCATTGGAGGAGGGAGCGATCCGCTCCTCTTTTATCGCAGCTGTTGGCGCAGCGGTCGCGCGAGCCAGAGAACTGGGAAAAAGCTGACTTCTCGTGCAACTTCTGCAATTTCCTCTTTCACGACTCGCCAAAGTTTCTATGATTCTGGCATGACAAAAAGTTTTTCGAAGGTCGTCTTACTCACGATCGCCACCTTGTTGCCGGTTTCTTGCGGAAATAAAGAAGGCACGATTGGTTTGGCGGGCAGCGCCCAAGCCTTGTCGGGTGAGGGGGAGGTGCTTTATCAGAAGGCCAAAGCGCTTGATGATGGTGGGAATCAAAAGAAAGCGCTGAAACTTTATCAAGAGGTCGCGGAGGATTTTACCATGTCTCCATCGGCAGGGAAGGCCATGTTCCGTCTAGCGGAAATTTTGGAACAACAGGGAGAGGCACTCAAATCCTTCAAGGCCTACCAGAAATTTTTACAACGTTATCAGAGTAGCGGTTTGTATACGAAAGCCCTCAACAGCCAGGTCAGGATAGCCCAGGCCGCGGCCGATGGCAAAGTGAAGTCCTCGTTCATCGGCTTGAAATCCCGCATTTCGACCAAGCAGATCATTGAAATGTTGGGTCAACTGCGGGACAACGCGCCACGTTCTGAAATATCGGCGAATGCGCAATTTGCGATTGGTGAGCTTTATCAGAAAGAAAAAGATTACAAGGAATCGATCGATGCATACCGCAAGTTGGTGAGAGATCAGCCGGAGGCTCGTCAGGCAGCGGAAGCGCTTTTTCGAGTCGGTATCGTGTTCCTTGAGCAGGCGGACGGCGGCAATCAAAACCAGGCAACTCTCGATCTCGCAGCGGAAGCCTTCGAGGATTATTTGCTCCAATATTCTGGCCATGCGAAAACTTCGGATGCGAGGCGCTTGTTGGCCAATCTCAAAAGTCGGGATCTGGATCGCTCGCTGGAAATCGCCAAATTTTATGACCGAACCGGACAAATCGAATCCGCCAAAGTTTACTATCGGGATATCGTGAAAAGCTCAAAAACGGGAAGTTCGCATGATTATGCTATTTCCCGTTTGAGAGAGCTGGGTGAATAACCTGTGTTTATCAAATTTATGAAATTTCAATCATTGGTTTTACTGAGTGTAATCTTGAACTCCTGCGCGGGATATGAGCTGGGGGGATCCAAGCCGCCATCGCTCGCTGGGGTGGAGCGCATCTCGGTATCGATGCTTGAAAATGGAACTCTGCACCCTAGGGCTGAAGCCATCGCGACATCCGCCGTTACGGCAGCCTTGGTTCAAAACGGGACGTATCGCCTCTCCGAGTTGGACCGTGCGGATGCCGTGCTTGAGGGACAAGTTACATCGATCGATCACGGGGCTCTGAGGGGATCGAGGCGCGATGCCTTGACGGCAGAGGAGCTTACCAACACGGTCCGAATCGATTGGCTTTTGAAGGACGCTCGTGACCCCACGCGCTTATTGGCAAGCGGCACCAGCATGGGTCAGAGTTCATTTTTTGTGGACTCAAACTTGCAATTGGCCCGCCATAATGCTTTGCCTGACGCATTTGATCGCGCGGCACAAAATCTCATCCTGAAGCTTTCATCCGGCTATTGAAAATACCGATCAAAGCATCTGATCACTTGCACGATTGACCTGCAGGCTCGAGGTTCCATCATCAAACGAATGAGACTTCATGAATCCTCATCAAGAAGACCCCAACAATAACGCACCGCCAGTTTTGCCTGACGATGAATGGTATGGTCTTGATGTGGATCAGGTCTATGATTCACAGTTGCCGCCACGTCGCTCGGAGTTACCAGGTATGGCAAAAGTCGTTTTGAATCCATCCTCACTCCATACGATTCATCCTGGTCGTCATCTTGGTGAATCGTCCTCGGTGCGAGATGCTTCGGATTTCATATCTCTGGTTACATTTGACATTAATGCGGATCGTTCGGCAATTGAGAAGAAGGATTTTTACGCTACTCTGGTTATGGAGGATCACAAGCAGGCTGATGATCCCGCACAGGAATGCCATAGAGTTTTGATGAAAGACCGATTGTCCCATGAAGAACGTGACGATTGGGGTGCCGGTCCCAAAAAAAGCGCCGCACGTTGGATATTGTACACCGCCATGGGAGTGCTAACGCTGATAGGATTGGCGATGTTCTCAAATCGTTTTCTTGATAAAAAATCCAATAGTAAATCGAATGAAAACGGCCCGAGTCGGCTTGATTCCTCCAAAGTGAAGAGAGAATCGTCGAGGGTTCTGGGTGCTTTTGGAAAGCTTGTGAACAACAATCAGGAGGCGATCCGTATTTTCGGTCTTTATGCACAGGCGCGGAGTGAGAGCGAATTTTTGCAATCTATTTATCTTGGTAGTCGTAATGCTCCTTCAATCATGGAAAGGTGGAAGCCCATGGGAGCGGATCGTGGATGGATGCCCTCTGACAAAGCATCTTGGAAAACTTTTCAGGTTGGTGAACTCCCTTACGCGGAGCTCAGAGGGCTGGATCACAATTTTTCAAAGTTTGTCGCATTTTTCCGCTATGAGAATTTAGATCTAAAAATGGATTGGAAAGCCACGGCGGGATATGGTACGGCTGATTTTGATCAACTCAAGATTGGTAAAGGTGACGGCAGTGAGATTCGGGGGCGGATCTCCCGCTCGGATTTTTTTACCCATCAATTGTCAGATGAAAAATACCATTCATTCATCGTCAGATCCCCAAAAAATGACTTATCCATATGGGCTTACACGGAAATTGGCAGTCAGGTTGATCAGGATATCCTCGCGTTGTTTTCGGTCAGTCCGATCATTGGGGAGTATCAAACCGAAGCCGAGATTATTCTGGATTTGGAGCGTGGAAATCAGGAGATTTTACCACATCAATGGATGATCAAGAGACTCATAGCTGCGAACTGGCTGGACACAGCGAAACCATGACAACTCAAGACAAAGAAGTCTGGTATCATTGTGGCCACTGCGGTTCCTTATTCCAGTCGAACTATGGTTTTGATGAAAGCCGGATATGTAATTCATGCCAATGTAAGCCTATGGTTGGTTTTCGGCAGGTTATGAAATCTATCAGTCCTGTCGTTTCGGCAAAAGTTGCCGATTCTCATGAATCAGGTCATAAAATGATCAAAAAAAGCGAGACCCCGCCAACCAAGAGGCGCGCGGTTCGGATTGTTTTTTGGGTCGTGCTCATCTGGATCTTGGTTTTATTGGCTGTGATCGCTTACAAATTTTATTTGAAAAGTTAGGCTGCTGAGATTCGAAATCCGGCATCGGAGGATCTCGACTCGGGCCTCACAGCAAGAAGCTTAGAAAATTTCTTCGATCAGGATTTGTCTGAGGACGTGACTCGGTTCAATGATTCGCGCGCAGCATGCCGATTTCACGGATAAAGAAGTCCGGGTTGAGGTTGGCAAGAGGTGCGCGGAGTTTTTCGATTTCTTCGCTGGGGCCGTGGATTTCGAGGCGGATCAGATCGGACAGTTCGAGAAATTTTTCGAGTAAATCGCCAACGTTTTCGAGGTGAGCGAGAACACCTTCCGCGCTGACGTAGGCCTCGCGGCAAAAGGCGACATCGTTATTGCGGGTGAAATCGTAATACAAGCAGGCCTGCTCTGAGGAGGTCTTTTCAATGAACGCCGGCATGAGTTTGGTAAAAGTTTCGAGATTTCCTTCTCGGATTTTGAAATACGGATGGAGACTCACGGCGTTGGATAGTGCTTGGAACATTGTCGGCAAGGTAAGTTGAAATGGTGATAGTCAAAGGGAGAAATTGTCGTTTTTGGATGAGATGGGAATCTAGATAAAATAAGAAAAATTACGTATGTGAATGATAGGGCTTTATTCTCGAATACGCTCTACTTCATGCATTTGTAGGCGATTTTTTGCAATATGTTTTGAAGAATGGAGAGTGAGACCAGATACAGGACGGGGATGAGGAAGACTGCGCTGATAGCCCAAGCTTCGATGCCGTAGAGTGCGGCCATACCGAAGTCGCTGGCGAATTGTGCGGGGTCGTCTTTGAAGCGGGTGAGGAGTTGGGGGATGGAGAATTTGATGAGGGGGGCGCCGTTGAGTATTTGCCCAAGACGTATGTAAACGAGGATGAGAATGAGTTGGAGTGGATAGGTGAAGGTTTTGAAAAGATGGAGGATGGGTTGGTTGAGACGGCAAATATGGCCAATGATGAGGCAGACGATCGTGGTGCTGCCCATGATGGGAAAAATGCCGAGGGTGATACCTAGGGAAATGCTCCAGGAAAGTCTCTCAGGAGAGGTGCCTTGCTTGAGCTGGTTCGCGATAGGGCGGATGACCCAGCGGTAGAAGCGGCTGTCTGGGTTGAGAGTCATGGAAGATTTCGGATTTGAGATACCAGAAACCAGAGTTTGGAAAGCGGAATGAATACTGTGGGTTTGGCTGATTATAGCTAATTAAGATTTTCTACACAGAAGGAAACGGAGAAAACGAAGGATATGTGTGCTTGGCTTTCGATTCTTCTCGCAAAGATTTTTGGCGAATAGATCGGCGACCGAAGAACGCCGCTACAGGGCAACGTTATTTGGGCGTGTGTAAACGGCTTGGACTACGGAGATGTTGCGGGTGGCAAAGCCGGCTTCGCAGTATTTGAGGTAGTAGTTCCAGGTGCGGATGAAGGGTTCGTCGAAGCCGAGCGGGCGGATTTGATCGAGTCTGGCGTTAAAGGTTTTATGCCATGTGGAAAGGGTGCGGGCGTAGTCGAGTCCGAGGTCTTCCAGGTGATGGAGGAAGAGGTTGCCGGTTTTGTTGATGACCTCGTTGACGCGTCCGACGGAAAGCAGGAGTGATCCGGGGAAAATGACTTTCTGGATCCAATCGACTCCTTTGGTCAGGGATTTGTAACGGCAATCGGGAACCGTGATGTATTGCACGGCGAGCAAGCCGTGAGGCGCGAGGACTTCATGGCATTTAGCGAAGAAGGATTCGTGGAATTTGTGGCCGACAGCTTCCAACATTTCGATGGACGCGATTTTATCAAATTTGCCGGTGATGAGCCGGTAGTCTTGGATGCGAATTTCGACGAGGTGGGAGAGTCCGGCATTTTCGATTCGCGCGCGCGCATAAGCTGCCTGGGCCTCGGAGATGGTGACAGCAGTGACTTTACAGCCGTAATTTTGCGCGGCGTGATGGGAGAATCCGCCCCAACCGCAGCCGATTTCTAGGACGTGATCGGTGGGTTTGAGTCGAAGCTTGCGGCAGAGAGCGTCGTATTTTTCGGTCTGCGCCTCGGCGAGGGTTAGTGGTTGACTCAGCGCCGCCTCACTGCACTCCGCGGCTTCGCCCCACGTCGCTGAGCTCCTGTCAAAAACACCTACAGGCCTTCGGTTTTTTTCCGATGTGAACTTTGCGGAGGAGTAGGTCATCGTCTCATCGAGCCAGAGCGCGTAGAATTCGTTTCCGAGATCGTAATGTTCGGCGATGTTGCGGCGTGAGGTTTCGATGGTGTTGGATCGCTTGAGGTGGCGGAACCAGTTGACGATTTTCAGAAAATTGACGCCGGGGAGTGTCGAGGAATCGGTATCGTCGCCTTGCAGGGCGGTCATGTTGAGAGCGAACCATGAAATGACAGCGGCAATGTCTGGAGTGTCCCAGATACCATCGGTGTAAGCTTCACCCATGCCGATATTTCCATAGAACATACAGCGTTTGAAAAATTCCTCGGGATCGTTGAGGGTGATGCGGGCGGTGATGGGTTCGCCAGCTTCCCCGAAGTGTAGGCT
>JBIIFS010000108.1:0-5807 GCA_044237185.1 Luteolibacter sp.
CAGAGACCCGCGAGCTATCCCGTATTCTGGGTTCTATAATCAAAAAACTTTCCTCATCATCTTAATCTCCCTCTAAAGAACTCTTTTCTGGCCTCTGGATTCTGGCCTCTCAATTCTAACCATGTCCGCCCACTCTTTCATCGATAGCGACCTTCTCTCCCGTCTCGGCTCTTTGCCGATCGAGTCGCGTGTGCCGATGATGGGCAATGTCGCCGGCAAGCATCGCTCGCCTCACCGTGGTTCATCGGTCGAGTTCGCAGAGTATCGGAAATACGTTCCTGGCGACGATACACGCCGCCTTGATTGGAAGGCATTCGCCCGCTCGGACCGATTCTACATCAAGGAATTCGAGGCCGACACCAACCTCCGCGCCTACTTCGTGATCGACGCCTCTGGCTCGATGAATTTTCACGGATCCGGACAAGATTCGAAAATTCAATACGCCCGTCGCATCGCCGCCTCGCTGGCTTATCTTTTGGTCAACCAAGGCGATGCCGCAGGTCTCTCGATCTGCACCGACAAACTCCATCTCGAAGTCCCGCCTTCCCGCCGCGCCGCACATCTTGAACGCTTTTTCTCCACCATCGAAAAAGTCGAGCCTGCCGGCGAAACCGGTCTGATTCCCGCTCTCCACACCATCGCGGAAAAAATCGGTCAGCGGGCTTTCATCGTGATCCTCTCAGATTTCTTCACCGATACAGCAGAACTCGCCGACGCGCTCCAGCACCTTCGCTATCGGAAACACGACATCTCTCTTTTCCATCTGATGGATCCCCAAGAAATCGGCTTTGAGTTCGACCGCCCTCACCGCTTCGTTGATCTCGAAGACAATACCGCCCTCGTCGTCGAGCCAAACCTCATCTCCGACGAATACCACAACGCTCTCAACGAGTTTTTAAAAAACGTCCGCGACAAAGCGCACGACGCCAATGCCGATTACCAACTCGTCACCACCGACACTCCGCTCGAACCCCTTCTTCGTGAATTTCTAACAGCCCGCCTACCCAAGGCAAAACACTGATGACTTTCCTGTCGCCCATCCTACTCTGGTTCCTGGCCGCCGCGAGCGTTCCGGTCATCATTCATTTACTCAACAAGCGCCGGCACAAAACACTGCAGTGGGCGGCCATGCAGTTCCTTCTCAAAGCCACCCGTGAATCACGGGGCAAAAAGAAACTCCGGCACATTCTCATTCTCACCTGCCGTGCTCTGGGCATTGCCGCGCTCGCCTTTGCAGCTGCGCGCCCCATCGTTTCCGGCCTGCTCGGCTGGGGAGCTGGTACGATAGATACCGTAGTTCTTGTTCTCGACCGCAGCGCCTCCATGGAGCTCCGCTCCGCGGATGGCCAGAAAGCCAAGCGTGAAATTGTTCTTGGGAAAATTCGTGATGCGATGTTAAACATCGGAAACCCACGCCTCGTCATCATCGACAGCGCAACCGGAAAGCCTCAGGAAATTTCCTCGCCCGATGTGCTCACGGAAATTTCCACAACATCCGCCACCGACTCCGCAGCAAACATCCCAACTCTATTGACCGCGGCGGCAGAAGTGCTGGGCTCTTCCACCGGGCGCGCGGAAATCTGGCTTGCCTCCGATCTGCAACGCTCCAACTGGCGCCCCGATGACGAACGTTGGGCGGCGGTGCGCGCCAATCTGCAAAGTCTTCCTGAAAAACCTGCGATTCGCGTGCTTTCGATCGGTGGAGATGCAGCGACCAATATTTCCCTTCGTCTGCTCGGCACCCGCCGCACCATAGATGGCTTGATACTTGATTTGGAAATCGTCCGGACCAAGGACAATCGCGGCAGCATCAACCTTCCGGTCACAACCCAAATCAACGACGCATCGCAGAACGAATTAATCACTCTACCCAGCCAATCCCTAAGATTTCAAAAAAGCATCACCATCAAACAGGAGGATGAATCCGGCTATGGCTGGCTCACCATCCCCGCCGATGGGAATCCGAGAGACAACTCGGTCTTCTTTGCCTACGGACCCGCGCGTCCGATGAAATCTCTCATCGTATCCCCATCCAACGAAGCTGCCGATTACCTCGCTCTCGCCGCCGCCCCTCCTGATTTTGAAAAGCGGTCCGTAACTCGCATCGATCCTGCCGAGTTTGCCGCGGTCTCGACCTCGGATCTTTCCATGATTCTCTGGGCAGCTCCACTTCCTGTGGGAGAAAATGCCAGGACGCTTCAGAATTTTCTCTCGAGTGGTGGACAAGTCGTTCTCTTCCCAGTTGCCAAGTCTGAAAATGAGTCGTTTCTCGATACCCAATGGGAGACGGTCTCCCTCGCTGAAGCGGGTAAATTTTTCATCCTTCGGGACTGGGATCATGCGGACGGCCCATTGCGTGACGGAGCGGATGGCGCACCCATCCCCGCGGAGCGCCTCCGCGCCATCAAACGCGCCATTCCCAAAAGCAATGCCACGGTGCTGGCAAAATGGGAGGATGGTGAGCCGTTCATCACTCGGAAAATCGTCGATAAGGGCATACTCTGGACCTTGGGAAGCACTCCCGACTATACATGGTCGAACCTTGGTGATGCCGATGTGCTGCTTCCAGCCGTGCAACGTATCCTTGAACTAGGCGCGGAGCGCTTTGACGCATCGTTCTTCGCTGAGGTCGGTTCCGATGCGGCAAATCCGATAGCGGGTGAAATCCGCACCCGGGTGGATAATGATTCGAAAGAAAACAACGATCACGTCGCGGGGGTCTTTCGCTTGGGAAATCGCCTGACCGCTGTGAACCGACCCCTTGCAGAAGACGAACCGGAAATCACCTCCAAAGAGAATCTCGATACCATACTTGAAGGCACGGACTACCGTCTTCTCGATCAGGCTGGCCAAGCTTCGGATCCCTCACTATCCACTCACATCTGGCGCGCTTTCCTTGTCGCGGTGCTGTTTTTCCTCATCAGTGAAGCCCTGCTCTGCTTGCCTAAAAAACCAAGTGTAACTCCCACCCTGCAACGCTCGGCATCTGGTGCATCCTGATAACGATTTTTTGGTTTTTTTGAAATGGAATGGGATTTTCAAAGCGTTGCGATTATCGGGTCGGGTGCCATCGGCCTGTATTACGGGGGTCGGCTCGCGGAGGCGGGTATGGATGTGAAATTTCTCGCTAGATCGGATTACGATCAGCTCTCCAAGTCAGGATTGGCGGTCGGGAGTGTCGCTGGAGATTTTCATCTGAAGAATATTTCTGTTTTCAAAAATCCCGAGGAGATCGGCCCGGTTGATCTGGTCATCGTCGCATGGAAAGCCACGGCTAACGATGCACTTGCTAAGGTGTTAACTCCACTGATGCACGAGACCACCCAAGCGCTAACCTTGCAAAACGGCTTGGGCAATTGTGAACATATTGCGGAAATAGTTGGCGCGGCCAGGGCTTACGGCGGGCTTTGTTTCGTTTGCATAAACCGTATCGCTCCCGGCACGATTCATCATAGTGCGGGAGGTCGAATGACAATCGGAGCTTTTGACAACGCGCGTTACGGAAACGCCGAAACCATCGCCAGGCGTTTCAAAGCCGCCCAAATTCCCGCCACGGCCGTCGATGACCTCGCCAAAGCCCAATGGGAGAAACTGATATGGAACATTCCGTTCAACGGGCTGGCTGTCGCCGAAGGCGGAGTCACCACCGATGTGCTATTAGCAAACCCTGTCATCGAAACCGAAATCCGCACTTTAATGCAGGAAGTCATCACGGCAGCAGCGGCGCAGGGAATTCTGTTAGATAAAAACCTTATCGAAAGCAACATCGAGCGAACCCGTCCGATGGGCCCCTATCAACCCTCGACCATGATCGATTTCATCGAAGGTCGCGAACTCGAACTTGATCCGATCTGGGAAGAACCCTTACGCCGCGCAAAAGCCGCTGGGGTCAAAATGCCAGCTCTGGAAAACTTGCTGAGACGCATCAAAACCCGATTAACGGAAAGACGCCTCGTGAATTAGGCTAGACCGGTTGCTCCGACGTGCTGGGTTGGATGTGACCACTTACCGGCGCGAACGCTCGAGTTGTTCTTGCTGCTGTTTTTGCGCCCTACGTTGAGACTCTTCCTGCTGCTGGCGAGCTCGTTCCTGTTGTTCTTGTTGCTGCTGCATCCGACGCTGTGCTTCCTGCTGCTGGCGTGCGGCTCGCTCCTGTTGCTCCTGTTGCTCCTGTTGTTCCTGCTGGGCGCGCACTTGATCCTGCTGCTCCTTCAGTCGACGCTGCGTTTCTTCTTGCTGGCTGCGAGCCATTTCCTGCTGCGCCTGTTGTTGACGCAAATTCTCCTGTTGCTCACGAGCCTGCTCCTTTTGCTCCTTTTGCTCTTGCTGGGCACGCAATCTCTCCTGCTGCTCTCTCAAAGCCAGTTGCTGCTTCTGCTGTTCACGCAGCTTTTCACTTTGCTCCAGCCGTTCACGAGCGCGCTCTTTTTGCTCCAGCTGTTGATTCAGCTTTCCCCTCACGGTTTTTTTATCGGCTTCGCTTTGCAGATCGGCATCAAAATTCTCAGGCAATTGCGGGCGATCAGGCACCTCATCCAAACGAGGACGCGGCAATCGGGTTGCGGGGTCAACTTGAAGATTCCCGCCCGAATGGTTTCCGGTTGGCGGTGTGGCTGGAACGTCTCCGGGCTGTAATCTGTTGGAATTGGATTGATCCGAGTCCTTTTCAATCGGCTCAAGGCCATTGAGGCGTGGAACCGATCGCGACCGATCATCTCTCACGGCAGGAATGACCGGAGTCTTGTCATCTGGAATCGCTGGGATTTCAGGATCGGGCACGGCCGGTGTGCTTGTATCCGGAACCGCTGGAATCCCGGTGTCAGGATTCGTTTTTTTATCGGTAGACGGTCTCCTCGAGTCTCTGTCATTTGACTTCGGATTCAAATCCTCTGGCGGTTGCGGAGTTTCGATCACGGCGGGCCGGTTAGGACGAACGGGATCTTTGACGGTTTCCTCAGGCCGCTCGCGTTGATCAGGACGGCGAGCTTGGTGTTTGGCGACTTCCTCGCGAGCTCCTTCAAGACGACTTTTGCGTTCCTTCTCGAAGGATTCGCCGCCTCCCGCATGGGTGACCACCAACTGGGCTTTCTTGTCTTCCTCATCTCTGCGGTCGCGAAACTGCTTTCTCACATCTTCCGGCAGTTCTTTGGATCGGTCCACGGCCACATCACCCAGATCCCGACTCACCTTTGACGGACGGAGCGCACGATTCCAATCCGCGTCCATGCGCGGTGCGACGACCTGCAATTCATTCCCGCTGAATTGTGAGCTCAGGCGACGGCCACCACGTCCGAATTCCGGGCTCTCATCCAAGCGCAACCGATGAATGGGAAACCTTCTGCCGATGCGGTCGCAAACATTGCGATAACGAGGTCCCCCCACATAAACAGATTTTTCACGAATGACATAGTGGGTGATGTTGATCGTATTGCGATGGATCACGATATTTTGCGAGCGCGGCAAACAGTAAGTGTGGATGTCATTTCCAAAATGATCATAGGAAACGAAGGAAAACCATCCGCTATCGATTACGAAACGGGATTCAACAGAGGAGTCCCAAGAATGCCTATACCAGCCAAGTGTTTCGGGCGGCAGAGGCGCCCAACCGATGTATCCGGGGCTTTCGCGCCAAGTCACCCAGGCGGGAGCCCACTCGTTACCGGGAATCCAAACCCAGCCCACATTTCTTAACAAAGCCCAGCGTCCGTAATGGTAACAAGCCCAGCCGAACGGCTCGTTGGAAACCCATGTCCAGCCTTGATTGGTAAACGCCCAGCGGCCTCGTGTGTACGGCCTCCATGTTGAAT
>JBIIFS010000109.1:0-5748 GCA_044237185.1 Luteolibacter sp.
AATCCACTTTTTCGGATTCAATGGCATCAATGGCTTTCTTGATCGCTTCAACCGAACCTTGAACGTCGCATTTGAGAATGATTTTAAGCTGATTTTTTCCGCCTCCCTCATTGACCATGCTGAAGAGATCCTCCATGCGGTTCCGATGTTGTGGCTTGAGACGCTTCAATCTCAGTTCCTCCTGGCGCTCGGAGGCGAGAGCTTTAGCTTCGCGCTCGCTCTTCATTTCGGTCAAGTGGTCGCCGACATTTGGAAGCTCTTCAAAACCGATGACTTCCACGGGAGTGCCGGGAAGCGCGGATTTCACGCTCTCACCAAGATCGTTGATCAAGGATCTGACTTTTCCTGAGAACGGACCGCAGATGAAGGGGGTGCCGACTTTGAGTGTTCCGGACTCGACGATCACGGTTGCGGTAGTGCCGCGGCCAGGAACGACTCGTGCCTCGATCACGCCAGCGCGCGTGGTGGCTTTCGGATTGGCTTTCAACTCAAGCACTTCTGCCTGGAGAATGATGAGTTCGAGCAGATCATCCATGCCCTTGCCTTTGAGAGCTGAAATGCATGCGAACTCGGTATCGCCACCGTAGTCGGTGGTTTGTAATCCGTTTTCCGCCAGCTGGGCTTTGACTCGCTCGACATTGGCTGTTGGCAAATCGCATTTGTTGATCGCGACAATGATCGTCTTCTTCGCCTTTTGGGCGTGTTTGATTGCCTCAAGAGTTTGCGGCATGAGGCCATCGTTGGCAGCAACCACGATGATGGCGATATCGGCAATGCTTGCACCGCGTTTGCGCATGTCGGAGAAAATGGCGTGGCCCGGTGTATCGAGAAATGTGATCAGCTGCCCGTTGTGATTCACTTGGTAAGCCCCGATATGCTGGGTGATTCCGCCGGCTTCGCCACTGACCACTTTGCTCTTGCGATAATAGTCCAGAATGGAGGTTTTACCGTGATCGACGTGACCCATAATCGTGACAATGGGCGGCCTGGTTTGCAGTAAACTCTCGGGTTCTTTGGCCGGAGCTTCCGGCTCGACGATCACTTCCTCAACCTTGTGGAATCCTTTTTCCTTATCGCGTTTTTCACGCTCAAAGGTGAAACCGTGAATTTCGCAAACTTGAGCCGCAATTTCAGGCTCAAGCGGCTGATTCGGTGCAGGGAATACTCCCAGCTTGATCAAATCCGCCATCACGTTAAACGGCTTCAGGCCGAGTCTTGCCGCGAGATCCGGAACCAAGATGGGTGGCTTGATAACTATGAGCTTCGAATCGGAAGGCTGGGGTGAAACATTGGCAACTGAAACCTCTGTTGCAGCGAGTGGCGCGATGTCCTGATTTTTGATGAAACTCGGATCCTCATGAACCTTATCCAAAGTTTTGGAAATACTTCCCAAAACCTTCTTTGCCGTTGTCGCCGTCTTTTTTGCCTTGGGCTTCTTTTCATCCGTAAACAAGTCCAAAGCATTTGCTTTCGCAGTCTCCAGCTTGCTAGGTGCCGAGGCGGTTTCCGCATCCTTGCGCTGACGCTCTCTGCGTGAAGGCTTTTTCTTATCCTCGATCAGATCGAGGATTTGCTTGGGCTGGTCTGAGGAATTATCGCTATTTTTTGGCATCCGGCGTTCTGAGTAAGAGAGTAATCGGTCTGAAATTTTTACCTGAAGGGTTTGAAAAATGTCGGTCGCTCGATGTTAATTGGCCGCGGGCTCTCCTGCAGCAATACTTTTCGCTCTGTTAAGGATCGCTTCCGCTTCCTCGACACTGAGCTCGAGTGAACTTGTGAGGAATTCAACTGGCATATCGACAATCATCTCGGCGCTAACTCCTCCGAACAAGGTGAGTTTTGCAGCAAGTTCATCGGTAATACCGAGTTGCTCTCCCAATGTATGAGCGACTCCGCCGATTTTTTCTTTGAATTGCTCTTCCTTGGTTTCGTCTTTGCGGACTTGGACATCCCAGCCCATGAGGCGTGAGGACAAGCGTGCGTTCTGACCTTTTCTACCAATTGCCTTACTGAGGTCTTCCTCGCTGACGGTCACGAGAACGATCTTCTCTTCCTTGTTGACCGCGATGGTGATCAACTCGGCCGGCTTGAGTGCCTCACGAACCAATTCGGCCGGATCTTCGCTCCAACGAATGATATCGACTTTCTCGTTGTTAAGTTCGCGAACGATGTTTTTCACACGCGCGCCGCGCATGCCGACACAGGCACCGACGGGATCGACTTTTGGATCGTTGCTCCAAACAGCGACTTTGGTCCGAAACCCAGCTTCACGCGCGATAGCGCGAATCTCCACGGTGCGATCGGAAATTTCATTCACTTCGGCCTCAAACAAGCGGCGCACAAAGTTCGGGTGACTGCGGGAAAGGATAATTTCCGGACCACGACCCTCGTTTTCAACCGCCAATACATAGCAACGAATGCGGTCACCGATATTGTAATCCTCACCCTGCACACGCTCGCGATTTGGCATGATTCCCTCAAATTTACCGAGGTCGATCATCACATCATTGCGCTCGAAGCGGCGAACAGTCCCGGAAACCACATCACCCGCGCGGTCTTTGAACTCCTCGTAAATCATTTCCTTCTCCGCTTGGCGAAGGCGCTGCATCATGGTTTGTTTGGCAGTCTGGACAGCAATACGCCCGAAGTCTTTAGGCGTGACGTTGAATTCAAGCACTCCACCCACCTCAATCTCTGGGTTCTTTTTGTGCGCAACACTGAAGGGGACTTCGTTGAATTTGTCGGTTTGCTCGCCATCCGCGACCACATTGAGTGCAGCGAAAATCTTGGTATTACCTTTTTTGGTATCCACTTCAGCCCGCAGAGTCTCGATCGCGTCAGCTCCGGGAACCATTTTGCGATAGGCGGAAACAAAGGAAAACTCCAGAGCCGCAACGATCTTGTTGCGGTCGATTCCTTTTTCTTTTTCGTAATATTCGATGAGTGCGACGATGTCGTTGGTCATGGCTGGCGATGGCAGGGCAGTTGAAGGAAAAATGGCTTTTTCCGATGTTGATGAAGCTTCTGAAGACGCAAAAGAGTGGGTGTAAGACCCACTCTCCATGTCGCAGAGGTTGTTCGTTGAAGGCTTGTAATTCAGTTTTGTAGAGCCTTGCAAGCCGAAAGTCTTGCTCGGAAACGGCTACAGATATCCAGAAATCGGCGATTTATGGCGGTTTAGGCGGGCTGTAGATGAAGAATTTTTACCACGAAACGCACGAAGAACTCGAAATAGCAAAGCGATGATTCGGCTAATTCGCTATTTTTCAAGATTTGAATCCTGGGTTTCCTCAATAAAATAAGAGGAAATCCACTCTGCGGGCATTCCAACTTTCGTGTCATTCGTGCTTTTCGTGGTTAAATCAGCTGCTGAAGCCCCCTCCAGCGAATATCTTTGATCCGCGCCGAGGTCTGCCAGGTAGCCAGACCGAAGGGCGCGCATTCCTCGATCCCGCCCTGCCGGAGTGACAGGGTTTTACCCATCGTATCAACATCAATGAACTTTTCTCCATCGATCCAGACCTTGATTGACTCTCCCTCCCTGACCAATCGGATCTGATACCAGACATCGGTCTCGAAGGTGCGAATTTTCTGAATCTCGTTTTCCGAAGCATCTTTGCCATCGATCGAGGAAATTCCCACCAGGCTCCCACCCCAACCGCCAACGATCAAACTCACGCACTGCTCGGGGCCGCGTGCTGGAAAGGTTAGGGCGCAGAAAAAATCCGTGCCGTTGACCCTTTTTGCCTTCAATTCCAGTTCAAATGAGGCCGCAGGCACCTGCCCTTTCCAGCGAACATTGGTCAACCCCTCGCCCCAACCGATACTCAATTCCTCACCCACTTCCACGATCCCCCCACTCACACCCTCCCACTCGTCTTGCATCTCAGTCCATGGCAAATCTGCCATGCTGATACTCACCGCCGCCTTTTTCCCACCGCATCCCACCACACAAAATCCCCCGAACAGTCCCATCCATTTCCGACGTTTCATTCCGCGACTCTACCAAATCATTTCCGAAAGTCTCCCTCTTCCTTGAAATTTGAAATTTGAAATTTGAAAATTTAGCTTAGCGTCCGCGCATGCTCTCCACTGAAAGACTCACTGGCTTCGCTGACGAAGCCTCCCGCGACATTGACAAACAAATCCAGGCGACCCAAGAGCTTGGTTGGTCAGCCATCTCCACCCGCATGATCGGTAACGCCAATATCCACGATATGCCGGAAGAGGATTTCCAGAAAGCCGCGGACAAACTCGATGCCGCAGGGATTTGCGTCCCAGAATTTGGATCCGCCATCGGCAACTGGGGCAAAAAAATCAGCTCGGACTTTTCCCTCACCCTCGCAGAAATCGAGCGCGCGATCCCGCGGATGAAGCGCCTGCGCACGCCGATGATACGCATCATGTCGTATGCGCAAGAGCCATGGGGCGCCGATCAAAATGAATTGGAGCGATTTCACCGCTTGCGTGAAATCGTCAAACGCTTTGCTGATGAGGGACTTACCGCCATCCATGAAAACTGCATGAACTGGGGCGGATTTTCCGCCGAGCATTCCCTACGACTCGTCGATGAAGTCCCCGGTTTGAAACTCGTTTTCGACACCGGAAATCCTGTTTTCCAACTCGATCGCACCAAGCCCGAACCTTTCCCATGGCAAGATCCCATGGAGTTCTGGTTGAAAGTGAAAGAGCACGTCGCCCACATCCACATCAAAGACTGCATCAACCCAATCTCCGTCGACGTTGAGCCAGAATACACCATGCCCGGCCTCGGGCAGGCGAAGCTGCGTGAAATCCTAACAGATGCTCATCAATCCAACTACAAAGGCTGGATCGCCATCGAACCCCACGTCGCAACGGTATTCCACGCACCAGATCCATCTGCGGTCGATTGGAATCAATGCTACAGCTCATACGTCGAATACGGCCGCCAATTCGTCCGCTTGATCGCAACTTTGTAGGAGAGCCGGTCTCCGACCGACTACATCACCACTTCATCTCTAACATCCCGCGATACATCCGCACCCGGCCATACCACGCTGTTGATGATTCTTGCACTGCTTTGAATTCGCGCACCTTTTCCGATCACGCTGTTTTCAATCAACGCTCCATCCTCGATGACCGCTTCCGGATGTATCGGAGCCTGCAGGCCAAGCTGACGATGCGCGGCGAGATAAGATTCCACATTGCCGAGATCCATCCAATCGCTTTCATCTAGAACCACCGCACCGATTCCGCCTTCACGCACGAGCTCTTGGAAAGCTGGGATAACCGCAAGAATTTCTCCTGCGGGTATCCTTTTGAGAAATTCCTTTTTTACGCAATAAATTCCCGTGAAGACATGCGTCCCGGGCAAGCCCCGAACTTCGCTTCTTACATCCTCCACGCGATGGTTTTCACCGCACGTGATCCGTCTCTCACCTCCGCCAGACCGCAATGCCAGCGTCACTTCGTCCCCACTGGCTTCATGCGCATCGACCAACTTCTGCAAATTGATCGATGCAAAAACATCTCCATTGTGGATCAATAAATTTCCGCCTTCGATCCAGTTCTCGATGTTTTTCAAACCCCCACCGGTTTCCAGCAGGATCGGCTCATGAAAAAACTTCACATCCCGGTTCACCCCAAATCCTTGCCATTTTTCCGGAAGGTGGTGGGTATTGATGGCAAACCTCTTGCAACCCACAGCCTCGCAAGCCTCCACCGCCCATTCGGCGAGCGGTTTATGAAACAGAGGAACGAGCGGCT
>JBIIFS010000110.1:0-5732 GCA_044237185.1 Luteolibacter sp.
CGCGTTCGGGCCCTGAGTCGATGGCGGTGGATGAATGGTTGTTGAAAACCCGGCAATTGCCGATGATGCGGATCTACAAATGGGGTGGGTCGTGGGGGAGTCTGGGATATTTCGGTAATTTAGAGGAAGCGCGGCAGACCTTTCCAGGATTGCAGTGGGTGCGTCGTTTGACGGGTGGTGGAGTTGTGGATCACCGCGGGGATTGGACTTACAGTCTGATGATTCCGAAAAAATTCGAGCTCGCTCGTTTGAAAGGTGGCGAGAGTTATCGGGCGATCCATCAAGTTTTGGTCAGTGTGCTGGCGAGTGAAGGTCGCACCAAACCCGCGCTTGCGGCAGCCAATCAAAAGTCGGGAAGCGTGTGTTTCGAAAATCCGGTGGAGTTCGATGTGGTGGATCGTGTGGGAGAGAAGCTTGCAGGAGCGGCGCAGCGGCGTTGTAAAGCCGGTCTGCTACATCAGGGATCGGTTTCGGTCAGTGGAGATTTCACGTTGCGCGGAAAGCTGTTTGCTGAGCGGCTTTCGGAAACCTGGTCGGAAATGGAAATTTTTCCTGAAGAGCGGATGATCGAAAAACTGGTGGCCGCACGTTACGGCACGGCGCAGTGGTTGATGAGAAGATGATTCCCGATCTTCACCGCTTCGTTTTTGGACAACGGGCCTGATTTATCAGGAATCAGCGCGGGAGGCCAAAGTTCTGTCGAGGAGGCTTGACCGAGTTCGCTGGAAAAACTACCACAGGTCATGCAGCCAATTTACGAGGGCAAGGCCAAGCGCCTATGGACGACCGGGGATCCGCATACCTTGCGGATGGAATTTAAAAACGATGCCACGGCCTTCAATGGCGAAAAGAAGGCAAGTTTTGAAGATAAGGGGCGCCTGAACAACGCGATCAGCACCCTGATTTATCAGTATTTGGAAAAGGTCGGCGTTCCGACGCATTTTGTCCGCAAGATCGACGACACCAATGTTGAGGTCCGCAAGGTGGAGATTTTGATGGTTGAGGTGATTGTAAGAAATGTTTCCGCGGGAAGTTTCTCCAAGCGTACCGGCATGCCGGAAGGGAAGGATTTCTCACAGCCCATCATTGAGTTTTCCTACAAGAGCGATGAGTTGGGTGATCCGCTCATCAATGATGACTACATTCGCGAGATGGGCCTGGCGAGTGTCGAGGACATGGCTCATCTGCGGAAGTCCGCGCTCAAAGTGAACGAGATCCTGATCGCATTGTTTGCCGATGTCGGTCTGCGTTTGGTCGATTTCAAACTCGAGTTCGGTCGTTTGGCGAGTGATCCCGCCAAGATCGTTTTGGCAGATGAGATCAGCCCGGACGGTTGCCGTTTGTGGGATTTGAAAACCGGAGAGAAAATGGACAAAGACCGTTTTCGTCGGGATTTGGGTAACGTCATGGACGCTTACCGCGAAGTGCTTGCACGTCTGCAAGCAAGGATTTCCGAGTAATTTCAACCATCCGCCTATGAAACTTCTATCTCTTATTGCTTTGGGAATTTTAACCATGGGTTGCGCCAAGACAACGGATCCGTTGGTTGTCAAAATGCAGACGATTCGTGATCAGAATACGCATGATAAGCAGGATCAGATGATTGCCCATGAAAAGGCCAAGCGATTGTATGGTGCGGTAAGCATGGAGGAGCGCCGTCAGCGCCTGGGGCAGTATTACACGGTTTTGTGGCAATTGGATTTCGGAACGGACAAAGAAATTCTATTTGAATATCAACAAGGCAAGACGGGTAGCTTGGTCAAAACGATGAAGCGACAGCTCCCAACGGGTTCAACCTCCGGTAAAGAGGAGTTTACGGTCATTGGTGATAATTATCTTCAAAACGGCCGGATTCTCACCTGGAGGATCAGTCTGATTTCCGATGGGAAAACGATCGCATCAAAGCAATCGTATCTTTGGGAATAAGGATCCATTTCGGATGATTCAACGAATGCGCATCGAAATCCTCAACACCGGCACGGAGTTGCTCCTCGGTAACACGCTTAACACGCATGGTAGCTGGTTTGGACGTGAGCTTTTCAATATGGGCCTCCGGGTTGCACGGCAAACAACCGTTCCAGATGGTGAAGCGATACGTGAGGCGTTCGAAGAGATGGTGCCGCGCAGTGATGTGTTGCTGATCACAGGCGGGTTAGGCCCGACCAGTGATGATCTCACGCGAGAGATAGTGGCGGAGTCTCTGAGTTTGGAGCTCCATCAGGATGAACAGGCGTTGCGGACGCTGGAGTCGTTTTTTGCGCTTCGGGAAAAACCCATGGTGGCGGCAAATTTGAAACAAGCCATGGTGCCGACGGGAGCAGATGTGTTACCAAATCCGAATGGCACGGCGCCGGGTTTGTATTTGCCACCGCGAATCAACCGGCTTTCCAACTGTGCGATTTTTCTTTTGCCAGGACCTCCGCGTGAGCTTTATCCGATGTTTCATAACGAAGTCGCGCCGCGGCTTCGTGCGATATCGGGAGTGGCGGAAGTTGCATCGGTTTGTGAGTTGAAATTCACCGGGATAGGTGAAAGTGATTTCCATCATGGGATTGATGATGAGTTGGCTGCGCTCAAAGGGTTGGAATACGGATACTGTGCGAGAATGGGGGAAGTTGATTTGCGTTTGATCGGAAAAGATGAAGTTATTTCTACCGCCAGGGATATGGTGCTCGAAAAGTTTTCCGAATGCTTGATCAGCGATGACGGATCGTCTTTGGAAGCCACGGTAGTCCGCTTGCTCCGTGGAAAAGGTAAGAAACTTGCGACGGCTGAAAGTTGCACGGGCGGATTGATCGCGAATCGCCTGACGAATGTTCCGGGTTCTTCTGAAGTTTTCACCCATGGCTGGGTGACGTATGCGAACGAGGCTAAAATCGATCAGTTGCATGTGCCTGCTGATATGCTCATTACGCATGGAGCGGTTTCAGAAGAAGTGGCACGCGCGATGGCAGATGGTGCGTTGCAGGAGAGCGGCGCTGACTATGCGATATCCGTAACTGGAATCGCCGGGCCGAGTGGTGGAACTGAAGATAAACCGGTCGGCACCGCTTGGCTGGGATTGGCGGCTCAAGGAAAACAAACCCAGACACAGAAAGTCTTTCATCCAAGGAATCGAAAGGATTTCAAACAAGCCGTTTCGCAGTCGGCTCTGAATTTGTTGAGGTTGGCGCTGAGAAATTTTAAATCTTAAACGCTAAACTTCAATTTCCTCTGCTTATTCAAAAGATTCCCAATCATACTCTTCATTGAGATTTAGAGTTTAAATTTTAGAGTTCACCTCTCTGCACAACATGCAGGTTTTTCCATCACAACCGCGAGCTGAACAGTGCTCGCGGCCGTAGAAAATGATTTGTAGGTGGAGTTTGTTCCAGGATTCTCTGGGGAATACTTTTTTTAGGTCGCGCTCGGTTTGAACGACGTTTTTGCCGCTTGTGAGCTTCCAACGTTTGGCGAGGCGGTGGATGTGGGTGTCCACCGGAAAGGCGGGGACGCCGAATGCCTGAGCCATCACAACCGAGGCGGTTTTATGACCGACCCCAGGTAATTTTTCCAATTCATCGAAACTTTGCGGGATCTTGCCATCGTGTTCTTCAACAAGGATTTCGCTGAGCTTGGAAATGGCCGCGGCTTTGGTGGGAGAGAGTCCGCAAGGTCGGATGATTTCGCGTATTTTTTCGATCGGTACAAGTCGCATTTTTTCCGGTGTATCGGCGATTTTGAACAAGGCGGGAGTGACTTGGTTGACGCGGATGTCGGTGCACTGGGCGGAGAGTAATACGGCGATCAGAAGCGTATATGGGCTTATGTGATCCAACGGGATAGGAGTCTCCGGGTAGAGTTCCTCAAGTCTTAGCAGGAGCTGATCGGCACGTTGTTGTTTGCGCATTCGGGGAAACTTTAAGTTTTAAACTTTAAACCTCAATGAAGATGGCAAACAGTCTAAACTATGGGGAGATTGCATGAGAATTTGGAATTTCCCTCTTTTTTCGAGGGTTGATGTCTTGGAATTCTTTGTTGAGAATGGGATCGTTTATTTTTTCACTGGCGCGACGACCTCTGTGGGCAGCGGATACTTCACTTTATCAGCGAGACGGCTCATTTCAGCCCGGAGTGGAGCGGTGAAGTCATCATCCTTCGCGAGGTTATTGAGCTCATAGGGATCCTTCGCAAGATCGTAGGCCTCGGTAAATTCAGGTTTGCCGTGATAGTAGATCAGTTTGGAGTTTGCGGTACGGACACCGACGCAGGTTGGAGTGTCACCAAGATCCCTGCGGTAGTAGGAGAGGAATGAGTTCCGCCAGTTTTTTGGTTTTTTGCCGGTGGCGAGTTCTTTGAAGCTTGCGCCGTGCATGGCGGGTTGTGGTGGAAGCCCTGCGAGATCTAGCAGGGTTGGGGCGAGATCAATGTTTAGCACCATGTCATCAATGACTTTGCCTTTTGGAAAGAGGCGGGGATAGCGAACGATGAATGGAAGACGGATGCCTTCCTCGTAAAGCGCCCGCTTGTCGCCGAGTCCGCGTTCTCCAAGGAAAAATCCATTATCGCTTGAGTAGACAATGACCGTGTCTTCGGTGAGTTTGAGTTCATCGAGCGTGTCTAACAAGCGGCCCAGGTTGTCATCGATCCCCTTGATGTGGCGAAGGTAATCAAGGTGGATGGAATTTGCAGACAAGCCTCGTTCTGCAGTCGCGGTCGCGTCGGTGAGAGGCTTGTGGTAAACAGCGGCGATAGCGCAGTTGGGGGTTTTGTTTGTGGTTTTTCCTTCGTAAAGATGGCGTAAGCGTTCGGGAAGGTTTTCGCCACCGCGTTTGTTGTGAGGGCTTTTATAGCCTATCACCATGGAGAAAGGCTTTTGCTTGTCAGATTTTTTCAACCAATGGATCGCAAGGTCCGTGCTGACATCGTCCACCCAGCCTTTCGTTTCCGTCATGACGCCATTGATTTCGAAAGGACAATCCTGGTATCGGCCTTGTCCGATGAAACTTGCGGAGTGTTGGAATCCGGGGCGCTGACCTTTTTGTTCTCCCATGTGCCATTTGCCAAAGTAGGCCGTGTGATAGCCTGCGTCACGAAGCAGGGTTGCATGGGTCACATGGCTTTCCGGAAAGGGAGTGCTGTTGTCCATGATTCCGTTCACGTGCGTGTATTGGCCGGTTAGAAAGCTCGCGCGGCCCGGTGAGCAGATCGAATGCGTAATAAATGCATTGCGCATGCGGACACCGTCTGCGGCGAGTCGATCCATGTTGGGGGTTTCGAACCACGCATAGCGGGCCGTCTCGCCCTGTTCGCGTTGAACAACACCCATCGCATCCCAACGATGGTCATCAGCGATGATGAATATAAAGTTGGGTTTCCGCTCTGCGGATGTGGCTGGGAGGCAGAGAAGCGCACACAGAGCGGCGATGAGGGGTGAGAGTATTAGTTTCATGTGGTTTATTTCAAATCAGTTACGTTTCGTATTCCATGCATCATTCATCGGATGAGAGCAAATTCATTTAGCGTTTGCCCGATCCATCCCAGACTTGGCTGAATCCATTGCCTTCGATCTCCATGACTAGGAGATCGCGGTGAATGGACATGACGGGATTGATATCCGCGCCGCAGGCCTCCAAGGCTTGTCCTGTCCAAACATTGCAGATTCTTGGAAAATAGTAGGATTGCGGGGAGTTGAGTAAAACCCCTTTGCCCCAACTGGATGAGCCGGCGATGGCGGGAAGTCCTTTGTCATC
>JBIIFS010000017.1:0-19644 GCA_044237185.1 Luteolibacter sp.
ATTCTGTTAGAGCGGTAGGGTCGTTTCGATGAAACGACCTCCTTTCTTGCGCGTCCGAACAAACCCATCGGTCATTTTGTCAAAATGACCCTACCCATCTTTGATCTTCCAATGCTAACTCGGCACTCGTCACTTCCATGGACACCTACCCCGTCACCTGCCCCACTTGCTTCGAGACATTTGAAATCGCGATTCCTCCCGAATCCGAGATGCCGACCGAATACGACTATGATTGCGAGGTTTGCTGCCGACCCATGCTGATCATTCTCAATTCCTCAGACGACATTTACGCCCAGTCGCTTGCGGATTGAGACCGCTTTAAGTCAGCTATTTCGCCGCGAAAATCACCTTGTAAGCATAATCCTCTGCAATCGAGCGCGCGCGCAGCCCGAGTTCCTGCAAATGCGCTTCGTAGGGAAGTTGACGGTTCGCCACGAGGTGCAGCGTTCCGTTTCGCTTCAAAGCTGCGGCGGCAACACTGAGAAAAGCTTTACCGAGATCCACATCTTTCGACTGCGCGGTGTGAAACGGTGGATTAGTGATGATGTGATCGTAAGTTTCCGTCAGTCCCGAAGTCACATCTTGCCAATGAAAATGGACATTACCTGAAACGTTTCTTCGCGCGCATTCGAGAGCCCGTGCATCAGCTTCAAACAGATCGATGCGTGAGATCTTCGGAGATTTATTCAAAGCCATGTGACTCAAGAAACCCCAACCCGCTCCGAGATCGGCGACGTTTCCGCGCAGCGATACCGGCAAATGCTCGGCCAAAAGCAGTGAACCTGGATCGATATGTTTCGCGCTGAACACACCTGACTGGGTGACGAATGAAGTTTCGGCAATCACGTGCGGCTCAGCGATTTTTTTCCATTCGGCCAACAACTCCGCATCCCATGCCTCAAGATTTGACACCCCGAAAGCGCGGCATTTGTGCTTCGACACGGAAAAGGATAACAGCGTCGCCTTGCCCAGCTCTTTTTCAAATCGCGCTGCACCCGATGTGTTCGCCATGGCCGTGATGAAAGATCCTCCCTCTGCTAAACATCGATGTGCCATCGCAAATCCTGCCAAAGTTTCCTCTTTGGTCTTACCTGGCAAAAATAACACGGTCGAAAATTTACCCTTAGGTTTTTCTGTTAGAATCATACCCGAACGCTCACAAGCATCCGCCAAGGACTTAAGCGGCTGCCATGCCGTTAGCACAGACAACTCCGGGTGAGGTTCTGCTCCAAGGAACAGAATGTTCCGTTGATCGGCACGCTGTTCTTTCAAGGCAAGAACCAAAGTCTCGAGTGCCGGATTCATTGGAAATCCTTTGTGGGGATTATTTTCAACAACTCCGCTTCGATAATCTTTTCACACTCGGTGATTTGATTCGCGCGTCGTACCTTCGCTTCTTCAGCGAGTTGTTCCAACGCATCGATATCGTATAGATAAACCTCTTCGATCTCCCCAACCGAATGCTCAATGTCACGTGGCACAGCAATATCGATCATGAACAAAGGCCGGAACTTTCTTGCGCGTCGCAACGATTCCACCTCACTACGGTGAATGATCGTATGTGGCGCGCCGGTCGAGGAAATGATGACATCGACCTTTTTCAGTTCTTCCAACCAATCATCAAATCGCACAGCTCTGCCACCCATTTCCTCCGCAAGCTCAATCGCGCGCTCGTGGGTACGGTTTGCGACAATGATCGATTTCGCCCCGCGAGAGACCAAGGCCTGCGCGGTCAACCGACTCATCTCACCCGCACCAAGTACCATCACTTCGCTGTTTTTCAAATGCCCGAAAATTTTCTCGGCCAACTCTACCGCCACGTTACCTATCGAGGTCGATCCCTCCTGGATCGAGGTCTGGGTGCGGACTTTCTTGCCGATACTGAAGACTTTCTGGAACAACCTGTTGAGGATCGAGCCCGTTGCCCCTGCTGCATGCGCGGCTTGATAGGCTTGTTTGACCTGTCCGAAAATTTCCGTTTCACCCAGCAACATCGAATCCAACCCGCTCACGACTTTGCACAAATGCCTTGCCGCATCCGCTTTCTCATAGCGGTAGAACGGCTCCTCGTGCCCGTGGACTTTTTCTGCCAACGAGCATTCCAAACGACCGAGTGCCAACGCCGTATCATCCGCCGCGAAGTAAAACTCCGTACGGTTACAAGTGGAAACCACCACACCCTCCGGCACTCCAGCCATTTCCAACAAGTGCTGCGCTGCTTCGCCGAGCTTGTTCGTGCCTACAGCAAAGCGCTCACGAACCTCAACAGGCGCGGTTTTATGATTCACTCCCAAGCAAACGAGTTCCATTTAGACGAATGCAAAAACTCCAAGTGAAAGGACGAATAGTGCAACTGCACCCAGCGCAAACCGCCGTCCTGTTATGCCCCTCACCCGTTTGGTGACCATTAAAACAATATACCCCAACCATACACCCACCGCAGCGATCAAATGCGCCATCGCATCCTCACCCAACGGCATCAACACCCCAGCAACGACGCCCACCGTCAACAGCACCATTCCAAGCCAAAGCAAGCGCTCAAGTGAAACCAAGAGCTCGGGAACGGGCGGCAAATTTCGGAACAAACCACCCTTAAGATGATGCTCTTTCAATTGTTTATCCAACACCAAAAACATCACCCCAGCGACCGCCGCCAGAGCTAGCGCCCCATACGCCAATACCGACATCGCGGAATGGGTTTCCCCCCAGAAACTCGTATTCAAGACCTTTTCCGGATTCGCCACCAAGCGTCCGGGCAAGAGGGCAAATCCCTGAAAAATTACGACCACCGGAGCAGTGAAAACCCCTAGCAAAGAAATTCGATAGACTGGCCCTACCAACAAGTAAAACAAGGTCAGCGACCAAGAGAGGAACACGGAAATTTCCGCAATGCTGCGCAGCGGACAAGCCCCACGCATTTCACCCCGCACCGCGAGATAACCCATCTGACAGGCCATCACCGCTATCATCCAAAAAACCGTCCAACGACTCATGTTGCCGTGACGCAAAATCAACAGCCCACGCAAGCCAGCCACAGCGGCGAGCAAAGTTGCAGCGATCAGAAACCAACGGTCCATGCCTTTCAATCGCCTCTCGGCCCACAACTTGCAAGTCTAGGCTTAGATGATGAAAAGATAAGTCCTATACGACATATAGGACTTATCAGTTTTATCCTTAAAACTTCTCATTTCCCATATGAAAATTCATGCTAACCTCCGCGCATGACAGAAGAAATCGAGACTCCGCTCTGGAAAGGAACCCCATCCCAATGGCTAAACATCGGTCCATTCAGTTTGGCTCTATTGCTATCCGCGGGCATCGCCGTCGGAGGTATCTTTTTTCCTCCTGCCTTTGCTGGATTGATCCTCCCACTGATCTGGATGATCTGGCGCTACCTCGTCATACGCTGTGAAATTTTCGAACTCACCTCCCAGCGCCTCAGAATTAGCCATGGCGTTTTCAACCAAAAAATCGACGAGATCGAACTGTATCGGATCAAAGATGTCTTAGTTGAGAGAAAATGGTGGATGCGTATCTTTGGACTTGGCTCGTTGCATCTGGAAACCTCAGATCGCTCACTGCCACAAGTCACCATTCCTGCAATTTCTGATGCGATAGGTCTTCGTGAAATTTTACGCAAAGAAGTGGAAGCTGTCCGCGATAAAAAACGGGTGCGCGAGTTGGATTTTGAGGAAGCGCATGAGGAAACATTGTCTTAATAAATTTCCACCTGCTCCAACCACTTCTCCCTGCGGAACCAGGTTTCCTGCCGCTTGGCATACTGACGGGTCGCGAAAAAAATCAATTCCTCGCACTCCTCACGAGAAATCTCTCCAGAAAGAAACCGCCGGATTTCTTTAACTCCGATGGCTTTCGCCCAATTGCCGTGCACACCCGAAAGTGCGGCTACCTCTTCGATCGCGCCTTCGGCAAGCATGCGCTTGGTTCTCAGCGCAATGCGACGGTGCAAATCCACACGCTCCCGGATCAACCAAACTCCTTTGAGTGATTTCTCCAACTCCCGCGTCTTCTTTTCCCAACCATCACGAAGCTCGGAAACTTTTTCGCCCGTGAGTCGACAGATTTCCAGAGATCGCGAAACGTAACGTTTGTTACCCCAATTCACCTGGGCCGCTTCCACGGGATCGATCGCGACAAGCTCCGCCAACAATTCTTCAAGCGACTGCCCGTCCATTTCAGATCGCATGGCTTCATCCGCTTTTGGCAAAGGCGACGGGCCGTGCGTGAGAAATTTCAAATACAAGCCGGATCCACCCACCACGATGGGCGTTTTTCCACGCGACCGGATTTCCGAAATCACCGGCATCGCCATCTCGAAATACCGACCTGCATCGCAATGCTCTCCCGGTTCCAACACGCCAAATAAATGATTCGGAAAACTTTTCTTCTCTTCATCGCTTGGCGCCGCGCTCAAAATTTCAATCCCACGAAATAACTGAAACGCATCACCGTTGACGATTTCCCCGTCGAGCTCATCTGCCAATTTGAGAGCATACGCTGTCTTTCCGGACGCAGTCGCCCCGCAAATGAATTGGGGCGCAATGGTTTCAGGCATGACTAGTTGAAGCAGCACCGGACCGAAGTCAAAAGTCAAAAGTCTTATCCAGAACCGCATTTGAAGAGCGAAGGTCTAAAAGTCTGAAGGTTTAAGCCGGAACCGCTGTTGCGGTTTAAATCAGGAAACTTTCAGACTTTGACTCCACTTCGTTCCGTCCAAGCCACCACGGCAGAGCCAGTATTAAAAGGCTCATTACCATTCGCTCTGCTTTCAGACTTTCAGACTTTCAGACTTTCAGACTACAGTCCCGCCATGGGAATTCCCTTCCAAAACACTTATGCACATCTCCCAGCGCGCTTCTTTTCGAAACAAAATCCCGCGGGTGCTCCAGAGCCTGTGATAATCCGCACCAACCCCTTGCTGGCTAGCGAACTCGGAATTGACCCTGCTTGGCTAAACTCCCCCACGGCTGTCGCCACCTTTTCCGGAAATGAAATTCCCGAGGGCGCAGAGCCCATCGCCCAAGCATATGCAGGCCACCAGTTCGGTGGTTTCGTTCCGCAGCTCGGCGATGGCCGCGCGATCCTGCTCGGTGAAGTCATCAACATCCACGGCAAGCGCCGTGACATCCAGCTCAAAGGCTCCGGTCGAACCGTTTTCTCACGCGGCGGCGATGGCAAATCCGCTCTCGGTCCCGTGCTGCGTGAATACCTCGTCAGCGAGGCGTTGCACGCTCTCGGCGTCCCCACAACCCGCGCTCTCGCTGCGATTTACACGGGAGAAATCGTCGAGCGAGAAGAACCCGCACCCGGCGGCATCTTCACCCGTGTCGCCTCCAGCCACATCCGCGTGGGCACCTTTCAATACTTTGCAGCTCGCCAGGATACCGAAGCGATCCAAATTCTAACAGATCATTGCATCGATCGTCATTATCCTCAGGCCGCCGATGCGAAAAACCCTGCCCTTGCCTTTCTTGAAAACGTCATTCAATCCCAAGCCTTGTTAGTTGCGAAATGGCTGCCACTCGGTTTCATCCACGGGGTGATGAATACCGACAATTGTGCGGTCTCAGGTGAAACCATCGATTACGGCCCTTGTGCGTTTATGGATACCTTTCATCCAGATAAAGTTTTCAGTTTCATTGATCGCAACGGCCGCTACGCATGGGGCAACCAACCCACCATCGCATATTGGAACCTGACGCGTCTCGCCGAAACCTTGCTACCCATCCTTGATCCAATACCTGAGCGCGCAAAGGAACTCGCCCAAGCCGCCTTGGAAAAATTCATCCACCATTTCCAATCCGCCTATCTCGACCGTTTCAGCAAAAAACTCGGTCTCAGCGAACTGTTAGATCCGGACACCCGCATGGCATTTCTGAAATCCACCCTCGACGCACTGACCAAGGAAAGCATCGACTTCACTTTGTTTTTCCGACACCTCACGCTATTCGCCAAACATGATGCGCGATCCAACCTCAATCAAATGATTAACGAACGCTGGATCTCCGATTGGGAGTCGATGCGAAAATCAGAAAACCATCCCGCCATCATGCAGGCGCACAACCCCATTCTCATCCCGCGCAACCACCGCATCGAAGAAGCGATCCAAGCTGCCTACCAAAACGATTTTTCGCTCTTCCATCGCCTCGCCGATGCTCTAACAAAACCCTTCGAGGAAAATCCTGATTATGCGGATCTTGAACTCGCACCGCACCCTGAGCAATGTGTGAAAAACACATTTTGCGGAACGTGAGTCTCAGCTAGAGCGGAGATGTTCCCTTGTAAGTGGGATAACCCACGCAGCCCCAAAACTAGCTCCCAGGTTTTTCCCGCCTTTTGCAGTGCGTAAGGACATAAGGCCTCCACAGAGCCTGCACATGGGAATCTTTTTCAGATCGGTCTGATCAGACAGATCCGTCAAATCCAAATACGGAGCACTCACCCCTCCGGATTATACATCCCGTTATACCCCGGTTGATACAGCATCACCCCAAGCACCTCAGCCATCACATCGAAATGCTTGTCCTTCGCATAAACCCTAATCATTTGATTTTTCGAAATGGTCCCAATCAGAATGTCATTCCACGGAATCGTGTAACCCTTCGCTTTCAGCTTCGTAAAATTTACCGCCGCTTCGCGCCAGATCTTCAGGTCATTCCGCACGTAAGGGATGAGATCAAACCATTTCTTGATTCGCGGCATTTCGTTTTCACGCGCCCCACCCAAAAACTCCATCTCCACGGGTCCACATAGCGCACCCTCGTATTCATCTAACAGCCCTTTGACTGCCATCTTCACATGCAGATCGCCATCCCTGCGAAAAAACTCCACCCACGCACTGGTATCAATGATCACCATACTCAGCGATCCACCGCCTCCAGTTCATCATTGGTCATTGGATAATCCTCAAACTGACCTTCCATTACCATCGATGCGAATTTTTTGACCATCTCCCGCTTCACATATTCCGTGGCAGCTTTTGCTAGCGCAGGACTCTTCTTGGTCTCGCCGGTTAACTTCATGGCATTAGCCAAAATTTCATCGTCGATTTCAACGGTCAGTTTCATGTAGGTATATTACCCTTTATTCCCCTTTTTTAAAGATTATTTTTCCATCTTTTACCCTATTATCATTGAATTAATATCAAACTCATACATTCCCTAGAAATAACCTTCCTCACGCTTCCGTGAAACACACTAGTGTCGGCTTGACAATACGAGCATCGTAAAACAATGTTTAACCATGATTAAGACCATTACAAAAATAGGGAATTCTCATGGGATTATCTTTGATTCGACCCTGTTGCAATTGGCGCATTTGAAGCCAGGGGACGAGGTGAATGTGGAGGTTTATGCGGGGAAGACGATTGTGATCACTCCAATGAAGCCGGAGTTAGCTCCGGAAGAGTTCAGTGCGAAGGTGGAAGACGTGATGAAGCGTTATGCGCAAACCATGAAACGTTTAGCATGATCACGGATCCATATAAATGCATACACCTGACATCTGATCAGGTGCTGGAAATTCATTCTGCTGCTATCCGGTTGTTCGGCGGATCCGATGGTCTGCGCGATGAGGCGTTGTTGCTTTCTGCGACCAGTGCCCCGCAGGCGACCTTTAGAGGATTTTCGACATTTGCTGACACGGTCGAAGTTGCTGCTGCATATCTATTTTACCTTTGCAGCAATCATCCGTTCATCGATGGCAACAAACGAGTCGCGTTGGGTTCGTGTTTGGTATTTCTCGAACTTAACGGATACAGTCCTGCGCCAGATAGTGAAGACTGGGAAAATCTAACACTGGCAGCGGCGGCATGCGTGTTGGGTCGTGAGGAAATCACGGCGACACTGAGGAAGCTGTTAGTGTGAATCTAAAAAAACAACGGTTTCATGTGTCGGTCGAGTAGGTTCTCGGTGACGCAGCGAGAAACGATGGTGCGATTATCGTGAAGGGCACGAGTGGCGGGGAAGGTCGGGAGATCCTCTGGGCGGCGGGCGAGAACATGGTGGACGATGCCATCCACGCCCGGCTGGATGCCGACGATCGCGTCGAGTTCTTCATGGAGAACGGGCGCTACGACGTGCTGATCACCTCGAAGGAATCGATCGCCGACGGCAAGTGGCACCACCTTGCCGCAAGCTGGAGTCCGTCGGCGGTGGACCTCTAACTCGACGGCCGGCGGGTCGGCAGTGACAACGAGTCCCGGGCGATGCAGCGGGGGATCCTGACCGAGCTGCGTTTCGGCGGCGGCATGGCGGGCTCCGGCACCGTGCCGTTCAGCGGCTGGATCGACGAGATCGCGCTGTGGGACCGCTCCCTGACGCCGACCGAGGTGAGCCAGCAGTTCCACGCGGCGCAAGGGAGGTAGGGCCAAGGCTGAAATCCGTGGTTCCATTCCTGAATCTGGCGCTGCTTCGGCGAGGACCGGCGGCCGGAAAAAGGTTTAGACTGTTTACCAAAAGTCCTTGCGTAAAAGGCCGAGCGATGGGGTCACGAGTTCAAGGCGTGATGAGGGCGCAAAGCTAATCCTTCCGCGTCCCCTCAAGGGACGCATTCCGCTTGGTCGGAGCGGAGCGTAGACAAATGAATATCCGCAACTGAAGAACAACGCAGAAATCGTGAAACACTTTATGATGTTACTCAGTGAACTTGTGGATCATGACGTGCTTGTAGGTCTCGCCGGGGCGCAACACGGGTGAGGGAAAACTCGGCTTGTTGGGAGAATCCGGGAAACCCTCGGTTTCGAGGCAGAGCGCGCTGCGGTGTGGATACTTGACGCCACCCTTGCCGGCCACGGTGCCATCGAGGAAATTGCCGCCATAGAATTGAATGGCAGGTTGATTGGTCGAAACTTCCATCACACGTCCAGTGGATGGATCCTTGAGACGGGCAGCGAGGCGGACGCCCGTGCCTTTTTCCAAGACCCAGCAATGGTCATAGCCGCCACCGAACTTGAGTGCCTCGAAATTAGCATCTACGCGCTCGCCGATGACTTTGGCTTGGGTGAAATCCATTGGAGTTCCAGCCACAGGAGCAATCACACCGGTCGGAATGAGGCCGATGTCCGTGGGGAGATATTCTTTTGCCGCGAGCATCAACTCGTGGTTGTTGATCGACTTGGTGGGATCACCGGAGAGATTCCAATAGGTATGATGAACGATGTTCAAGATGGTCGGAGCATCCGTCGTAGCAGAGGCTTCCAATTTCAATTCATTGTCGTCGTTGAGCGAGTAGGTCACCTTGACGGTCAGGTTACCAGGGTAGCCTTCTTCGCCGTCTTTGGAAACGTAGGTGAACTCGACTCCGTTGGAGGCGGTGGGCTTGCCGGACCACAGCACCTTGTCGAAGCCCTTGACACCGCCGTGGAGGTGGCAGGGAATGCCGCCGGGGTCATTGTTCGTAGCGAGTTTGTATTCCTTGCCATCGAGCGTGAATTTGCCGTTGGCAATGCGGTTACCAAAACGTCCGACGGTCGCTCCGAAATAGGAGGTATTGGTCAGCCAGCCTTCAAGCGTGTCGTAGCCGTGGGTGATATCGGCGGATTTTCCCGACTTGTCCGGGGTCTCCATCGACACGAGGATCGCCCCATACTCGGTCACGCGGGCCTTGAGACCGTTCTTGTTAGTCAGAGTGAAAATTTTCGCCTCACGGCCATCAGGCATCTTGCCGAAGACCTCCTCTTTCACTGCGGATTCATTGTTCATGCCGGGGTTCTTTTGGCAAGATACCAAAGCGATGACCAGCGCGGAAATCATCAAGTAGGGTTTCTTCATGCGGCGTTAGATTCCATATTCCGGGCCGACCTGCCAAGCGCGGATTTCATGGAAAGAGGGGGATGACGCGGGAAAAAGGGGAGATTTTCATGACCTCCTTTCTCTGGAATCCATGGCATCAACGCCATCTATCCTTTTATGTGAAAAGCAAAGATTGAAGTTTTTTCCTCCTTTGAAATTGAACTTTGAAACTTGAAATTTTAATCCGATTGCAAATCCCCGCTGCCCCATATTGAGTCGCTTTGCTCATGGCAAACGACTTCGCATTTGAATCTCTCAACCACGCACAGCGCGAGGCGGTCGCCAATTTGGATGGTCCGGTCATGATCCTAGCCGGTGCAGGAACGGGTAAAACCCGTACGGTCACCTGCCGCATCGTGCACATGCTGGAACGCAAAGTTCCGCCAGCCGAGATCCTCGCGGTGACTTTCACCAACAAAGCCGCATCGGAAATGCGCGAGCGCATCGCCGGCATGGTCTCCAAACACGCAGCGGAACAAATGACCGTCTGCACCTTCCACTCACTCTGCGTCCGACTCCTCCGCGGCGGCATCGACAAGCTCGGTTACAAAAAGAATTTCTCCATCACCGCCTATTCGGATCAAGTGGGGATCATGAAACAACTCCTCGTCCGCAAAGGCGGTACCGACGAGAAAATCAAAGCCGAAACCGTTCTAACAGAAATATCCCGAGCGAAAAACAAAGGTATCGATGTGCAAGATCTAAGCGACGACTTCTTCGCACAACTCGCCGTCGCATATCAAAACGAACTCCGCGCGCAGAACGCAGTCGACTTCGACGACCTCCTCGTCCTCGCCGAGCAAGTCCTGCGCGAGCACAGCGATGTCCGCGATCATTTTCGCAAACTCTATACTCGCGTCACGGTCGATGAGTTCCAGGACACAAACTCCCTGCAAATGCGTCTACTACAACAACTCGTCGGCCCACCGTTTCATGTTTGCGTGGTCGGCGATGACGATCAATCCATCTACGGCTGGCGCGGCGCGGAGGTCGCAAACATCCTCGAATTTGAGCGCTTTTTCCCGAAACCCAAAATCATCCGCCTTGAGGAAAACTACCGCTCTACCCAAGCCGTTCTCCACACCGCCAACTCCCTGATCAAGCACAACACCGGCCGTCGCGAAAAAATCCTCCGCGCCACACGCAGCGGTGGCGAAAACGTCCGCATCGTCGCCATGCCCGGAGATGAAGAAGAAGCGGATTTTATCGCCGATGAAATCCTTGGTGAAAAAACCGCCGTCGGTCGCGAGTGGGAGGATTTTGCCATTCTTTTCCGCACCAACGGCCAATCCCGCAAACTCGAACTCGCCCTGCGCGATCGTAAAATCCCTTACCGCATGGTCGGTGCGCAATCGTTCTATGACCGTAAAGAAATCCGCGACATATTGGCCTACGCCGCCTTGCTGGTCTCACCACAAAACGACGTCCCCTTGCTTCGCATCCTCAACGCCCCAAACCGTGGCATCGGCCTGGCCACCGCAGTTCTCGCTACGGATTACTCTCGCGAAAAAAACCGTTCCGTATGGGATGCGCTCTGTGATCCTTTTTTCACCACCACCCTCGGAGCCAAAGCCGCAAACGCGATCGAAGACTTCGTCGCTCTCATTTCCGGCGCGAAAAACCGCATCGATATCTCCAATGAAAATCCCGCCGATGTTCTTGCCGGACTTTTAAAAGAAATCGATTACCTACCATGGATCGAGCGGGGTTGCAAAAACGATTCGGAACGCCAGCAACGCGGAGAATCGATTCATTCGCTGATCGAGTCGCTGCGCCAACACATCGATCGCGGCAAAAAACTCCAATCCTTTCTTGACGATTCCGCCCTCGCCTCCGAACGCGAAGACGATGACTTGGAGAAAAAGAAGGGTGCCACTTTGATCACCCTGCACGCATCCAAAGGCCTAGAGTTTCCCATCGTCTATCTGGTCGGGCTTGAAGAAGGTTTCCTGCCCCACAGCCGCAGCATTACAGAGGGCACCAAGGACGAGGAGCGCCGTCTTCTCTACGTCGGCATCACCCGCGCCCAGGAATCCCTGACACTCACTTACTGCACCACCCGCGTCAAATGGGGTCAAAAAACAGGTTGCCAGCCATCATCTTTCATCTGCGAGCTCGACGACAAACACCTCACTCATACCACGTTCGATGAAATTCAGAATACCGAAATGAGCGACAATGATCTCAGTAACTTCTTCGCCAGCATGAATAACATCTTCGCTGATGAAAAATAGGCCGCTCCACAAACGTGGCGGCGGATTGTATCCGCCATGCCATTCAACATCTGCCTTTTCCAATTCGCAGGCTAAGCATCGAATTTTACAGCTCGACTCCCCCCACCCCCCCTTGTGTTAATCTGAGCCATGCCCCGTATCGCTCGCATTTTGCTTTGGATCTTCATTTCCCTGCTTGGAGTCACCGCCGTCGCGGTCGCAGCTTTCCAACGGGGCGAACCTGTTAACGCTCTCTGGCTGGTCATCGCAGGTGTTTGCGCATTCGCGATATCTTACCGGTTCTATTCCGCCTGGCTGATGGCCAAAGTGCTCACCATCGATGACAATCGCGCACCCGCCGCCGTCACTTGCAGCGATGGCAAGGATTTTGTCCCGACGCCGAAGTGGGTGGTCTTCGGTCACCACTTCGCAGCCATCGCCGGTCCGGGTCCGCTTGTGGGTCCTGTGCTTGCGGCTCAATTCGGTTACTTGCCCGGAATGCTCTGGATCCTCGTGGGAGCCACTCTCGGTGGTGGGGTGCATGATGCGGTCATCCTTTTCGCCTCCATGCGCCGCAACGGAAAATCCTTGGGCCAGATGCTCAAAGACGAAATGAATCCTGTCATCGGCCTGATCGCGATGATCAGCCTGCTTGCCATCATGACCATTCTGCTGGCGGTGCTTGGCCTCGTTGTTGTGAAAGCCTTGGCTGAGAGTCCTTGGGGGCTTTTCACCATCGCCGCCACCATCCCACTCGCCTTCGTCATGGGACTGATGATCAAGAGCGGAAAAGTTTCAGTCACCGCGGCCTCCGTGTTTGGCGTGATCGGATTGATGGCAGCGGTGGTCGCCGGAAAATATCTGCCGCCATCTTTGACCGAAGCTCTCACCCTCAAGCCCACACAACTCGCATGGGCGATCATGATCTACGGCTTCGCCGCCAGTGTTCTGCCTGTTTGGATGTTGCTGGCACCACGCGATTACCTGAGCACGTTCATGAAGCTCGGCACGGTCGCGGTTCTTGGGATTTTCATCGTGATCCTTGCCCCTCCGCTCCACATGCCAGCACTCACACCGTTCGTCCACGGCGGCGGTTTCGTGGTGCCGGGTCCGGTATTTCCTTTCGTTTGCATCACCATCGCCTGCGGTGCGATCAGCGGTTTCCATTCTCTCATCGCCTCCGGCACAACTCCCAAGCTCTTGGCCCGTGAAAAGGACATCCGCCTCGTCGGCTACGGCGCAATGATCGTGGAAATGCTCGTTTCACTGATGGCGATCATCGCCGCCTGCGCCCTCCAACCCGGCGAATATTTCGCCATCAACTCCCCCGTATCTCCCGGCGACAAGGCAGCTCTAACAGCCCAAATTGAGAAAATCAGCAACATCGACGATAAAGGCACCTACAAGGTCACCGAAGCCGACATGCTTCGCATGACCCGCGACATGGGCGAACCCACGACGGTGAAACTAGCCGATGGCACGGTCGTCAACGACTACCCCACCATGGTCGGAAAAACCGGCGGAGCACCCACTTTCGCGGTCGGCATGGCCCACCTTTTCGCAAAAGTCATTCCCGGCAAAACCGCGCTCTCGCTCTGGTATCACTTCGCCATCATGTTTGAGGCATTGTTTATTCTAACAACTCTCGATGCCGGAACCAGGGTTGGCCGTTTCATTCTACAAGACCTGTTAGGAAACATCTCACCCAAACTCGGGAAAACCGATTCATGGATCGGAAACATCCTCGCCACCGGACTGCTGGTTGCCGCATGGGGCTTCTTTCTCTATCAAGGTGCGCTTGATCCCGCCGGCATAGCCAAAAGCCTCTGGCCGATCTTCGGTATTTCCAACCAACTCCTCGCCGTGATCGCCCTCTGCCTCGGCACGGTCATCATCATCAAAATGGGAAAAACCCGCCACTGCTGGGTGACCGCCGTGCCCATGTTGTTTCTGACCATCGTAACTTTCTCCGCCGGCTACCTGAAGCTCTTCTCCGCCGGAGCCGCCGGCTTCATCCCAGAAATCGAAAAACAACAAGCCCTCATCGCCACGGGACTCACTGGCCCGGCACTCAAAGCTGCCGAAACCTCGCTCTTCAACGCCCGCGTCGATATGGTTGTCACGTTCAGCTTCCTGTTCTTCGTCGCCATCATCGTGTTTGGCACCGCCCGCGAATGCTGGCTGCTGATCTCCAAACGAAAAGAAAGCGTTCTTCGGGAAAGCGAATACACGCATCATATCTAACACCGAATGACTGGACCGCGTGAGTCCAGTTCTTCCGATAAAGTCGGAACTCGCGCCGACTCATTTGATCAGCAAGAAAATCTCTCTCTTTCTCGCCTGTGGAATCACAAGAAAGCAGCAAGCACAAGCTCCTGCCTTAGATCCATTGCCGGAAAATCTTTCGAGTAGGCATCGGATCTTACAAACCCTAACTCAAACTACCCCTCCTTACGCGCCAGTATCCACATCAGATCGGAAATCCGATTCAGGAAAAGCCGCACCACTTCCGGCACAGCACCCTCGGCTTCGTGAAGTTCCAAGACATGCCGCTCCGCGCGTCGCGCCACGGTGCGGGCGAGATCCAAGTGAGCTCGCGCGATCGAACCCTCGGCTCCGGGCACCGCCCAATGCGTGAATTTCACGCCACTTGCCTCGATCTCTTTTGCCGTCGCGGTCAGCCAATCCAAATCTTCCTCGCTTACCATGGCGTAACCTTTTTCAACATATTGAGCCACATCCTCCGGCAAACACGCGAGCTGACCCATCAAGCCGAATAACAGATTCTGCACCCGATCTAATATCAACGTATTTCGCCCCTCCACATCCGCCGCCCGCGCCAGCCCAATGGCCGCGTTAAGTTCGTCAATCGTACCCAACGCCGCAAACCGAATCGAAGTCTTGGCAATCCTCTTCCCAAACATCAGATCCGTCATTCCGTCGTCGCCTCGTTTTGTTATGATACTCATTTCCTTAAAGATGAACATTGAATCCCTGTGAGCAATAACGAAGATATCCGACGAACATGAGAGAAACCGAATTAGCGAATCAATTGGAACAGACTATAGGCGAGGTGATTCGCGGTCAGCAGGAAACCATAAGAAAAGTGCTAGCCTGTATGTTCGCCGGTGGACATGTGTTGTTAGAAGACTTCCCCGGAACCGGAAAAACCACCCTTGCCAAGGCCCTTGCCAAAGCCATTCGTGGTGCCGAGTTCAAACGCGTCCAGTTCACTCCCGACCTGCTTCCTTCGGATATTCTGGGAGTTTCGGTGCTCGACCCCCGATCCCAGGAATTCCGTTTCCACAAAGGCCCGATTTTCACCGACATCCTTCTCGCGGACGAAATCAACCGCGCCTCACCTCGGACCCAGAGCGCGCTGCTCGAGGCCATGGGCGAAAGACAGGTCAGCATCGAGGGCGAGCGCTACGATCTGGATGGTTTATTTTTCGTCATTGCCACCCAAAACCCCATTGAATTCCGCGGCACCTATCCGCTTCCCGAAGCCCAGATGGATCGCTTCTCCATGCAATGCCAGCTCGGCTATGTCAGCGCGGAAGAAGAAGCGAAAATCCTGCACGACCAAGTCGAAAACCATCCGGTAAATTCCATCAAGCCGATGATCAGCCGCGAGCAAATTTTGGAAATTTCCGCCGCATCCAGAAAAATTCGCTTCAGCGATGAGCTCCGCCACTACGCGGTCTCACTCGTCGGCGCCACCCGTAACATTCCCGAAGTCCAACTCGCCGCCAGCCCCCGCGCGTCCCTGGCGCTGATGAAAATTTCCCAAGTCACCTCACTTTTCGAGGGCCGAGAATTCGTGACTCCGGAAGTCATTCAAGCCGTCGCGACGGATGTGATTGCTCACCGTCTCGTGCTTGCCCCGGAATCCAAATACTCAGGCGTCAACGCGCGCCAAATCGTGGCTGATCTGATCAAAAACACTCCTGTCCCCATCTGATGAGCTCAAGCTCCGTATCGCGGCGTTTCCGATTTCTTTACAGGTTCTATTTCAATGGTGCCCGATTGCAGTTTTGGTTTAGCCAACGGATCCGACCCGCCGGAATCTGCGCCCTACTCGTCACCTCGTTGGCGAGTTTCATGTGCGTAGGCCAACCCAAGAACTCAATCTTCCAACTTTTCTGCCTAAGCTTCGGGCTCGTCGTTCTAGCCTTCATCTGGGCGAGCTTGCGGCGTGCGAGTGTCGCCGCCGAAATCAAAGCGCCGAAATACGCCACTGTTAGTGAAGAACTGCGCTACTCCGTGCATGTCAGCCATGCGCATCACCGCACCCAACGCAGTTTACGGCTATTACAGGTTCCGCCCGATCCTAGACCCAGCCTGTTGGAATTCAGTCAAGTCAAAGAACCTTGCGAAGATCAACGCAACCCCTACGACCGGGCGATGGCTTATTACCGCTGGCGCTGGTTGATGTCACAGCACCGCAGTTTTATTTCCAACGAATCCAGTGCCGCGTTCGATCTCCCTAGTGGAAAAATCACAACGATTCCCATGACCCTTACCGCTCAAAAAAGGGGCGTCTACCTCCTCGGAAATCTGCGTCTTCTCATGCCTGATCCGCTTGGCTTTTTCCAAAAATCCCGTCCGCTCACCCCTCCACCCTCACGTTTGATCGCCCTGCCGAAACGTTACGCCTTGCCCAACATCGAAATGCCGGGCTCATCCACGTTTCGCATCGGCGGCGAGGAAACCAGCAACGCCAACGGAAACTCAGGCGAATTCGTCGGTATTCGGGAATACCGACCTGGCGATTCTCTGCGCCAAATCCACTGGAAAAGCTGGGCGCATACCGGAAAACCGATGGTGAAAGAACTCGAAGATACCTTTTACCCCCGATACGCCTTGATTCTCGATACTTTTCCGGGATCAAACGATCGTATGATCTTTGAAGAAGCAGTCTCCATCGCAGCCTCTTTCATTGTTAGCCTGGATCGCAACGAAGCCCTGTTGGATCTCATGTTCATCGCCGAACATGCCCACATCGTCACCGCTGGGCGAGGCTTGGAACGCGCCGAAAAACTTCTCGAAGCGTTGGCAGCTGTTCAAATCGAGACCTTACCTCGCTTCGATGTATTAACAAACTCAGTCATCAGACACCGAGATCGCATCACTTCATGCTTGCTCGTTCTGAACGGCTGGGACAACGAGCGCATGGAATGGGTCAAAAAACTCAAAAATAGCGGCATTCCCATGGTTCCCATGATCATCGGAAAAGGTGAACCACCCAAATCGATCCAAGGCTATTGGATCGATTCCAATAACGTGGCTCGCGACCTGATGCGGCTACCGTCTAAACTTTCCGGCACTTAATCTCATCGCCCCATGATCCATCAACGTATCCAGCCACCCCCAAGATTATTTCTTGGTGCTACGCTCCTTTTCTGGGGGGCTATGGCCGGACATTCTCTAATCGCCTTGATCCTTGCGCTCATCATTGAAAGCGCCAACTGGATTCACTCCCGCTGGCATTTCAATGATCAAGCATGCTCCCGTGCATGGTATCTCTGCATCGTCCTCACCCTCTTGACAGCGGTAGTCATCTGGCTTGATGGGAGCCGATACACCACCCTCGCCAGACTCCTCACTTGGCTTCCCACACTCCTGTTTCCACTCCAGTTTATACAATCATTTGGATTTCATAATTATTTAAGCCTCAATTGCTTCTATATTTTTTCACATTCTTTTATAAAAAGAAATTCAGACCTCGGCATCAATCAATCAATCGTTCGTTTTAATTTTGGGAACGCTTACTTCGTTGCCATCATCATCGCCTCCAGCTTAAGCCCCAATGCCCAACAATGGATCTTTTTTGTCGGTCTAGTTATCCTCACCTCATGGCTCATGCTAGCAAATGTGAGGAGTCGGCTTTTTGCCATGACCACGCTCCTGATCCTTGCGGCAGTCATGGGGCTATCGGGTCAGATCGGAATGACCGCACTCTATCACTGGGCCACACATCGAGGGCTCAACCTTGATGGAACAGGAAACACTGATCCCAATCTCAAGATCACCCATATCGGATCGCTGGGTGCGATCAAGCAGTCCCATGAAATGTTGTGGAGAGTCACTCCAAAAGCCGGACAAATGCCACCCAGACTGCTGAGAACAGCTTCCTACAATCGCTACAAAGGCGTGAACTGGAGAATTCAATATCCGGCTCCATTGAGCGATAACGAAGAAAGTTACCGCCCGCTGGACTCCACCGATCTAGCCGTAGGCAACTCGTTTTACATGTTGCGCGAAAACATGATCCGAAAGGATATCACCAAGCCACTCTCCGAATTTGGAATCCGTGGCGCCGCCATGACCGGAGATCCCCTGCCCTTGCCAGGAAATACGTCAACTTTAAACAATTTTCTGCTCAATGAGGTCGATCTCAATCCACTCGGCACCGTCCGGATCTTCCCCATCAAATCCATTATCCAAGGCAAGGTCCGCTGGAACGACAACCCAACCACCGAGGCGCCTCCTTACCCGAAAGAAGACCTCGCCATCGACGAATACGAAATGGAAGGCATCCAGGAAGTCGCCGGCGCACTGGGCTTGAAACAATTGGCAACGACTACCGAAAAAATCAAGCGTCTCAGGGAATTTTTCGACTCCGAGTTCGATTACACACGCCATCTCACCATTGAGCGGGCATTCAGTTCCAAAAATAGACCGACCGCGATTGAAACATTTCTAACCACGAGCAAAAAAGGCCATTGCGAGTATTTCGCAACAGCCGCCGCCCTGCTTCTCAGAGCAGCCGATGTACCCACTCGTTACACCGTGGGTTTCTCGGTCATGGAAAAAAATCCAAGTCATGACGAATGGATTATTCGTGGAACGCATGCTCATGCATGGACTCGCGTATGGAACAAGGAGCTCCAACTTTGGGTTGACTTCGATCCCACACCGGGCGGTTGGCTGATCGAGGAAACGCGTGGCCACAGCTGGATGCGGTCATTTTACGATCGTTATCAACGCATCAAAGAAGACTTTTTTCTCTGGCGCAACGAAGCCGTAAACCGACTCGCCGTGACCCTCGTCATGTGGATACTAGGAGTCGTAATCGTACTGTATGTCGCGATTCGCCTGAAAAAATCCCGAGTCGTCGTTAATTCCAAAAAATCAATGCGTGGAGTGGGGAAACCCGTCATCAAAACCCCACTGCACGATCTTGAAAAAACCGCGCGCAAGATTCTAGGCAAAAGAAATCCCGGAGAAACCTTCGTGGTGTGGTTGAGAAAACTGAAAGACTACCGCATCTCCGAGGCCAAACTCGAGGAAGCTTGTGACTTGCACCAACAACTGCGCTTTGATCCGTCCCCAGACGAAACCAACTCGGAAAAAAAACTCCTTCAAATCGCTCGGGATTTGGAAAAACAAATCAAAGACTCTTGAAGCGATTGCTAAAAAATTTCTAACACAAAGGCGCAAGTCTTTGCAAATCACCGTGAACCGCTCTAGTGAACTAGGAATTTCCTCTGTGCCTCTGCCTCAGGATTCAATGCATCAAGCTCACTCTCCTGCACGGTATCAGCCAAAAGCTCATCGCGGAATTTAGCGATGATCGCCTCAACCGGCCATGAAGATGCTTCACCAAATGCACAAAT
>JBIIFS010000111.1:0-5656 GCA_044237185.1 Luteolibacter sp.
GGGAAAACGGGACAAAATGGCGAGGTGGCGGATTGGATCTGTGCCTCCGATATGATGAAAGTAGGGAAGATCCCGTCCTGCCTTTTTGAGTCGGTCCCTGACTTCCAAAACATCCGCTTCGCTACCGATTTCAGAAAGACCGATGATGTCGGCGCCACTGGCAGCGAGTATCTCGATAATGGCGCTTTTGGATTCCGGTGATTTTTCAGGATTCTGGCTGGAGACGAGCCAGTTTTTCAAATTATAGGAAACAAAACGGAAAGTGCTCGAATGATGTTTGGAGGGAGCTGTCCGTTTCGGCTCATGGGTGGGAACTTCTAGTCCTGGAGCTCCAGATGATTGTTTCCAAGGAGGAGTTTCGGCGAGTTGGGAATACCATGTGCCGGCAAAAATCAGCAGGGTAAAGCCAAGGCAATAGGCTGGGCGCAGCCAAAATGGCGACTTGCGCATGGTTGTATTTTTTGGGGGTGAGTGGCGTCAGCTATTCCATGCCAATGCCTTGAGCTTGGGGATTATGCGTCGTGAGATTGGTTATTGGCAGCTGGTTTGACGCGGGCTGTCTTATCGGCATCTTTTTCACGTGCAACCTCGTCTTCGGAACGGGTGATTTCACGTTCAAATTCCTCACGGGCTTTCTTGAATTCACCCATGCTTTTGCCCACGCCGCGCGCGAGTTCCGGAAGTTTTTTGGCTCCGAAAAGGAGGAGGATCACGACAAAGATCATGATCATTTCAGGTCCGCCGATAGGACCAATCAAGCCGAGGAATAGGGTGCTCATGGAATTAGGTTAGGTGAGGGAAGGATGTGATGCAAGTGACAAGAAGCAGTCGCTTGCTGCTAATATATCAATGATTACCGTCTGCTGGGTAAAGATTTTTCAAGAAAGTCGGTTGCGAAAATCCAAATAACCGAAGGTCCGGATCGTTTCCATCCGGCCGTCTTCATGAAGCAGGGCGATGGACGGGTGTTTGACTCCGTTGAAAGTGGTGGTTTTCACCATGGTGTAATGGGCCATATCGTCGAAGATGAGAATGTCTCCGGTTTTGAGTTCTCGCTGAAAGACATAGTCTCCGATCACGTCGCCCGCGAGGCAAGTCGGGCCTCCGAGGCGGTAAGTGAAGAGAGATTGGGGGATTGGGAGATCCGACTTCGCTGAAGCTACGACGGACAAGTTGGAGATTGGAGATTGGGGGTCGGTGGCGGCGATATAATGCTCGCCCTCCAGAGTCACTGCAGGATTCAAGACCTCTGGTTTCTGGTCTCTGGCCTCTGACTTCTCCACCAGATACACATCAGGCCTGTAGGGCATTTCGATCACGTCTGGCATGTGGGCGGTGGCGGATATGTCCAGAATCGCCAGTTTGTGTCCGGCGGATTCAAATACATCCATGACCTTGGCCCTCAGAACCCCGGTGTGGATGGCGACGGCTTCGCCGGGTTCGAGCCAGACTTCGACCTTATATTTTTCCTTCGCTTGTTTTACGAGGCGGACGAGTCGGTCTCTGTCGTAAAAGGGTTTGGTGATCCAATGGCCACCGCCCATGTTAAGGTAGGTGATCTGTTTGGAACGGAGCAGGTCGCCAAATTTTTCATCCACGGCTTGAAGTGTGGACTCGAGATCGGGTGAGTTTTGTTCACAAAGCGTATGGAAATGCAGACCGGAAATGCCGGTTAGATCGGCACCGACCAGATGATCCGCAGTGACGCCGAGGCGTGAACCGGGAACGCAGGGATCGTAAATTGGAGTTTGCCCGGTTGAGTGTTCCGGATTGATCCGGAGTCCACAAACCACCTCGCCGCTGATGAAACGAGGATGAGCGAAGATTTTTTCCCGAAAGCGGAACCATTGAGAAAGGGAATTAAAGTCGAGGTGATGGGTGAACTCTAACAGTTGATCGATATCTTCCTCATCGTAAGCAGGAGAGTAGGTAATGATGTGTTTTCCGAAATGTTCTTTCGCGAGCATCGCTTCCCAGAGCCCGGACGCGCAGCAGCCGTCGAGGTCTTTGGTGATGTGAGGAAATGCTTTCCAACACGAAAATCCCTTGAGAGCTAGGATGATTTTACAACCCGCCTGATCCGCTACCTCGCGTAAAATCGCGGTGTTGCGCTGCAGGGCGGGAATGGAGATTAGGAACATGATTGCGCCGCAGGGTGTTTAGGGATTAAGGGGAGAGTCAAGGAGGATGATTCACCCCTCTTAAAATCAACCAAGCAGTGTGAGCATTAGCGAACATGATCCAATAAGACGAAGTCTTAAACGCTTTGACTTTCGAGCTATTGCTCAGCTTCGATTTTGGTGATGGGGCGTTCGGGGGAGCTGGAATTATCTTTGGTGACGTAGTCGTGATTCCAGGAGAGTTTGACTTTGGTGTTGGGTTTGAGGGATTCGATGATGGAGAGGATTTCGGCGGGAATTTTTGCGTTTCCTTGATTGTCTCTGATAAGGATTTGGAAACTGGTTTGTTTGGGGTCCCCGTATTCGCCGGGTTTTTGATAATCGAGGTATTCGATGATCTCGAAGGTGGCGAGTTTGCCGGAATCACCGCATCTATCGGGGCAAAGGCCGGTGAGCCCCATGCAACGGTGGTCTTTGATGCCGATGAATTTCGCGACCGTGGCGTGGGAGGAGAGGAGTTCGCGTTTTTCCGGTGCGGAATCTTTTAGTATAGCCTCATGCTCTGGCGCAGTCTGTAAAGATTTGGCGCTGGATGCTCCCACGATGGGTTGTCCTTTCATTAGGAGACGATTGGATTCAAGTGACTTTGCTGCGATCGCATCATCAGGCTTTGTGTCACGGTTGAATTCAAATGTCGCTTTATCTTCGTTCGTTTGCGCCACTGCATCAAAGTCATCTGCTGATAAACCCGCGGTCGCGTCAGTTGGGGGTGATGATTTGAGGGTGCTTTTTGGGCGCGAGGCATCTGCCTTAGCCAGCGCACCTGGCACGATTGTGGATGAGGTGTCTTTCTCGGATGTATTTTCCACACTCAATCCATGTAACGATTCCTTTTCTAACAGATTCTCGTTCATGGCCAATTGATCACTGAAAGCTGACGCATCTGAAGCCGGTGCGGGGGGCTGTAGATTATCTCCAACTTTTTCGCCGCCACTGTTGCCTAGCCTGGCGCGGATTGCTGGTTGAGAGCTTCCTCTGAAATCATTTCCGCCAGCCAGAACATCATTTTGCGTGACGATGTTTTTTTTCCCTGTTGCCGGCATTTCCGAATTCAACTCGGAACTTGCGGAAGCCATCGTGAGTGGTAGGTCTTTAGAAGGAGAAAAGAAGAACTGTTTGATGAAAAGGGTTACGGCCAGAACGGCTGCGATTCCGAACATCTTGCGGTAAGCGGCGCGAGGTCGACTGGAATTCTTGTTTGCGCGGGATGGGTTGTTAGGGCCGATGATGGGATCAAGCATCTCGCGTTTGGGTGGGGAGAGTTTCCAGAGGTGTTCGGAGTCTGAAGTGGGAGTTTCCAGCAGAAGGGAATGTATGGTTCTGGTATGGTTGAGGAAAAGCTGGAGTTCGGGGTCGGCAGAGCAGAGGGCTTCGAGTTTGGCTGCCTCGAAAGGCGAAGCCTCGCCGAGAACCCACGCGGTAATGCGGGCTTCGAGGTTTTCGTCTGGGACTGTGTGAAGGTCTTTCATGTGGCGGAGTGGGTGATTTTTTGAAGACTTGGGTTGTCGCGATTTTGAAATCGCGGTTCCTTTCTTTTTCAGCCTTCGGCTGATTCGATGCCTAGTTGGCGGAGAGAAGTGGCTAGGGATTTGAGGATGTGGTGGAGTTTGTAACCGACGTTGGAGACGGTGAGGTTGGTTTGGCGGGCGATTTCTTCGTAGCGGAGGCCGGAGATGTATTTGAGGGAGACGAGGGTTTTGTCGGGTTCGGGGAGTGCTGCGATGAGGAGTTGGAGGGTGCCGATGGCTTCCATTTTTCCGAGTGAAGCATCAGGATTGAGATCCTGGATTTCCAACTGTTTGGAATCAGGAGAGGTGGTTTCGAGGGGCGTGGTTCGTTTGTTGTCGCGGATGTGGTTGAAGGCGAGATTGCGGACGCAGCGGAAAAGCCAGGGGCGGGGAGATTCGACTTCATGCCAGAGGGAGTGAAGTCGCATGAAGGATTCTTGGACGACGTCTTCGGCCGCCTCGCGTTGACCTAGAATGCCGAAGGCATAACGCAGAAGGGCGGATTCTTCGGCGTCGAAAATTTGGCGGAGCGTGGGTTTTTCCTCCATGTTTTCTGGTTTCAATGGGGGGGATAACACAGATATCGCTCCATCTTTTCTACGGGTGGCGTAGTTTGATGGGTGTAAGTCCATGGAACGGTTTTAGTATGCTTATATCGTATAAGACACATGAGCAGTTCGATCCTTAGATTTATTTTTGGATTTTATTTAAGGATCGGCGGCATTTTGCCGCCATAGTGGAACAGGGTAGTAGGATGCCGCCCCTGCTTGGCTTAGGAAAAAAGCTCACGCGCCGTGTAGGCCATGCCGATCGATGCGGCTGCGTCACCGCCCTCCGCCCATTCGAAGCGGGTGGTTTCTTTTTGCGGGTCGATGGGGCTGTGTCGATAAATCGGCCAAGCTCGGTCAGCGAAACCTTCACGCACCCAATCGAGAAAATCGTTGCGGAATTTGGCTTCGGCGAGGCCGCCACCGATGACGACAAGCCCGGGGTCAAAGGTTCTGACGAGATCGGCGATCCCATAGCCGAGGATAAAACCTTGTTGTTTGAAAAGTTGGATGGAAAGAGCGTCGCCATGTTCGGCGAGGGTTCGTAGTTTGAAGGCTTTCTCCTCGATCGTTGCTTCGGTTGCGTTGAGAGCATGATCTTTCCATTCGGGTTTTTGAAGTTCAATGGAGAGTCGGCGGCGGAGAGCGACCAAGGAAACCCATGCCTCGAGGCAGCCCTCGAGGCCACAGGTGCAACTTGGAAGTGAGCCGTCGTCTTCGGTGAAAGGAACGGAAATGTGACCGACCTCAAGAGCGAGGCCGTTGGCACCTTCGTAAAGTTTTCCGCCGGGCAGGACGAAGCCACCGCCAAGGCCGGTTCCAGGCGCGACCAAGAGCAGGGCACCGAGGTGTTTGTGGCGGATCGCGTATTCGCCAACGGCTGCGGCGTTGCAGTCGTTGGTCATGTGAATGGGAATATTCAGGTGTTTGTTTAGCTCGGCACAAATATCGGTTCCGACCCAGTCATCGCCGAGGTTGGCTTTTCCCCAGATCACACCATTGGAAGATGGAGCAGGGACATCCAGTCCGATCCCGCCAATGTCTTTGCGATCGATTCCGGTATTTTTTGTGAGCTCATCGAGTGCGGCTTCGAGCTGCTTGAAAGTGGCTTGGTAGCCGTCTTTGACATGGCTTTTCACTTCGACGATGGGACCGACCTGATCACCGGTTGAGTTGATGATGACGGCTTTGACGGTGGAACCTCCGATATCCAATCCGGCGAAATGCTTGGCTTTTGACATGATCACATCGTGTTGTGGGTGAGCGTGATTCGTCAAGATACAAGGGGACTGTAGGCAGATTTTTAGTTGCAAGATGAGCTGCCGAAGTTAAAACGCTCGTGGCTCTGCGGCATGCGTTTCATGCGGCAGTATTCACAAAAGCCGCTGTAGCTCAGGGGTAGAGCAGCTCATTCGTAATG
>JBIIFS010000018.1:0-19106 GCA_044237185.1 Luteolibacter sp.
AAGGGCACGTTTGAGCAGCATTTCGACTTCATCCAGATTCAGAGGCTTGGTTACGAAGTGGAAGGCTCCTCGGCGCATGGCTTCGACCGCAGTATCAACCGAGCCATAGGCGGTCATCATGAGGATGATTGGGGGAGATGAAAGCTTGGACGCGGCATCGATCAGATCCATCCCTGAGTCGCCGCCGAGCCTGAGATCGGTGAGGAGAAGCTCGATAGGCTCGTTTTTCAGAATGAAGAGGGCCTCGGTATTGTTGGAGGCGAGATAGACATCGAAATCATCCTCCAAGGCAGAGCGCAGCCCCTCGCGTGTGGCGCGTTCGTCATCAACAATGAGGAGGGTGGGAAGCATGTAACTTTAAATTCTAAACTTTAAACTCAAAGAAAGAGAAGGTGACAAGTTGACGCAGTATAGTGACGGGAGGTCGGGCGTCAATAGGAGGGTTTTCTTCCAAATCAAAAAGAATTTTAACCACGAATTACACGAATAACACGAATGAATAGGAAATGTCTAAAATCAGACCGTGAGCAAAGAATGGCAGCCGAATCAAAAAAAATCTTATTCGTGTACATTCGTGAAATTCGTGGTTCAAAAATGACAAGTCATCTCACGCATCAACAATCGGCGGAGGCAGTAACCTTGGGCTTGGGACGGTGTGGGGGAGATGGATCAGAATGGAAGTGCCCTCGTCCGGATTGGAAAGGATTTCGATTTCGCCGCCGTGTTCGCGGATGATGCGGCGGACGATTAGTAGCCCGAGGCCGGTGCCGGCGGATTTGGTCGTGCGGTAGGGTTCGAACAAGCTGCCCATTTGCTCGGGAGAGATACCGATGCCGTTGTCGGAAATGGAAATGAGGAAATCGGTTTCGGAAGAGCGTGTTTTGATTTCGATCAGGCCTCCATCTCCCGAGATGGCTTGGTAGGCATTGCATAGCAGGTTATAGAAGACTTGTTGGAACTGATCTGGATCAATGATCGCGTTGGGTAGGGTTTCCGAGAGATCGAGGTTCACGGCAATATTGCGTGAACTGATTTCGGGTTCCAGCAGGGTCAGCGTTTGATTTAGTATGGAGTTAATGCTGCGTTTTTCGCGGCGTGGTGTGGTCGGGCGGACAGCACTGAGGAATTGTTTCAGAATGGTATCGAGCCTCTGAATTTCCTGACGAGCCGTCTGCATGTTTTCCGTTAGGCTCTGGCGGTAAGAAGGTGGAAGTTTTCGGATTTTGCGCTCGATCAATTGGAGATGAATATCGAGGGAGTTGAGTGGATTGCCAATTTCATGGGCGACTCCGGCTGCCAGCAGAGTAAGTGCGTTGAGACGCTCGGACTCGATATTTTCCTGAGTTTCGGCATGGGTGCTGGTGGTGTCGCGGATCAGCATCACATGACCGAGCGGGAGTTCGAAATTTTTCGGATCGTCGATGGGCGAGAGATAAAAATTGAGTCGACGGTGCTCGGGGTAGAAGACCTCGATATCGCGCGAGACGGATTGGTTGGAGCCATTCAGGGAGAGTTTGTCGAGACCACGGATTTTTGATGAAATGGTCTCGCCAAGCGAGCTTGCGGGGTCCAGTCCGAAGAACTGGCAGGCAGCACGATTGAGGAACATGATTTTCCCCTCGGGGTCGAGGATGATCAGGCCTTCCTGAAGTGCCTCGAACACATTCTCAAGGAATCCCTTTTCCTGAATCAAACGCGTGACGATTTGTTGGATCTCACCGGGTTCGACCCGATCGAGCCGCGATACAAGTTTTTCAAGGAATCCGGACTTCACAGTGGGATTGTGGGTAAATCTGGACGGAATGGCGAATCGAAATTTTTAAAGGAATGGCAGGGATGCGTATCCCTACGAGTCCGTATCTGGTGGTTGTTTCAGGCATGGGTTAGTAATCGGGCTTTCTTTTACCACGGAGGGAAGGAGGAAGAGGAGGACACGGAGGGTGAAATTCTAAATTTTAAAATCCAAATCCCAAACAAGAGATGAATCTCTAATAGTTAACTAGAACTAACTAAAGCTCCGTGTCATCCGCTTTCTCCGTCTCTCCGTTTTAAAAATGAACGGGTGAGACTAGAAAATGGGTTGCAGGTGTGGGGAGAGTTGGTTGAATGCAGATGCCTGCGAGCAGAAATACAATTTTTGATACGATGAATAGAAAACTTAAAATGGGTATGGTTGGTGGAGGACGTGGGGCATTCATTGGTGCGGTGCATCGGATGGCGGCGAACCTCGATGGGAAAATCGAACTAGTGGCGGGGTGTTTTTCATCGGATTCTGAAAAATCAAAGCTCTCCGGTGAGGATTTCTTCCTCTGCCCAAATCGAGTTTATTCAACTTATGGGGAAATGGCCGATAAAGAAGCGGCGTTGCCTGTGGGTGAGCGGATCGATTTTGTCAGCATCGTGGCGCGCAATGATCTTCATTACAAAGTGGCGAAAAAGTTTTTGGAAAGTGGCATCCACGTGATTTGCGAGAAGCCATTGGCGTTTTCGAAAGCACAAGGTGAGGAGCTCAAGGCAGTGGTGGAGAAAAGCGGTTTGGTGTTTGCTCTCACTCATAACTACACCGGCTACCCAATGGTGAAAGAAGCCAAAGCGATGGTGGCGGAAGGGAAGCTCGGGAAGATTCTTAAAATCGTCGCTGAATATCCACAAGGCTACGCGATCTCCGCTTATGACGAAGCAACTTCCGCTGGTGGAAAAATTTCCAACTGGCGCATGGATCCAAGTATCTCGGGCGTTTCTAACTGCATGGGCGACATCGGTTCGCATGCGGAAAACCTCGCTCAATACATCACAGGTCTGCGCTTGGAATCCGTCGCAGCGGATTTGAATACGTTTATTCCAGGTCGTCAGTTAGACGACGATGGCTCAATGCTATGCCGTTACGAGGGTGGCGCACGCGGTGTGCTTTTTGCCTCGCAGATTTCCACGGGTGATGAAAACAACCTTAACATTCGTGTCTACGGAACCAAAGCTTCGATCGAGTGGCATCAGGAGCATCCGAATGAGTTGATCGTCAAATTTGCCGACAAGCCTCGCGAAATCTGGCGCCGTGGCAACAGCTACAACGGAGCGGTGGCGCAAAAATACACGCGTCTTCCGTTCGGTCATCCTGAGGCGTTCATCGAGGCGTTTGCGAATGTCTATCTCGCCGCTGCGGAAGCGATCACGGATGCGGTTCAAGGCAAATTCAAAGGCAACGAAGCGTATGATTATCCAACCGTTCAGGACGGAGTGGACGGCATGGCGTTTATCGAAGCTGCTGTGAAGTCCTCCCAGAACAACGGCGCCTGGACAAAGCTGTGAAAGCAGCGGTGATCTTCGGACGCCGTCTTGGTTTTTAGGTAGGGCTGCATCGCCGAGGCAGCCGCGCGAAGCGATGTGACTAGGATTTGACTTAGTCTGCTTATATGATTCCTCGCTTCGCGCGGCGCTCTACGGCGAGAGCGCCCTACCATTAAACATTCTTTATGGATTTTCTGTTGATATATCTCGTAAGGGGCTAACTCAGTAGTCTAGATTTCAGGTGATGATTTCTGATAAATGTATTAACAGACCGGTCATCTACCAATTGTTCGTGAGGACTTTTGGCAACCTTTGCAAGACCCGCACTTTCGACGGCACCCTTGCGCAGAATGGCTGTGGAAAATTCCGTGACATCAATTCAAAGGCTCTGACAGCGATTCGTGAAATGGGCTTCAATCATGTCTGGCTCACCGGAGTGATCGAGCAAGCTAGCGGCACGGCATACCCGGATCGCCCCGCGGATCCGCCGGATATTCTGAAAGGTAAGGCGGGGAGTCCGTATGCGATCCGGGATTATTTCGATGTCTGTCCGGACTACGCGGTGGAGACGGGTCGCAGGCTGGAGGAATTTCGTGAGTTGGTGGATCGTTGCCATTCGGCGGGTCTGCGGGTGATCATCGATTTCATTCCGAACCATGTGGCGCGGAGTTACGGGTCGGATGTGAGACCGGAGCTTTCATTTGGCGCGAACGACAAGCGCGAGGTGTTCTTTGATCGCGACAATCATTTTTTCTATCTCGATGAAACGCATCCGGGCGGTGGGGCGCCGTTGAAATTGCCGACGGTTGGAATGGAGGGTTGCACGGGTCGATTCGAACCGGAACGAGAGTTCGGAAGGGTGACGGGAAACAATGCGGTGACCTGGGAACCCTCGGTTCATGATTGGTATGAAACCGTGAAGTTGAATTACGGCCATGATTTCACCCAAGGGCGGGACACCACTCATTTGCCCAAGGCGGATGCTCGGGAGGATGAGGTTCCTCGCACGTGGCGGACGATGGATCGGATTCTGGCATACTGGCAGGAAATGGGGGTTGACGGATTCCGTGCCGACATGGCGCACATGATCCCGGTCGAGTTCTGGACGTGGGTTATCGGAAGAGCGCGCCGGAGAAATCCAAGCGTTTATTTCGGAGCGGAGGCGTATGATTCGGATCCCGCGAAGCTTGCCGATGAAGATGTGATCGATGCTTTGTTAGATGCGGGTTTCGACGGAGCTTATGACCACCCGACTTACAAAATTCTCCAGGGTATTTATGAATCCGGAAAATGGGCGAACGATCTCGACGGCGGGATTTTTACGGGTCGGAGATTTCATCAATGCATCCGCTACCTGGAAAATCATGACGAGGTGAGGATCGCGAGTCCGCAGCATTGGGGCGGGCGGGGGATGCGGGCTGGGAAACCTGCTGCAGCGGTGATGTTCGGGATGAGTCGCGCGTCCATCATGTTTTACAACGGACAGGAAATCGGCGAGCCGGCGATGGGCGCCGAGGGTTTCAGCGGAGATGACGGCCGGACTTCGATTTTTGATTACACCGCGATGCCGGAGTTTCAGAAATGGGTGAATGGTGGGAAATACGACGGGGCTCTGCTTTCAACCGAGCAGCTGGATCTGAGGAAATGGTATGCGGACTTGTTGCGGATCTTGAAAGAGCCGGCGTTTGAGCGGGGAGAGTTCTTCGGCCTCAATTACGCGAACCGGGAAAACCATGAATCCGGTCATTGGATCTACGCGTTTCTCAGGCGTAATGCGGCGAGTGGGCAGGCATTTTTATGTGTGGCGAATTTCCATCCGGACCGGGATTTGGAGGTGAAAGTTCGTTTCACGCCCGAGGCACTGGCGTTTTTAGGAAATGCCGAATCCGCTGTATTTTCATGGTTGGGACGCTTCGGAGAGTCGCGCGAAATCGTAGCATTCGATGCCGATATGCTCTCCAATGGCCTGGATATGGGGAAATTGCCATCCTGCGGGGCCTACTATTACGAGTTGAAATGATGGGGCGGAACGGTTGAACTGTCGGTCATGGATTTTGAAGCGAAAGCGCGTGCGGTCATTGAAATGGAAGCGGAGAGCCTGCGTGAGATGGCCTCACGACTGGGTTCGGAGTTCGGCGAAGCGGTGAAGTTGATCCGTGGATCGCTCGAAAACCGTGGCAAGGTCGTGATCGTGGGAGTCGGAAAATCCGGAAATGTCGGTCATAAAATCGCTGCCACCCTGAACTCCACCGGAGCGACGGCGGTTGTGCTGAATTCGCAGAACGCCCTGCACGGCGATCTCGGCTTGCTCTCCGACGGCGATGTCGTTCTCGCGCTATCCTATTCCGGAGAGACGGAGGAGCTTCTGGGCTTGCTGCCATTTTTGCGCAGTTTTGATATTAAAGTTGTCGCACTATCCGGTAAACGCGACTCATCGCTTTCAAGAGCAGCCGACGTCGCATTGGATACATGGGTTGAGCGCGAAGCGTGTCCGATGAATCTTGCACCTACCTCATCTTCAACGGCTATGCTGGTGATGGGCGATGCGCTGGCGATGGTTTTGTTAGAATCTCGTGGTTTTTCTGAGGAAGATTTTGCGCGCTACCATCCGGGCGGTTCACTGGGTAGGGCATTGCTTTTGAAAGTCGGCGATGTCATGCGGCGCAACGAAGCGATTCCGATGGTAGGAATTACCGCAAAAGTCATCGATGCTGTAGCGGAGATGAATCGTAGTCGCGCTGGTGCTTGTTTGATCTTATCTACCGATGGCAAACTCGCAGGAATTTTCACCCACGGAGATTTTGCACGTGGCTATGAAAAGAACCCTGCAATCGGTGAATTGCCAGTTGCAGATTTGATGACACGGAATCCGATTTCACTCACCGAGGATTCACTTGCCGTCGAGGCTGTCAAAAAGGTCGGTGAAAAGCGTATTGATGACATCGTCGTGGTGAATGCGGAAGGAAAACCCGTTGGCTTGATCGATGCACAGGATCTGGCGAGGTTGAAACTGGTTTAAATAAGGAGAGGCGACATTCCTGTCGCCTAATTTGCTAAGATCTGTAATCCCTTCAGGATAGAGATTTCATGGTCTAGTCCACAGGGTTTATTGATACTTGAATTTCCTAACTCCAGAAGTTCACATCAGACATGAATCTACACAAATCTTTATTATGCTAGAAAAACTCGACGTCGTCATCGTGGGTGGTGGTCCTGCCGGACTGCGTGCGGCGGAGGTTGCGGCGCTGGCGGGGCGGGCTGTGACGGTGTTTGATGGAAAATCCTCGGTGGGACGAAAGTTTTTGGTGGCGGGAAAAGGTGGATTGAATCTCACCCACGGTGAGGAATTTGAGGCATTTGTTTCGCGCTATTCGGGAGGCGATCTTTGGCGTAGTTTGTTGGACGAATTCAAACCGCAGGATTTGCGCGAGTGGGCTCACAGCTTCGGTCAGGAAACGTTTCAAGCAACGAGTGGTCGGGTTTATCCCAAATCCCTTAAAGGAGCTCCGCTGCTACGTGCGTGGCTAGGCAAGTTGAAAGGTTTGGGAGTGGAGATTCGATCGCGGCATCTATGGAGCGGGTTGTCTGAGGGAAATATACTGGTTTTTGAAAACGGCTTGAAAGTGAAAGCCAAAGCGATCGTTTTTGCGCTCGGTGGCGGGTCTTGGCCGAAGACGGGTTCCGATGGTGGTTGGATTACAAAATTCCAAGAGATGGGTGTGAAATGCGCACCCTTGGTTGCTTCGAACTGTGGTTGGGAAGTGGATTGGCCGGATGGTTTGTTAGAAAAGGCAGAAGGGATGCCGATGAAGAATATCGTGGTGTCTGCGGGTGGTAAGCGGGTGGCGGGGGAGTTATTGGTAACTCGTTATGGATTAGAAGGCGGAACGATCTATGCGTTGGGTCGGGAATTACGGGAGATGAAAGAACCAGTTTTGGAAATCGATTTCAAACCGACCTTTTCACATAATCAATTGTTAGGAAAATTAGATAATGGAAAAAATGATCTGGAAATGTCTGCGAAACGCTGGAAGCTGAGTGATGCGGCACGGCAGGTCATTGGGTTGGAAAAGCTGAAAACAGCTGAGGGAATGGCGACGCGTGCTAAAGCGTGTCGGATTCCACTCAAAGGGCCTCGACCCATAGCAGAAGCAATTTCTTCAGCAGGTGGGGTTTGCTGGGACGAACTGGATAATAACCTGATGCTTAAAAAATTCCCCGGCGTGTTTCTCTGCGGAGAAATGATTGATTGGGACGCACCGACGGGTGGTTATTTGCTACAGGGGGCTTTTATAACAGGAACGCGTGCCGGTAAATCCGCTGCCAATTTCTAAGTGCTTGGGCTTGGGTTGCCTGAAACCCCTAATTCGGGAATAGAAATCCATCTGACGCTTTTACAATTATTGTCCCAGCTGTGACAAAGATTGTAAAAGGAGGTGCTTTCTAGCCAATAGTTACTGCTTGGTATCCACGAAATCCCAACTCTGGTTAAGTAATCCATCTGAAGCTTTTACAATTATTGTCGTGGCCGTGACAAAGATTGTAAAAGAGGGCGCTTTGGTTGGGGTGCAGTGTTGATTTATTGCAGGGGGGTGTAACGGGGGTTGTGTGGGGAGAGCTGCGGGGGGTGGTAAGTGGTAGGTTTTTTCACCGCAGGGGCGCAGAGGTCGGAGAGGGACGCGGATGAAAAATTACAGATGTGTTTAGAAATTCCACTGAAGTCCGGCGCCAGAGTGGAAGAAATCTTCTAACAACGTATCGCCGGGCGCGGTGGCTTTTTTGTCAATTGCCCAACTGTAAGTGGTGTGTGCAATGAGTGAGAGGGATTTTGTGAGGACGTATTCGTAGCCGATTTGGAGGGCGAAATGGTTTGCTCCGTCGTGACCATCTGAGACGTAGCCTTGATTGATTCCGAAGACGGATGACAAGGTTACGCTGAATGGCTCGGTGATTTCGAATTCGCGTGAGGTGGAGAGCTTAGCGAAATATCCATCGGCATCGAATGAGTGATAGATGTCTGCGGTGATTTCGATTTCGGCTGGTAAGCCAGTCCAAGTGATACCGGTCCCGATTTCGTCGTCATGGCTGCCATCGAAGGGAAAGATGTAATGCGTATAGCCGATGTTGGCTTCGAAATCACCGAAAGTTTGAATGAGCGCGAGGCTGAGTTGGAGTTCGTCGTATGATTGATTCGGAGAATTTCCATACCAGAGACCCGCAGCGAAATGATCGAGTCCAAACTCAAAACTGCTGGCCCAGATGGAATCGCCATCGAGGGCGTCGCGACCTTCTGAGAAGTAGCGACTCTCCAATCCCGTGTGGACGTGGAACTCAACGTTATCGTGTGCGTGTGGACGATCGAAAGGCTGTTGCGGTTCCGATTGATGGGCAAATGCCATTGATCCACCGAAGGCAATGATCGCGGCGAGGATGCTAGAGAATTTAGGTTTCATCTTTTACGAGTTTTCTTCGCCTCGAAGTCGACCGCTTTTGGATCGAAATGTTCGGGTATGTAACCCGGATGTGCCCATTCGATTTCACCGGCTGCGGCCATCATGTATTGGAAGGCACCGCCGAAATCCTCGGGTGGGCAAGCGCGTTCACCAGCGATCATTACCGGACCACTGATGCTCTCGCTTTCGACGCGTTTTTCAAAAACCACCTCGTGAATCCATTCATCCGCGAAATCATAACGGTAAAGCATCCGCATCGGTAGGCGTTTGCGGCCAATGTAATCAGCGACGGTAAGAAAAGTCTCATCTTGGAATTCGCCGAGGGTTTGATCCTGCAAGCCGACCGGACCGATGACATCGACGAGGCGCTTGCCTTTGCCGTGACGGAATTCGTGCGGGTGTTTGTTTTCCCAACCCATCGCGGCCTGGAGCGCATCGCTCAACTGCAAAAAGCTAACAGAAGTATCGATGGAAAATTGTCTCCAGATCTTGGGTTGGATGCCGTAGGTGAAAACTTTGACTACGACGCGTTCGGTTCCGCTTTTTTTTGGCATGTGATTAAAAGTAATGGGTTGATGGATAATTAAAATGAAGAAAACCGCGAATGAACGCTAATGAACGCGAATTTTAGAGAAATGATAAGTTCATATCACTGAGTATTTAACTCGAAACCGTCGAGATGATCAGGATTTTCTGAATTTCATTAGCGTTTATTCGCGTTCATTCGCGGTTAAAATTTTATTTTGCTCAAGCCTCGCGGATCGCTTGGATGGCGGCGGCCATGTCTTTTGCTCCGAAAGTGGTTGAGCCTGCGACCATGACGTTTGCACCGGCTCGGTAGCTGATGGCGGCGGTTTCTGTGCCGATTCCTCCATCAACTTGGATATGGTAATTCAAGCTATGTTCGGTGCGATAAGTTGCAGCGGCTTCGACCTTGCTCATGACTTCTTTCATGAAAGGCTGGCCACCGAAACCAGGGACGACGGTCATGCAGAGTAGGAGATCGATTTCATGGAGAAACGGGACAACCTCGGAAAAAGGTGTGGCGGGATTCAGCGCGAGTCCAGCGAAGCAACCGGCTTCGCGGATGCGACCGAGCGTTTCGGAAACGTTGTGATCGGCTTCGACGTGAACCGTGATGCAATCGGAGCCTGCGGCGATGAAGCGAGGGAGGTAGTGATCGGGTCGTGAAATCATCAGATGGACATCGAGAAAGATATCATTCGATTCGTGAACCGCCTGCACCATCGCGGGGCCGAAGGAGATGTTGTCGACAAAATGCCCATCCATCACATCCAAGTGCATCCAATCCGCCCCGGCATTGATGGCACGGGTGATTTCCTCGCCAACCTTTGAAAAGTTGGCAGCAAGCAGAGACGGAGCGATAACGCGGTCGAAGTAAGTCTTGGGAATCACGGGATTAGAGAAGCATGGGAGAGCGATATGGGAAGGAAAAATCGAAGGGGAGCGGAGGGGGGAAATGATGGTAGGGCGGTTTTGATAAAACCGCCGCTGCGAAGAGAGGAAGACAACCCACAACTCAGGAGCGCCATCCTGAGGATGACGAGATTGCCATTCGATTGAGGATTGGACGGACTAGACGGATTTGAAGGGCTGAACACGCAAGAGGAATTTAAGCAAGATATCTGGAAGGTGTTTCCGGAGGCTTCGATCAAAACGCTCACCATGAGGTGACCCCGAAAACCCCTCCACCATAGCTTAGTTTAGCCCCTGAGTGGTCGGATTTTCGGGGCTACCTCATCCCACTAGTGAAGTTACCAAACGGTCATTTTATCAAAATGACCCTACCATTCAACATGGCTTTAGATTGTCTTGATGTTTGATTTTTGAAACTTGAAAGTTAAAACCTACCTAGATGAGCGAAGAATTGATCATAGATCTCCATAGTGATGCCCATTTCATGCAACAGGCGTTGCGTGAGGCACATAAGGCGTATGCGGCTTCCGAGGTTCCTGTGGGAGCGGTGGTGGTGCATGAGGGGAGAATCATCGCGCGGGCATGGAATCAGGTTGAGACTTTAAAAGATGCCACGGCGCATGCGGAGATGTTGGCGCTTACGGCGGCGCAGCAGGCGGTGGGCGATTGGCGTTTGGAAAAATGCACGCTTTACGTGACCAAAGAGCCGTGTCCGATGTGTGCGGGGGCGATTGTGCATTGTCGGCCAGATCGGGTGGTTTTTGGTTGCGGCGATCCAAAAGCAGGCGCAGCGGGTGGCTGGATCAATTTATTGGATGCGAATCCGCCGCTCAATCATCGCTGTGAAGTCACGGTCGGGGTGATGGGTGATGAGTCGTTGGCCTTGTTGCAGTCGTTTTTCCGCGAGGCACGGCAGAGAAATAAGATGGCGGACTCTTGAAAGCTGGGCTCTATTTTGAACTTTATCTGCGCACTTATTCACCATAACTTATGAAATTCCGATTACTTTTTGGCCTTCTGGCTGTCGCGCGAATCCAAGCCGCATCGTTTCTCATCGAAACCGAACAGTTCGCCGACAAGGGTGGCTGGGGGTAGATACCCAATTTATCGAATCGATGGGTTCGTCGTATTTGATCGCCCATGGCCTAGGGAAGCCGGTGGCGGACGCCAGCACGGAGTTCGAGGTGGCTGAGGCTGGGGAGTATAAGGTTTGGGTGATGACGCTCAATTGGACCAAGCGCTTGGAACGGCCAGAAAGTGCGGGTCGATTCAAAGTGGCGGTGAACGGGGTGGATGTCGATGCCGGGAAGCTCAAACGGATCAAGGGCAAGTTTTTCGCCGATTTCACAGGTCATGGTTTTGTTGGGATGTGGTCGGGCGCTGACTCGAAAGCCACAGAGAAGGGTAGGATGGGCATGAGCAAGATGTGGACGGGCATGTTGGAAAAATCCGTGATGACAAGGCGTTTTGGGCGCAGTGGAACGGAAAATCCGAGGCATCGCTCGGTGCGGCGGGTTCACCTGTTGTGGTTTCAGGCGCTACCTTGACCAGCGAAGCGATGGCGCGTGGTGTCGCGGCGAGGTTCGGTGCGGAGGGAATGGAGCAATGGTTTCCTGCTCCGCTGGTTTTGGCGGATGTGAAGAAATGGTTTCCGGATGCGGACCGGATTTCATCTAACAAAACGGGCGGAACGTATGCAGTTGGAAAAGGGAAAGAAACCCTCGGTACCGTGTTGCGGAGCAGTCGCATGGGAGTTTCCGCACGGGGATTCAACGGAACATCGGATGTGATCGTTGCGCTGGATCGCAATGGAAAAAAAGTGCTGGGAATCGGATTTCTGGGAAGTCGCGATAACGAACCCTATGTCAGCTCGGTGAAAGAGGAGGTGAAATACGCGGATGGTTTTTTAGGGAAAAGCGTGGAGGAGATTCTGGGAGAAGATACATGGGTTTCACCTTCGCTGTTCACAAGTGGAGCGAGTTACACGAATCACGCGGTGGTGGAGAGTGTGAGGGAAATGCTGAGCCGCCACACCCGAGAAGAGAATCAAGCCGGGATTTCATGGAAAAGCGCGCTGGCTATTTTTTGGATCGCGGTCGGGGTGTTTTTGGGAGTCAGCAAAGCGGGTGGTAAAAAATCGGTTCGCTATGGCTTCGCGGTGATATCGGTTTCGGACCCAGTGGAAAGGGAATGGATCTTTCGGCGATCGCCAAAGGATTTGCGGTGGATCGGGTCGGAGAGAGGTTGCGCGAACTCGGAGTTGAAGATTTTGTTTTTGAATTAGGCGGAGAAATTTTGGTGGGAGACGGGGAATGGGAAGTCGCCATCGAAGCTCCGGATCCTGCGACGCGAAGCATTGCGTGCACCACAAAGTTGCGCGCGCGCGCCATGGCGACCAGTGGAAACTACCGCCAGTTCAAACCCGCCCAAGGAGGACTGGCGAGCCACATCATCGATCCGGGAACCCGCACACCGGTGATCCGTCCGCCATCTTCTGTAACCGTCATGGCAAGCGATTGCGCCACCGCCGATGCCTGGGCCACTGCCTTGTTTGTGTTAGGTCCGGATTTCAAAGCGCCGGATGGGATTGAGGTGCAGTGGCAGGAAAGGACCCGCGATTTCTAATCGCGACCTCGTAAGCGAAATTGCTTGGGTTGAAATCTCCGGTGGCAGTCGCGATTGAAAATCGCGGTTCCTTTCTATTCCACCACCCTGAGGCTTTCCGGTAACGCGCCGGGCATGCCGACCAAACGAGGATTTGCTTCCCACGGTTTGCTGTTGCCAAGGATGCGATGACCGATGCGTTTCAACGCATCTTTGGCGTTTCTTTCGGTGGGACGGGTGTTGTTCAGTCGCTCGCCTTTCCGATGCGGTTCGAACGACCATGAAAACATGAAGCGTGAATCGACCATGCCGGGTCGGTTGTCGTAGATGCGGGTTTCACCGAAACGCATGTCGGCGATCCAGATGCCTTGCGCGTGGGGTCGGGCAATCCACCAGCCTTGTGAGAACCAGTCGAGGGTTTCGATCTCTGGTTCGTTCGCATAGGGCGTGATGATTTCCTTTTGGCGCGGATAAACCGTCCACCGGATGGGTTTGGATGGTACGTCGAAAATGGAGCGGTAGCCGACCCAGATTTCGTCTTCCCGCTGGGCGATAGAGCGCCAGAGCAGAGTGTTGAAAGCGGTTGGGGATTCCATCCGGCGATTGAACTCGATTCCACGGCGTGCGAGATCGGCATTAAATGCGGAGGAAGCGTAAAACTTCATGGCGAAGCTGAAAACGACATAGGCGCTGCTCAGTCCGAGACCCCATTTCAGGATGCGGGTGCGTTTAGATTGTTGTTTTTTGGAGCGGTAGAAGGCGAGCCAGATGAGGGAAACGAGTAGCGGCAGGGTATAGAGCGGATCGATGATAAAGAGGTTATTGAAGCCGATGCGAGCGTTGGAAAACGGCCAAAATACGGAGGTCCCGTAAGTTGTGAAACAATCGATTAAAACATGGGTAAGATAATTAAGAAAGACGAAGACTCCAGCGCGTAAGGGTGAGACTTTATTTGTTTTCCAGAGCTTGGAGAGAGGTTTGGCCAGGGCTAGGCTGGCCATGACCATGAATAAGAGGGAATGGCTGGCCCCGCGGTGGAATTCCAGGCGCTGGGCATGATCCAGCAGTGGAAAGAAAATGATATCGAGATCGGGGATGCATCCAAACAGAGCGCCCCAGAGGATGGCGCGGTTACCGATTTTATTGCCGAGAGTAGCCTCACCGATAGCGGCGCCCAGTGCGGCTTGAGTGATGGAATCCACTTGGTAAAACGGGTTATCGTGGTTTTGGGGGAGGATTTAATGTTTTTCCGAATTCATCCCAAAGCAAGCGGGTGATGTTGGAGGATAGGGCGATTCGAGCATCATCCATTGCCTCTGGAGCCGGGTTGTAGGAAGTGGATTTTGAAAGTTGTCCGCGAATCAGGTTGAAAATGGTTTTGAGCAGGTCTTTGTGAAGTGTTTCAGGACGGTTGGAGGTAAACGAGAGGACATCGGTGGATGAGTTGCCTTTGTTGCCTCCTGTCAACCACAAGGCGAGGGGTGTGGGAGCGTCGTTCGTACGGATGGACTCCCCGATGTTGAGTTTGAAAGAGCATTGGACCAGTCCGGAAGATGAATGCTGAATTTCTTGGGTGATGTTCTCCATGATTTCAGGGAGGATTTTCGAGAATTTTTGCCCAGTGCCAATGTGGATCACAATGGGATGTGCGAGTTTGGTGTTTGGGTTCCAAACTGGCAGCGACGGCCTGATAAGGCGGATCTTGTGCAGGGCAAGGTCGATTTGTTGCGGATTGGCCCGTGAGAGATCGAGCACGCGCTCATAGGCGAGCAGCGAACGTTGGGGGGCGTTCATTTTCTCGAGTTCGAGTGCTAGTTTGAGGAGTTTTCCCGCGCCATCGGGAGCGAGTTCCGAATAGGTATCGAGTTTTTTCGCTGGATTAAGATCACCTATGTCAATCGTGCCTGAATAGACCACCGATGGATCGTTAGCAGTTTGCTCGATATTGGGAAGGGCGGGAGCAGCGATAGTTGAGATCTCTGGCTGCGTTCTTGAAATAGGCAATGAGGCGATGGTTTTTTTATGAATTTCCTCAAGTTTTGTTGTCGAGGGAGGAGTTATGAAATCCATGCGACGGGTGCTGATCCACCAGGTCATCAAAACGATGAAGAGGCAACTTGGCAGGGTGATGTAAAAAGGGATTCGCATGAACGCTTGAAGAAAAACTTAGAGAGGGATCTCTGGAATGAAACAAAGAAAAACCCCACAGGCAAAAATATGCGAGTGGGGCGAGATTTTGCACGATGATTTTGGAAATCAATCAGCGCTTTTCACGAGGAGAGCGCGTTTACCAACACGGCCGCGAAGGTAATGAAGTTTAGCACGGCGGACTTTTCCTTGGGTGACAACTTCGATTTTGGCGATACGCGGGGTGTGGAGAGGGAATACACGCTCGACACCTTCGCCATAAGAGATTTTACGAACAGTGAAAGCCGAGTTGATGCCGCTGCCACCTTTTGCGATCACGATGCCAGCAAAAATCTGAACGCGCTCTTTTCCACCTTCAACCACGCGGCAATGGACTTTGACGGTGTCGCCAACATTGAATGATGCAACGTCTTCCTTGAGTTGTTCTTGTTCGATTTTCTTGATGATGTCCATGATCGTGTGTGCGGAAAAGGGTGGTGGTCGTGGCGGTGCGGCGGTTTACCGAACTCGCGGGGCGAGATGGCTAGGGGATGTGTGTGGGTTTTGCAAGGCTGAAGTTTAAATTTGGCTATTATTTTGGGATTTTTGACGGTAAATCGGGATCGATGATGGATGCGGGCAAATTTTAAACGGAGAAGAGGAGGAAACGGAGGTCACGGAGTAGGATTAAATTATGGTCTTTTTTCACCTCAGCGAGGTGGCAGAAATTAGCCCGATGGTCGAAGACCTCGGGAAATACGATCCAAAAATATTCCGCATCCCGGCAGGGATGACAGACGATTGATTATGCGGTTCTGCGATCCCTGCCGGGATCGGATATTTGTTTGGGCTTACTCCCCGGGGTCTATGACCGCCGGCTAATTTCTCTTATCCCTGCCGGGATCATGATTTCTTATAAACCTGACTCGGGTCGAAGGAGAGGTCGGTCTGGGTGAATTTGAGGGCGGCGGGTGTGCCTGGGACGATTTTCCGGTAAAAACAGGAATTCCGTCCGGTGTGGCAGGCACCGGCACCGATTTGATCGACCATGAGGATGAGTGCGTCCTGATCGCAATCCGTGCGGATTTCGATGATTTTTTGAGTGTGTCCGGAGGTTTTGCCTTTGTGCCAAATTTCCGACCGTGAGCGAGACCAATAAACAGCCTCACCGTATTCCAGGGTTAATTTGAGGGATTCCGCATTCATATAGGCGAGCATCAGCGGCTCTTTCGTCGATGCATCCATGGCCATGGCGGGGATTAAGCCGTCGGTATCGAATTTCGGTGCGAAATCCGTGGATTCCTCGATTTGAGCTTTGTATTTGCGTTCGGAAAAGGGGCTGGGTGTCGACATGTCGGGGAACGTAGGTTTCGGTTGCGAAACTTCAATCGGAAACATGCGGGCTGTGGTTCGTCCATGTCCGCTTCGCTCCCATTGTGGTTCTCTTCATCTTTATTGCGACTCTGCATCGCGCGTTATACGGGCTGGAGCTATGGTGTTGATGCTTTTCAGGGTTTCATCGGAAAGGGCTGGGGCATCGAGAGCATCGAGGGTGTCGTCGAGTTGGGCGACGTTTCTTGCACCGATAATGGCGGAGGTGACGGCACGGTGTTTCAGAGAAAATTGGATCGCCATGTGGTGGAGTGTCATGCCTTGGGATTTCGCGATATGATCAAGCGCACGGATTTTTTCCTGTTGGGCGAGGACTTGATCTTCTTGCAGAAAACCCTCAGCGCGAGCAGCTCGTGAATCGGCGGGAATAGAATCGACATATTTCGGGCTCAACATGCCTTGCGCGAGTGGAGAGAAAACCACGCAGCCGATTTTCTCTTGATCGAGGTAATCGAGAATTCCCTCCGCCTCTGGCCAGCGATTCAAAATGGAATATGGCGGCTGATAGATCACGCAACGCATGCTCATTTGTTTGAGAATTTCAACCGCTTGCTTGAGCATTTCTAACGGGTATTTGGAGAGCCCGACATAAAGGGCTTTGCCCGATTGCACCGCGGTGGCGAGTGCAGACATGGTTTCTTCGAGTCGGGTGTGGGGATCGGGTCGATGCGAATAGAAAATATCGACGTAAGGCAGGCGCAGGCGTTTGAGCGATTGATCGAGCGATGCCAACAAATGTTTCCGTGAACCCCATTCGCCATACGGGCCGTTCCACATCGTGTGACCTGCTTTGGTGGTGATGATGAGTTCGTCACGATGGTTAGAAAAATCCTCGGCTAGAATTTTCCCAACGTTTTCCTCAGCCGATCCCGGAGGCGGGCCGTAGTTGTTCGCGAGGTCGAAGTGAGTGATCCCGCGATCGAACGCGCGGTGCATGATCGCACGGGATTCCTGGAAATCATCTACGTGGCCGAAGTTGTGCCAGAAGCCCAGAGAGATTTCAGGGAGAAGGAGGCCAGAGTCGCCACAGCGTCGGTATTTCATCGGGGGAAGTTTCAAGTTTCAAAGTTCAATGACTTTCAACGCAAAGTCGCTAAGAGCACAAAGTTTCGCAAAGTATTTAGAGACTGTCTGAATAATTCGGCAAATCCAACAATAAGAGTATTTTAACCACAGAGACACAGAGAGCACAGAGCCGTTCTTTGGATATCTAGGTATGAAACGAGCACCTCTGTGTTCTCTGAGTCTCTGTGGTTCAATTCCCCCATTTTGGTTTTTTAAGACAGCCTCTTAGAGAAATCACCGGAGATCGGCTCTCAGTTCCTTCATGATTTCATCGGTGGATTTGCCTTGGTAGCGATCCTCCCAGATTCCTACTACTGCTTTGATACGAAGTCGACGTGCCTCTATTTCTGATTGGTTAGTAGTGTTCTCATTTTCGGGAACGGGGACTTGCTCGGTTATCATCTTTTGGAACTTAGCGAAATGAAGGAATGCATCAAGGTCATTCTGCTATTCAGTAACTTTAGTCGCGGGTGAGGACACCCGCTTGAACTCAAGGCGCGGGGACGCGCCTACTCCTTATTTAATGCCCGCAGCCGTTGAAGAAGCGGGGGATGGGAATAATCTAGGATCACGCGGAGTTTGTGAGGGGCTGGGTGGGAGAGGTGGTCGGAGGAAAGTTTTTTGAGGGCGGTGGCGAGGGCTTCGGGAGTGTCCGTGGCTTTTGCTGCGTAGGCATCGGCTTCGAACTCGTGTTTGCGTGACCATGCGTTGGCTAGGACGGTGAGGAGTTTTGAGGCGGGTTCCAGGAGAATTGTGAAGAACACGAGGCCGGTATGGGTGGAGATTTCCTTTACGAAAAACGCATCGTGGAGGAGGTGGGCGAAAGTTCCGTTTTTATCGGTTGCTAGTCCGATGAGGAAAAAGATCAGAGCCATTTGGAGGATGCCGACAAATATGCGTTGTTTGATATGGCCGAGCTTGAAGTGGCCGATTTCGTGGGCGAGGATGGCGAGGATTTCTGGGGTGGTGGACTTATCGATCAAGGTATCGAATAAAGCGATTTTCTTATGTTTCCCGAAGCCTGTGAAATAGGCATTGGCTTTGGTGGAGCGTTTGGAGCCATCGATGACGAAGACACCTTCCAACGGAAATCCGCAGGATTTACCGAGTTCCTCGATTTTGGTGCGGAGCTCGCCTTCCGGCATGGGAGTGAATTTATTGAAGAGCGGAAGGATGAAAGTGGGAGCGAGGTAGGTGAGCAGGAGTTGGACAACAGTCACAAAAGCCCATGCCCAGATCCATGCATTCGGCACTTCTTGGAAAATCCAAAGGATGCCGGCGATGATCGGCAATCCAATGATTGCGGCCAGAAATAGACCCTTGATACGATCGAGGATGAAGGTTTTTGGCGTGGATTTATTGAAGCCGAATTTTTCCTCGATGCCGAACGTTTCATGCCAGTCGAAGGGAAGAGAGATGAAGCTTTGGGCGATGAAAAGCATGCCGAGAAACCACATTCCCGAAACGGTTTCATTTTCGGAAAACGAACGCACGAGATTGTCGAGAAAAGGAAATCCTTGGCAGAACCAGAAGCCGACAAGAACAACGAGTGAGAAAATCGACCGAAACATGTCGAAGCGATCGTTGACGAGGAGATAAGAGCGGGCCTTATCGAGTTTTTCTTGATCCATCAGGCCATCGAGTTCACGCGGTGGAGAGGATGGAAAAGTTTTGAGGTTCAGCAGCGTGGCGATGAATTCGAGTTTCCAAAGAAGGAAGAGCGAGATGAGAATGATGATGGAG